>CATJIF010000088.1 GCA_949740445.1 uncultured Peptostreptococcaceae bacterium | reverse complement strand
TGTGCGTCGCGGTAAAGCGCCACGGGCTAAAGCCCTGCGCTTCTCGCTGAGCACCTACATCAGCTCTGACTTCGCTTCGCTCGTCAATCGCTGTGTTAGGTGCGTCTATTTTGCAGCGTCAGCCAGCGCTTCTGCGTTGTCCCACTGCTCGATGATCTGCGGAATTACCTTGTACAGGTCTCCTACGATGCCATAGTCTGCAACTTCGAAGATCGGAGCATCCGGATCTTTGTTGATGGCTACGATGATGTCGGAGTTCTGCATGCCAGCCAGATGCTGGATAGCTCCGGAGATACCGCAGGCGAAGTAGATCTTCGGCTTTACGGTGGTACCGGTCTGACCTACCTGGTGAGAGTGGTCGATCCAGCCGCTGTCTACGCAGGCACGGGAAGAACCGACAACGCCGCCGACCTTGTCAGCAAATTCCTTGATCAGCTTAAAGCCTTCGGGGCCGCCCAGACCACGTCCGCCGGAGCAGATGATATCGGCATCGACCAGAGAAACCATTTCCTTGGCTTCCTTTACGATGTTGATGATCTTGGTTCTGATGTCGGATTCTCCGATCTTAACCGCAACGTTGATCACTTCGCCGGTCTTGCCCTCTTCTCTTTCTCTCTTGGACATTACGCCAGGGCGAACGGTAGCCATCTGCGGACGGGTTCTCGGAGAAACGATGGTAGCCATCAGGTTTCCGCCGAAAGCAGGTCTGGTCATCTTCAAGCCGGTATCGGGATCTGCCGGGTCCATCTTGCTGGTGTCCAGCGTGGTGTTGGCGTTGGCAAATTCGATATACTTTCTTACGCTTACGTCCAGATGCGTACAGTCAGCAGTCAGACCGGTGTTGCTTCTTGCAGCAATACGCGGAGCCAGGTCGCGGCCGATGTGGGTTGCGCCGTACAGAACAATTTCCGGCTTGTATTCTTCCAGCGCATCGGAGATTACCTTGGTGTAAGCATCGGTGGTAAAGTTCTTCAGCAGCGGATGCTGGAGCATGTATACCTGGTCAGCTCCGTATTCGAAGCACTCTTTTGCCAGGTGGTCGATGCCGTCGCCTACCAGGAGAGCGCAAACCTTCGTATCGGCACTGATGTCTCTTGCCAGGTTATAGGCTTCGCCGATCAGTTCAAGAGCTACGCCCATCAGCTTTCCGTCGCGCTGCTCTGCATATACCCATATATTTTTGTAATCCGAAAGATTTACTGTTGACATGTGACTTTCCTCCTTAAATAATGTGCTTCTTCTTTAAGCTGACGATCAGGTTGGTAGCAATTTCAGCCTCGGTATCTCCGGCAACCATCGAACCCTTGCCCTTGGGACGCGGTGTAAAGGAACGGTATACGTTGGTCGGGGAAGCCTTCAGACCTACGGTGGTCAGGTCAACCTGGATGTCGGCAGCATTCCAGACAGTGATCTTCTTATCCTGGTTGAAGATGCCAGCCATGGACATGTATCTCGGAGTGTTCAGCTCCTTGATGCAGGTCAGCATGCAGGGAGTCTGGATTTTGATTTCTTCATAACCGTCTTCCAGCTGTCTCTTTACGGTAATATCCTTCTTGTTTTCGTCGATTTTGAACTCCATTACATAAGTAACCTGCGGAAGTCCTAATTTCTCTGCGATCTGCGGACCTACCTGCGCGGTATCTCCGTCGATGGCCTGGCGTCCGCCGAAGATCAGGTCGTAGTCGCCGATCTTTTCGATGGTAGCGCTGATGGCATTGGAAGTAGCCCAGGTATCGGAACCGCCGACAGCTCTGTCGCTGAGCAGGATGCCTTCGTCAGCGCCCATAGCCAGGCACTCAAACAGCATTTCCTGCGCCTGAGGAGGTCCCATGGTAACTACGGTAACGTGTGTATCCGGATACTGATCCTTCAGCTTCAGAGCTTCTTCCAAAGCGTTGGCATCGTCCGGGTTGAGGATCGAAGGAACGCCGTCTCTGATCAGAGTTCCTGTCTCCGGATTGATTCTGATTTCGTTGGTATCAGGTACCTGTTTTGCACATACGATAATTTTCATTCTAAGTTTCCTCCCTCTTCCTTATTTACCAAATACGGAACCGGCGATTACCATCTTCTGAACTTCGGAAGTACCTTCGTAGATTTCGGTAATCTTGGCGTCTCTCATCATTCTTTCTACCGGATAATCCTTCGTGTATCCGTAGCCGCCGTGGAACTGCACGCACTTGGTGGTAACATACATCGCTGTTTCCGCCGCGAACAGCTTAGCCATTGCCGCATTTACACTATAAGGCAGGTGCTTGTCTTTTCTGTCGGCAGCCTCGTAGATCAGAAGTCTTGCTGCTTCGATTCTGGTCTTCATTTCAGCCATTTCGAACTGCAGAGCCTGGAACTTGGACAGGGATCTGCCGAACTGCTTTCTGGCCTTCATGTAATCTACGGTAACGTCGAAGGCACCCTGAGCGATACCCAGCGCCTGGGAAGCGATACCGATACGGCCGCCGTCCAGCGTAGACATAGCTACCTTGAAGCCCTTGCCGATGCCGCCCAGCATGCGATCCTTGGGGATTCTACAGTTTTCGAAGATCAGCTCGGTGGTGGAGGAGGCGCAGATACCTAATTTATCTTCGGTCTTGCCGATGGAGAAACCTTCGTCGCCTTTTTCCACGATAAACGCGGTAATTCCGCGGGTGCCCTGGGATTTGTCAGTCATAGCCATGACTACGAATACGTCGGCATACCCGCCGTTGGTGATGAATACCTTGCTTCCGTTCAGAACGTAGAAATCGCCATCCTCAACAGCCTTCGTCTGCTGACCGCTGGCGTCGGTGCCTGCACCGGGCTCGGTCAGGCCGAATGCACCCAGCTTCTTGCCGGAGAGCAGGTCGGGCAGATACTTCTGCTTCTGTTCTTCCGTACCGTAGTTGAAGATCGGCCAGCAGCACAGAGAGGTGTGCGCGGAGCAGATAACGCCGGTCGAAGCGCAGATGCGGGAAAGCTCTTCTACTGTAATCGCGTAAGAGATGTGATCTCCGCCAGCCCCGCCGTATTCTTTGGGGAAGGGAATGCCCAGCATGCCGTATCTGGCCATCTTTTCTACCGTCTCTACAGGAAATCTATGCTCCTTGTCGATGTCGGCAGCGATGGGTTCGCATTCGGTTTCAGCGAACGATCTTACCATTTTTCTTACAAACTCTTGTTCTTTCGTCAGTTGAAAGTTCATGTTTTATGCCTCCTTAAATAATTTAACAAGTTCACCTTTCAGCAAGGTTTGTACACCGTTTCTCCTCTTTGCTAAATAATTAACAGCATACAATGACAGTATTACATTTTTCCGGACATTTTGCAAGTCAATAATTCAAATTTTGACCGATTTTTCATCATTTTTTTATTTCCTTAGCTCCAACTCCACCCAGCTGGGAAAAGCGCCGCAAATTCTGCGGTATTCTTTTTTAACTTTTTTCATATCTTTCCATTTCTTTGAATCCAGAGAAAACGGCAGAAGCCCGCCCGGGCTCAGAGGCCCTCCGAAAGCTCCCGCCGCAGCTCTTTTACGATTTTCTTTTCCAGCCGCGACACCTGCACCTGCGACATCCCCATGCGGTCGGCGATCTGCTGCTGCGTCATGTCCCGGAAGTACCGCAAAAGCAGCACCTTCCGTTCGCGCTCCGGCAGATTTTCGATGGCCCGCTTTAAAAAAATGCGGTCAACGATCCGATCCTCCTGAAATCCTTCGGTCATCTGCCGCCCGGTGCCGCAGTCGGGATTATCCAGGCTCTCCGGCCCGTGCATGGCTTCCTGTGCCTCGATCAGATACAGAATCCGCTCGCGACTTTCGCCCATCAGCTGCGAAAGCTCGCTGACCTTCGGGCTGCGCCCCTCCCTGCGGCAGAATTCCTCCGACAGCTGCCGCATGCGCCGGACATCCTGCTTGGTCTGGCGGCCCACCTTGACCGCGCCGTCGTCGCGCAGATACCGCTTTAATTCTCCTAAAATCATGGGCACCGCATATGTAGAAAACATGACGTCGTAGCTTGGGTCGAAGCGGTCGATGGCCTTCAGAAGTCCGATATATCCCACCTGCATCAGATCTTCGATCTCGTAGCCCTGGGCGCAGAATTTCAGCGCCAGGCTTTTCACCAGCCCCGTGTTGGCGCAAATCAGGCGCTCCCGCGCCGTTTCATCCCCCTGGCGGAACGCCCGGATCAGGCGGTAGGTATCGTCCTTATCCAGCAGGCGGCACTCACAGCTCATAGCTCTGGTCCAGCTGCTTTACCATGGTAATGCGGGTTCCCTTTCCCGGGGCGGAAACCACATCCAGCCGGTCGGTAAAGCTCTCCATCACTGTAAATCCCATGCCGGAACGCTCCTGGGCATCTCCTGTGGTAAACAGCGGTTCTCTGGCCCGTTCCACGTCGGGAATGCCCACGCCCTGGTCCTCCACGACCATCACAAACCTGCCGTCGCTGTACAGGGAAAGCTCCAGCCGCACCTGCCCCTCTCCCTGCGGATAGCCGTAGATCACCGCGTTGCTGACCGCCTCGGACAGCGCTGTGCGGATCTCCGTCAGCTCCTCCACCGTGGGGTCTGCCTGGGCGGCAAAGGCGGCGGCCACGGCCCGGGCCAGCCCCTCGTTTTGCGAAATGGCCGGGAACACGGCTTCCAGCCGGTTGCACAATTTGCGCTCTTCCACTCTGCATTCACTGTTCATAGATCTGTCCTGCCTTTCCACACTGGTAAAGCGCATGCGCCACCGATTCTTCCCGCCGGGCGATGGTATAAATCCCCGACATCTCCAGAATGCGGTCCACGTAGTCCCCGCATCCGGTGATAAACACCGTCCCTCCGGTTTCCCGGATTTTATTGTAGCGCCCCATGATAACGCCAATGCCCGAACTGTCCATAAACGTTACCTTCTCAAAAGAAAAAATCAGGTGAATCGGGCGTTTCACCGCAGATTTTCTTGAAATTTCTTCATCCAGCTGTTCCCGCAGCGCTGCCGCCTGGTGGTGGTCCACCTCGCCGGAAAGGCTCGCCACGAGGCAGCTTCCTTCCCATGTCGTCTGACACGAAGCATTCATATGAAAAGCCCCCTTTCCTTTCCGATTATACCGCGTTCCCCGCGGCTTGTCTTTAAGAGATAAAGGGGGATTTTCACTTCTTTTGTCTTTTTGAACGGCCGCTGCGCAAGCCTGCGCCTTCTCACTGTTGCTTAGGGAAAATCACGGTGCTGGTCTTCTCCGAAAGCGCAGCCGCAATCAGCTCCTCCACAGGCAGCAGGCTCTCCGATTCTAAAATTTTGGCAAGCTTCGGCTTGGTGGCCGGATGGCGGGGCAGGAATACGGTGCAACAGTCCTCGTAGGGCAGGATGGACGTTTCGTAGGTGCCGATTTCTTTCGCCAGATCCATGATGTCCACCTTTTCCATGGCAATCAGCGGCCGCATGACGGGCATCTGCACCGACGCATCGGTAACCACCAGCGCCTCCGCCGTCTGGCTGGCCACCTGGCCGATGTTTTCACCGGTAATCAGCATGAGGCATCCGGTCTGCTCCGCCACGCGCTCGGCAATGCGCATCATAAAGCGGCGCACTAAAATGGTGATTTCCTCCTCGGGGCAGTGGGCGACAATCGCCTCCTGGATGGGCAGCAGGTTGACGCTGTGCACGGTAAAGCGCCCGCAGTAGTCCGCTACGATGGCGGACAGCTCCTGCACCTTCTCCCAGGCCCGCTCGCTGGTATAGGGATAGGAGTGGAAATGTATGGCCTCGATCATCATGCCGCGCTTGGCCATGAGAAAGGCTGCCACGGGGCTGTCGATGCCGCCGGAGAGCAGAACCATACCCTTGCCGTTGCTGCCCAGAGGCAGGCCGCCGAAGCCCGATACCTTCTGCTCGAACACGTAGGCCCGCGTGCGGCGCACGGAAACGAACAGGCGGCAGTCCGGCTCGTGCACATCCACCGAAAGCACCTTGCAGCCCACTAAGATCTTTGCGCCTATAATCCTGCCGATTTCCGGCGACTGGATGGGAAACTGCTTGTTGGCGCGCTTGGCTTCTACCTTAAAGGTTTTGATGCCGCGCTCTGCAATCAGCCGGTCCATATACGCCGCAGCTGCCTGGCCGATGCGCTCCATAATCTGCTGCGCGCTGCCCTCCTCGATGTCGATCTCCACCGCGGGGCTGATGGATGCCACGCCGAACACCCGCGTAATATCCCGGATGATTTCGCCCTGCGAAAGTCCCTTCGGCGTGCGCACAAAGATGAGCCCCTCGTCGCGCCGGACCTCGATGCCGCTGCCGTGTTTTTTCAGCGAACGGCGAATCCGCTCCACCAGCATCCGCTCGAAGTAGGGTTTGTTCATCCCCTTCAGCGCCACCTCGCCGCAGCGCACGATATACGTATCTCTTTCGGCCGCCGCCTGTATCGTCTGTTCCATCTGCTGTCCCTCCTATTTCTTCCCGCGGCCTGCAAGGCCAGCCAGGCGGCGCATGGAATCCACCGCCGCTTTCACCTCGTTCAGCACGTAATCTATCTGTTCTGCCGTCGTATCCCCGCTGAAGGAAAAGCGCAGCGCCCCCTCGATCTCCTCCGGCGAAAGCCCCGCGGCGCTGAGCACGCGGTTGCCCTTCTTATGCGAAGAGCAGGCCGAACCTGTGGACACGTAAATATCTTTCTGCTCCAGCATGTGCAAAAGCACCTCGCCGCGGCAGCCGGGAAAGCTGACGTTGAGGATGGCCGGACTTGCCTCTTCTCCCTGCGGACTGTTGATGACCGCGCCCTCTACTGCATGGAGAATGCCCTCTGCAAGCTGGCGGCGCACCTCGTACATCCGGCGGCGGTTTTCCAGCATCCGCTGCTTTGAAAGCCGGGCGGCAAGCCCCAGACCGGCGATAGCAGGCACGTTTTCCGTGCCGGAGCGAAATCCCCGCTCCTGCCCGCCGCCGAAGAAAAACGGAGGCAGGTTGCAGCCCTTGCGGACGTAAAGCGCGCCGATGCCCTTGGGCCCGTGGATTTTATGTCCGCTGAGGGAAAGGAGATCCACCGGCAATTTCCTCACGTCGATTTCTTCCTTGCCCCAGGACTGCACCGCATCGGTGTGGAATAAAATATTGGCATTTCTGCCCTGGTTCGCCTGCGCGATCAGCTGCGCCGCTTCTGCCAGGGGCTGGACGGTCCCTAACTCGTTATTGACGTGCATGATGCTGACGAAAACCGCCTGTTCGTCCAGCTCGCGCTTCAGCTGCTCCAGATCCAGCCGCCCCTGGCGGTCTACCCCTAAAAGCACGGTCTGCCATCCCCTGCGGGAAAGCTCGGAAAACGCCTCGGCCACCGCCGGATGCTCGATTGCCGTAGTGATGATTTTATTCCCCTGGTGCCGCCTGGCGCTGGCAGCTCCGAAGATCGCCGTATTGTCGCTTTCGGTTCCGCCGGAGGTAAAGTAGATTTCCTCCGGCCTTGCGCCGATGGAAGCGGCCACGGCCTCCCTGGCCTCCTTTACCAGCTTTTCCGCGCAAAGTCCCATGCGGTGCAGGGACGAGGGGTTTCCGAATTCCCGACCCATCACGTCGGCTACCAGGCGGGTTACCTCGTCGTCCGGTTTTGTCGTCGCGCTGTTATCCAAATATACAAACATGCTGTGATTCGCCTTTCTTCTCTTCTGTAATCCGTTCCTCTGCGTTCAGGAAGCCTCTTTCGCATCCGCCTGCGGGGAAGCGACGCTGCAAAAGCGCGCCCTGCCTTCCTGAGAGAACGATATTATTATAGCCCGCCGACGCCCGGCTTCGCAAGGAGTTTGTCGTTTTTTCGCCGCTTTTCCTCCGCCTGACTTTCGCAAAGGATTGAAGCGGCGCGTTCAAAACGCTATAATATAGTATCTTGATTTCGCCGGCGGAGGGTTCTTGCGCTCCGCCGCTAATAAATAAAGAAACGGAGCCTCGGACTTATGCACATCAAACCCATCCGGCTGAGAAATCTCATTCTGCCCAGTAATGTGGCCATGGCGCCCATGGCCGGGTATACCTGCTATCCGCTGCGCATGCTCTGCCAGAAGCTTGGCGCCGGCATCTGCTTTACGGAAATGGTCAGCGCCAACGCCTTAAAATACAACGACCAGGCCAACCGCCGTCTGCTTCTCACCACGCCAAAGGAGCGCATCAAGGCCGTCCAGCTGCTGGAGGGCGACCCCGGCATCGTGGAGCGGGCCGCCTGCGGCGAGCTCCTTTCGGAGTTCGATATCATCGACCTCAACATGGGGTGCCCGGTTCCCAACGTTTTTAAAAGCGGCCAGGGCAGCGCCCTGCTTTCGGACATGCCGCGGGCGGCGGCTCTCATCCGTGCCTGCAGGCGCAGCGGCAAAATCGTTACTGTTAAATTCCGCATCGGCTTGAAAGAGGACGAACCCGTGGCCGCAGAATTTGCCCGCATGTGCGAGCAGGCGGGCGCGGATATGATCTCCATCCACGGCCGCAGCCGCAGCATGATGTACGATGGCGCGCCTTATTACGACCAGATTCAGCTGGCCAAGGCTTCTGTCTCCATCCCTGTCCTTGCCAATGGCGGCATATGCAACTGCAAGGACGCCGACAAAATGATGGAGCGCACCGGCGCAGACGGCGTTATGATCGGGCGCTACGCCCTGGAAAATCCCTACATCTTTGCGCAGCTGACCGGCCGGCCGGTCAGGGAAGACCGCTACGCCCTGCTGAAAGAACAGGAGGAGCTTGCCCTGCGCCACTACGATGAACCCTTCGCCCTTTCCTACCTGCGCAGCATTGCCTCGTATCTGATGAAAAAGCGCAAGGGGACGAAGGCGTACAAGCAGAAAATGTATCAGTGCGGCAGCCTGAAGGAGCTGGATCTGATCTTTCGGGCCGCCTTTGCAGAGGAGGTATCTTTATGAGCAAAGGAATGGAAATCCGGCAGGGAGTGCTGCTGCGCTGCACCCTGCGCACCGAAGAGGCGGAGGTTCCGGCAGGCGTGCACACCATCGGCCCTGGCGCGTTTAAGGCCTGCGTTTCGCTGGAGCGCATCCTGCTTGCCGATACTGTGCGGGAAATCGGTGCAGAGGCATTTAAGGGATGCCGCAAGCTGCATAGCATCCACCTTCCTGCCGGCCTAAAAACGCTCGGCGCCTACGCCTTTTACCGCTGCCACCACCTGCGGGAAATCATTCTGCCCGAGGGCGTAACGGAGATAGGCGACTGCACATTTCTCTACTGCGACAGCCTGCAGCGGGTTTCTATGCCCAACGTTTTGCGGCTGGGGCGCCAGGTATTTCTCAACGACCTGAACCTGCAAGAGCTGACGCTTTCCCCGGCGCTTTCCGCAGGGGATATCAGCGATGTCTTTACCGGATGCGGCAGGCTCTCCCGCTTCTTTTTCTCTGACGGCCAGCCTTCCTGCTGCCTGGAAAGCCCCATGGATGCGCTGTCTGCGCACTTTTCGGGGCCGGGGCTTGTGCAAAGCATCGCCCGGGATATCTACCGTTCCATGGAGCTTCAGGACGGTGCGATCACGCGCTTTCGCACCAACCTTCCCCGGGCCGAGCTGCCCGAGGGCATCGTGGAAATCGGAAAGAGCTGCTTTTTCGACAAGCGAGGCATCTGCTCTGTCAGGCTTCCTAAAAGCCTGCGGGCCATCCGCAGCAAGGCGTTCCGCAACTGCATCAGCCTAACGCAGATCGAACTGGGCAGCCTGGATATCGACATCGAAGAAGACGCCTTTCAGAACTGCAGCGCCCTGCGCCGCATCGTTCTTCCCGACGGGCAGAGCCTTGAGCTGCAGGGGCTTACTCCGCCGGATGCCGGCGCTCCCCGGCTGGTGCACGAAATCTATGCCCAGCTTCTCAGCGACTTTGTCATCGGCGGCACCGTCCTCTTAAAATATCTGGGAAACGAAGCGCGCCCGGTGGTACCTGCGGGCATCCGCATCATCGGGGCGCGGGCCTTTGCCGGATGTGAATCCATCGACCGGGTAATCCTGCCCGACACGGTAGAGGAAATTCAGTCGGAAGCCTTTGCCGACTGTCCTGCCCTGCAGGCCGTCCCTCTGCCCGACGGTTTGCGGCGGATGGGGGCTTTCGCGTTTTCCGGATGCCGCAAGCTGATCCGAATCGCGCTTCCGCAAGGCGTTGCCGATGTGCCGCCCTCTGCCTTCCGCCGCTGCGAATCTCTGCAGGAGATTACCATAGCAGGCCCCGTAACCGCCATCGGCGATCTGGCCTTCGACGGCTGTATTAAGCTTCGGGCAATCGAGCTTCCGCAGAGCCTGGTTTCCATCGGCGAACTGGCTTTTTATCAGTGCCGCTCCCTGCGCCGCATCGCCATCCCCGCTTCGGTTAGCCGCATCGGCAGCAACGCCTTCGCCCGTTCCGGCCTGAGGGAAGCTGTGCTCTGCGGCCTGGTGCTCCACTGGGGCGAAAACTGCTTTGCCTGGTGCGAGAGGCTGAAAGTGCTGACGCTTTTCGAAGGGATTTGCACGCTGGGAAACCGGCTGGCCTATCAGTGCCCGGAGCTTTCGCAGGTGCGCTGGCCTGCGCAAACCGACCGGGTGGGCACATCCGCCTTTGCCGGAACGCCGTTTTTAGAGCAGCTTCCCGGCGGCATTGCCCCGGATGGCACTCTCTTAAGCGGACAAGGCCTTGCAGGCGACGTGGTGCTTTCCGAGGCAGTTACCGCCATCGGCTGCGGTGCCTTTGCCGGAAATACGTCTCTGACTTCGATCCGGCTTCCAAAGGCGCTTCGCACCATCGGCGCGCAGGCGTTTTTGGGCTGTACAAATCTGAAGGAAATCACCCTGCCGCCCCGGATTTCCCGCGTGGAAGAAGAAGCCTTCGCCTGGTGCGAAAGCCTCCGCACGGTCTTTGCCGAAGGTTCTCTGCAAAGCATCGGGGCCCGGGCCTTTCTCGGCTGCCCCTCGCTTTCGCAGCTGCCAAATCTCAACAGCATCAAAGAGCTGGGCGCAGAGGCCTTTTGGGGCTGTGCGGCGCTGTCGATTCTGCCCCGCTTGCCGGAGGGCGTTTGCTTCGGCGACCGCGCCCTGGAAGGAACCGCCCTGCTTTCTTCGGCCCGGTGCAGCAGCCCGCTGGTAATTCTCGGCGATGCGGTGGTGGATGGCAGAGGATGCACCGGCAGCGTTCAGCTTCCGGATGGCATCCGCCGGATTGCCGATTACGCCTTTGAAAACAACGCCGCACTGACGGAAATCTCCCTTCCTGCGTGCACGGAGGCCATCGGCGCGGGAGCGTTTTGCGGATGCGAAAACCTCAAGCGCGTGCAGCTTCCTAAACCCCCCATCCGCTTAGGCCCTTCGGCCTTTGCGCGGTGTTCGCAGCTTGCGCAAATCACCTGCTCTGCCCTGGAGATTCCGGAGTCTGCCTTCGCCTGGTGCCGAAGCCTGAGGCGGGCGGAGCTTCCTTATGCGGAGGTCATCGGCCCCGGCGCGTTTTGCGGATGCGAAAGCCTGCGCCTCTGCGATGCTTCCCGGGTGCGGCAAGTGGAGCGCGAAGCCTTCTCCGGATGCGAAGGCCTTGAGGCATTCCCTGCGCAGGAAGCTGTTTTTATCGGGGCGCGGGCGTTTTCGCGCTGCCTTTGCCTCGCAGAAGTAACGCTGGCGGACGGCGTACAGCTTTCGGAGAAGGCCTTTGAGGACTGCGCCCGGCTGCAACGCCTGCACCTGAGCCAAAGCCTGACCACAGGCAGTCTGGCGATGGAAAGCGACAGCTTCTACGGCTGCACGGCATTCAAAGAAATCTACGCAGGCGATAGCTGCTTTCCCCTGCGCGGATGGGACAGCCTCTTTTGCGGCGGGCTTCCGCAGCAGGTGCGCCAAATCTGGGCTGGCGCCCTACAGTGTTTTTCTTTCAGCACCTCTTCTATGGCCATTACCGCCTATCACGGCAGCGCCCCGGAAGTCGCCATCCCTGAAGGCACTGCGGAAATCGGGGCCGAGGTGTTCCGGGACCACCTGACGCTAAAGGAGGTTCGCATCCCCGAAAGCGTAACGGCTGTAGGCGAGCGCGCTTTTCACGCCACGCCCTATCTGGCGCGCTTAAAGGAGCAGGCCCTTCTGCCGCTCATCAACGGCATCCTGACGGAGGCCGCCCCCTGCGGCAGATCCGTAACCATACCCGCCTCCGTCCGCCGCGTCTGCGGCTGGGCTTTTGCCAATCAATACGAGCTGGAGGAGGTGCGGCTGGAAAGCCACCGCACTTTTTTAGAGGACTTTGCCTTCCGCAACTGCATCCGCCTGCACCGCTTTACTGTGGAGGATCGGACCTACCGCTTAGAGCGGATGGGCGACTGGAACGACCCTGCCCTCCCTCCCTTTGTCCGGCGGGTGTTTCAGGACTGCATGAATTGCTTTAAGGCCGACCCGCAGGGCGTTTTGGAAACGTGCACCGGGAATATCCCCCGGCTTTGCCTGCCGCCGGGAATTACGGCCATCGCCCCCTCGGTCTTTGCCAACAGCAACCTCCTGGAGCACATCGCACTGACGCCGGAGGTGCTTGGCATCGGCGACTGCGCCTTTTCCCAGTGCCGCTTTCTCGCGCAGGTAACGGGCGGCGTTTCCGTAAAGTCTCTGGGCGAGCAGGCGTTTTTCCGCTGCGTCAGCCTGCAGCGCGCGGAATTCGGCCCGGCGCTTGTGCAGATCGGTCGGCGCGCTTTTGAGGGCTGCTCCGCCCTGACCGAAATCATCCTTCCCGAGGGGCTGAAGCAAATTCCGGAGCGCGCCTTCTTCCGCTGCCGCAGCCTGCGCCGGGTGGTTCTACCCTCCACGCTTGCGCAAATCGGCCGCGAAGCCTTTGCCTACTGCGAAAGCCTGACGCAGCTTTCCCTTCCCGCAGGCATCGCCATCGGAGAGCGCGCCTTCGCTGAATGCCCCTGGGCGACGGAGCGCGAAGAGGCGGCGGCCCTTCCATGCCCGCAGGCGGAGGAAGCCCTATGAGATACCGCAGGCTGGGCCGCACAGGGCTTTGGGTATCGGAAGTGGGCTTTGGCACGATTCCCATTTTAGCGGGCGACATCCCTGTGCTCCCGGATTATTACAATCTGACCGACGGCCAGGCGCTGGCGCTTCTGCACCGGGCGCTGGCACAGGGCTGCAATCTCTTCGACACTGCCATCGTTCCGGAATACGGCGATGCTGAACGCAAGCTGGGCCTCTTTGCCCGGCAGGTGCAAAGGAAGCGGCTGGTTATCTCCGACAAGGCCCGCTGCTTTACCGGCTACGATATGTACGATGCGGTGGAACGCTCCATCGGGCACCTGGGCGGCATACGGCCGGATATCTACTTCGTCCATCAGGCAGACCCGGGCAACGCCGGGGCTATCTTCGCCCCCGGCGGCGCTCTCGACGCGCTGGTTCAGTGCCGGCAGGAGAATAAGATCGGCTTTACTGGCGTAGCCACCCACTATTACGACATCCTCCTGCGCGCTGTCAAAGACCCCCGCGTGGATGTGGTTCAGGGCAGCGGCAACATCCTGGAACGCGGCATGCTGGACCGCATGGAGCGGGAGCCGGCCTTCCGGGAAAAAGGCTTTCTTCTCAATAAGGTGTATGCCGCCGGCCAGCTTCCCCGCTTCTTTACGCCGGCCGAGCTTCTGGGCGGCGTGTTCGGCTATCCCATTTCCAGCGCCCTCATCGGCATCGGAACGCAGCAGCAGCTTTCGGATGCCCTTTCTGCGGCAGAGCATCCCGCGCCGCGGCTTTCCTTCGGCCAGGTGATGGCCCGGTTACTTCCGGCCTTTCGCCCCATCCCCTGCGACCGCTGCCAGCGGTGCGCCTGCCCTTACGGCGCCGAACCTCACATCCTGCTGCGGCAGTACAATTACTTTCTGCTGGGAAAATCCTACTGGGCGCTGCGCAAGCTCAGCTTAAACATCGAAGAAACCGCTGCGCTCTGCCGCCGATGTCCGGCGCCCTGCCAGCAAAGCTGCCCCCGCGGGCTGCGCATCCCGGCGCTCATTCAGCAGATCTCGAAGTCGGTAAATCAATATATGTATCGCGGCTGGATTTAGCCTGCCAAATGCCCCTCTATTCGCTTCCAGGGAAATGACGACCTCCTGCGGTCCGCCATTTCCCTGTTTTATTTCTGTCCTTCTTTTTTCCTGACAGGCAGTTTTTCGTCATTTTTCTCATATACTCTACCATTCTTCCGGCGCGTCCGGTTATGAAAGGAGCCGTTTTAATGAGCCTGTCTCTCATCCTTACTTCTCTTCTGCTGTCCAATCCCCTGCTTCTTCTCAGCGGCTATGTCTCTATGGGAAATTCCTTTCCCCAGCCGCTGTCCGACCAGGAGGAGGCCCGTCTTTTAGAGCTTTACGAACAGGGCAGCCAGGAGGCTAAAAATCTGTTGGTGGAACACAATCTCCGGCTGGTCGCCCACATCGCCAAAAAATACACGAGCACGGGAAAAAGCTCCGACGACCTGATTTCCATCGGAACCATCGGCCTCATCAAGGCCGTCAATACCTATAAGCGGGGAAAATCCGTCCGCCTTGCTACTTACGCCGCCAAGTGCATCGAAAATGAAATTTTGATGAACATACGGTCCTCTAAAAAAATCCGCTCGGAAATCTCTCTCAACGAGCCCATCGGCACGGATAAAGATGGAAATGAAATCAGCTTTAACGATATTTTAGGAACCGACGGCGATGCTATCATCGACGACCTGGATTATAAGCTCCAGGTGCGCCGCCTGCACCGGGCCATCGACACGCTGCTGTCCGCCCGGGAGCGGAAGGTCATCGTCCTGCGCTTTGGCTTAAACGGCCAGGACTGCCAGACGCAAAACCAGGTAGCCTCGCTTTTAGGCATCTCCCGCTCCTACGTATCGCGCATCGAAAAAAAGGCGGTCACCAAGCTGAAAGCCGCATTTCCGGAGGAGCTGTAGGATCCTGCGCCGTCTGATGCGGCCTTTTTCATTCCCCTTCTTCCTGCCAGGCGGTCAGGCACTGTACGATGTCGCCAAAGACAGGAACCGCTGCCGCTCCACCCGAGCCACCGTTTTCTACGAATACAGTAATCGTGTAGCGGGGCATGTCCGCAGGCACCACTCCCGTAAACCAGGCGTGCACCGTTTCTTTTCCGTCGGCGACAGCCTCCGCAGAGCCCGTCTTTCCGCCGCAGTCCAGCTGTGCCAGGCTACGGGCCGTCCCCTGCATTACCGTAGCCCGCATCATGGAGCGCAGCGCCTGTGCGGTGTGAAAGCTCATCACCCGCCGGGGCACCTGCCGGGGCAGCACTTCTGTCGCCGCCCCTTCCTCTTTTTCCGATACCAGATACAGCCCCGTCGCCATGCCGTCGTTTGCTACGATCTGCGTCATCTGCGCTACCTGCAGCGGCGTTGCCAGAAGCGTTCCCTGGCCGATGGACAGGTTTCCGATCCCCGCGCCCACTGCCTCTGCCGCCACAGTCAGATTTCCCTCCTTATCCATGGAGAGCCCGGAAAGGACGTTGCTGCCAAAGCCCAGGCGTTCGGCCATATCCAGCACCGCCTGCGCGCCTGCCTCTTGCCCCATCTGAATAAAAGCGCAGTTGCAGGATTTGGCAAAGGCCTGCTCCATCGTCAGCATCCCGTGCCCTTCCTTTGCTGAACATCCGATGGTTACGCCGTTGATTGTCTGGCTGCCCGTGCAGAAAAAGCGGCTTTCTTCCGTACAGGCCCCGGATTCCAGCGCAGCGGCAGCTACCGCGATTTTAAATACCGAGCCCGGTGGATACTGCCCCTGCATGGCGATATTTACAAGCTCCTGGCCCGGGCTGTCCAAAAGCTCCTCGACCCGGGCAGGGTCGAAGCCCGGGGCGGATGCGCAGGCTAAGATATCCCCGGTAGCCGCCTCGGTAACGACAGCGCAGCACCGCCCTGCCGTTACCCGGTTGACGATATCCTCGATCTGCATTTGCAGCCGTTTATCCAGCGTCGTAATCAGCCGCCGACCCTGTCCCGCCGCGCTTTTTAAGCTGTAGCCGGTCAATATGCTGTTTTTCGCATCGCCCACCGCGTACAGCTGGCGCTGTCCCAAGGACAGCCATTCGTCGAAGGCCTTTTCCAGCCCGGCCATCCCCCGGCCGTCCGCGCTGCGGATGTAGCCCAGCAGGTAGATTGCAGCCTGGTTTTCCTGGTAGCGCTGCGGAAGCTTCAGAATGTATGCGCCGTACTCTTCTTTCAGAGCCGCCGATGCCTCGGGATGCCAGGCATCCGCTGCGATAATCTGATACTTTTCGTTGGAGGTTTTGCGTTCGCGGCCCTTTAAGGCTGCGATGTAGCGCTGTGCAGAATCGTCGAGCCGCTCCCTTCTGAGAATGTAAAGATACTCCTCGCTTTCCCCGGTAAAGGCCACGCCCCTGCGGTCGCAGATGGCCGCTCTGCCGTCTGCCCCGGAAATGGGGATGCGCTGCTGCGACCAGGCCATGGCCGCATATTCCTCGCCCCGCTGAATCTGGATGACATACAGCCGGTAGGACAGCGCCGCCATGGCTGCAAAAACAAACAGCGTCAGCGCAATCATGCGCCTCCGCTGCAATTCTTTCTGACCGGGTGCGGACTTTGCTGCCTCTGCCTGCACCCGTCCATCGTCTGCTGTTGTCTGATGTTTCACCGCCTGCTACCTGCTTTCCCGTAGTCTGTCCTGTGCGGTCCTTCCCCACCGACGGCAAGACCGACCGCACCTGGCATCGAAAGCAGTTTGTCCATTTTTGCGCAGTTTTATACCAAAGCGCCGACCATTTCTAAAATGCGGTCTACCACCTGCTGTATGCTCATGCAGGTCGCATCAATTTCCACCGCTTCCGGCGCCTTGCGCAGCGGATTGAGCTCGCGGTGCGAATCGTCGTAATCCCGCTTGCGGATATCCTCCTCGACCTGAGAAAGCTCCACGTGCTCGCCCTTTTGCGCAAGCTCGCGAAAACGGCGCCGGGCGCGCTCCTCTACCGAGGCCGTCAGATAAATCTTGTATTCCGCCTCGGTCAGAACATTGGTCGCAATGTCGCGCCCATCCATAATTACGCTCTTTTTTGCCGCCATGGCCCTCTGCAGCTCCACCAGCTTCTGCCGCACCGCAGGCAGCGCCGAACAGGCGCTGGCCATCCTGGACATGTCCGGCGTGCGTATCTTATCGCTGACATCCTGCCCATCCAGCACTGTTTTTCCGCTCTGAAAATCAATGACAGTATCCGCCAGCATGGCTGCAAGCTTTTGTTTATCCTGCATCGGGGTGTTGGTTTCTTTTATTTTATATCCGATGGCCCGGTACATGGCTCCGGTGTCGATGTAGTCGATTCCAAGCTTCTCGGCTACGGCCTTTGCGATGGTGCTCTTTCCCGCGCCGGAAGGCCCGTCCAGCGCGATTTGAAATTGATGTTGTTTCATAGCTCATATCCCTCTTTTATCCGGCATACCGTCGGTTGCAGCAATGCTTTCGCCGCCTTCTTCCTCTGCGGATGCGTGTTCCCTGCCCAGCAGTTTTTCAATCTCGGCGATAAATGTATTGACATCCTTAAACTGGCGATAGACCGAAGCAAACCGCACGTAGGCTACTTCATCCAGCCGCTTTAAATGCTCCATGATGATTTCGCCGATGATTTTGCTTTCGATTTCCTTTTCCATCATGTTGTTTAGCCCGCGCTCGATTTCGCTTACGATATTTTCGATGGAAGCGATGGAAACCGGGCGCTTTTCGCAGGCCTTGACAATGCCGTTGAACACCTTGTTTCTGTCGAAGGCTTCGCGGCTGCCGTCTTTTTTTACTACCATAAAAAAGACCGCCTCCACCTTTTCGTAGGTGGTAAAGCGCTTTCCGCAGCTGTCGCATTCCCTGCGCCTGCGGATGGCGTGTCCCTCCTCTGTGGGCCGGGAATCAATTACCCTCGTATCTTCGTGTTCACAAAACGGACATTTCATAACAATGTTCCTCCCTCGTCGTGCTGCAGCCACTTGCATAAACTGGTTCTTTAAATATAGTATAATTTTACCTGTCTTTTTCTCCGGATGCAAGCGCAATTCTATTCGTCCATGCGCCGGAGTTTCGCTTTTTCGCAGCAGACTGCCGCTTCAGGCTTATTCCCCTTCCGCCTCGGGAATTTCCTGGTATAAAAAGCCGCCGTCGAATCCGTCGCGCAGCTCCACTAAGATTACTTCGTCGCCAATGCGCCGGATGCACTGCCAGGGAATGACGATTTCGCCTCCCCTGCTGAAAAATGAAAACAGCCCGCCGCCGGACTGCGGTATGATAATCCCCTCTACCGTACCGCGTTCTAAATTCAGCGAAATGTCATCCACGTAGCCTACGCTTTTTCCATTGTAAATATTGATGACCTCTTTATTTTTTAGATCCTGCGTGCTTACCATGCGCCCCTTCCTCCTTTTCGAAACTCTTATCTTTGTCCTCTTTTTTCTCAAAATGCAGGTATGATTCTGCGCCTGCGCATTTTTTCTTGCGAAAACCGTGCCTTTTCGTAATATTTTTATGTCCGCCATTCCAAAAATATGTTATGATAATCAAAGTCCGCAGGCAGAAACGCATGCGCGGTCTGCCCGCCGCAGCGGGCATCGAAGGCAGGCGTACAGGCCTGTGAAAAAACAGGAAGTATTACAGAAAAGGAACTTTACTCTTATGACACATCAACAACGTCTGAACGAAATACAAAAGCGCCGGATTTTCGGCATCATATCCCATCCCGACGCCGGAAAGACCACGCTGACGGAAAAGCTGCTGCTTCACGGCGGTGCCATCCGGGAAGCTGGTACGGTGAAAGCCCGGCGCAATGCCAAGTTCGCCACCTCCGACTGGATGGAAATCGAAAAGCAGAGAGGCATTTCCGTCACCTCCTCCGTCATGCAGTTTACCTACGAAGGCAAGGTCATTTCCATCATGGATACGCCGGGGCACAACGACTTTGGCGAGGATACCTACCGCATCCTCACCTCAGTGGACAGTGCCGTTATGGTAATCGACGGAGCCAAGGGCATCGAGGCGCAGACGAAGAAGCTGTTTCAGGTCTGTGCAATGCGGGGCATCCCCATCTTTACATTCGTCAACAAGCTGGACCGCGAAGCAAAAGACCCGCTGGACTGCATGCAGGAGTTGGAGGATGTCTTGGGCCTTCCCTCCGCAGCCGTCACCTGGCCCATCGGCAGCGGCATGAATTTTCAGGGCGTCTACGACCGCCTGGAAAACAAGGTCTGGCTCTACAAAGTGCGGAAGGAAATCCAGCTTTCGGAACAGGGCGTGTTCGGCCCCGAGCTGGAGTCGGAGCTTTCCTCCTTCAACCTGCAGAACCTCCGCGATGAAATGGAGCTTTTGGACGGCGCCGGAAACGAATTCGATATGGAGGCCGTTGCCGCCGGAAAGCTGTCGCCGGTCTTCTTCGGCTCGGCTCTGGCCGACTTCGGCGTTACGCCCTTCCTCCACCATTTCTTAACCATGTCGCCCCCTCCCGGCCCCAGAAAGACCACGGATGGGCAGGTCGATCCCGCGGAGGAAGAGTTCAGCGGCTTTATTTTTAAGATTCAGGCCAATATGAACCCGGCGCACAGAGATCGTCTGGCCTTTTTCCGCATCTGCTCCGGCACGTTTGAGCGAGGCATGACGGCCACCCTGTCCCGGACGGGAAAGCCTGTCAAGCTGTCGCAGTCCACGCAGCTGATGGCCAACGAGCGCGAGACCATTGATACTGCCTGCGCCGGCGACGTAATCGGCATCTACGACACCGGCACCTACCAGATCGGCGACACGCTGACCACGCGGAAGGAACCGCTGTTCTTCGAACCGCTGCCCACCTTTCCGCCGGAATTGTTCGCCCTGGTGCTTCCGGTGAACTCCCTGAAAGCCAAGCACTTTCAGAAGGGCGTAGCCCAGCTGGCCCAGGAGGGCGCCATCCAGGTTTACCATAATGAATATAACGAAACCGTCATCGGTGCCGTGGGCGCTCTGCAGTTTGAGGTGTTCGAATACCGGCTGAAAAACGAATACAACGCCGACGTGCGCATGAATTCCTTAAGCTTCAGCCTGGCCCGGTGGGTAAAGTCCGACGATCTGGACTATGTGAAGCGCTGCCTGGATTCCCGCTGCATGCTGGTGTTCGACCACTTCGAGCGCCCCTTAATCCTCTTCGCCAACCAGTTTACGCTGAATTATTTTACCGAGCGCTTTAAGGATATCCAGCTGGTTGAAGCGCTGGCTGTCAACGATACGCTGTAGCGCCTGTGCGCTTTAGGCAAAATTGCTTTTGTACTTTACAGGGAATGGCTGATGGCATCTTCTGCATACAGCCCTTCCAGGTACTAGCAGAATTCCAAAAATGATTGTTTTCTGTGCTTCGATTTCCGCTCGCAGTTCTTCTTCCGTCGGCAGATAAAGTTTATACTTGGAAGCAAATAACTGTTCGTTCCCATTAAGAACAGAGTATCTAGCAATATCTTCATCCGTATCAGCACAAAGCACAATGCCAATTGTCGGATTATCTCCATCGCTGCGCTTTAATTCATAGAACGAATAAAACGTATATAAGTTGGTCTTTGTAAATCCTTTTCCATACTCTGCAAACAGTTCTTTAGAAAGTTTCTTTATGATTTCTGCCCCGTATTTTGCACGCTCTCCATCCTGCATTTCTTCACTGGCGATTCTATATTTCTTCAAAAAAGACAGGCATCCACAAAAACAGTGAAAATGCCTGTCTTTTCAAGTATCAGCAAGTCATGTATAAGCGTGGTGTTGTGATGTCTGCAAATACACCGTTGTAACCTTCCAAAGTTTTTTCAGCAATATCTTTTTCCGCCATGAACTTCTCCTCTCTCACAGTCTTCTTTCTGCTTATTTTAGCCTAAACGCTGTAACTGCAAAGCCAAGCCGCACATTTTTTAGAATATATAATGAAAAAGTGGATCATATCGTGTATAATTAAAGTTATGCAGCTTTTGACCGAAGGCAGAAGCAAAGCGCGTAAAACGACAGAATTGGGGGAGAGTGTATGGAATTTCGATTGAGCGGAAGCGATAGAAGCGCTTTCTACAGAAAGATGGTGCGGGTAGGAATTCCCGTGGTCATTCAGAACATTATTTCCATCGGGCTGAATATCATCGACACGCTGATGATCGGCCGGGTGGGCGTGGACGAGCTGGCTGCCGTCGGTTCGGCGAATCAGTATTATTTTATTTTCAGCATGGCCTGCTTTGGCTTTTACAGCGGAGCCGCCGTCTACACTTCGCAGTACTGGGGACTGCGCGACGTAAAAAGCATCCGCAAGATCCTGGGGATTGATTATGTGGTAGGCTTTATCCTGGCAGCGGCGACCGTAGTCGCCGGATTTCTGTTTGCGCCGCAAATTCTGTGGATTTTTTCCAGGGAGGCCAATGTAATCCAGCTGGGAACGGCTTACCTTCGCATCGCCTGCTTTTCCTATCTTTTTGCCGGTATGTCCTACGCTGTATCGTACAATTGCCGGGCGATTCAGAACTTAAAAATACCGACCTTGATTAACGGCTTTGCCATCTTCGTCAACGCCGGGTTAAATTACTGCTTAATCTACGGAAAATTCGGGTTTCCTATGCTGTCCATCCGCGGAGCGGCCATCGCTACGCTGATCGCCCGCGTTTTGGAATTTGTACTGCTGGTGGCCTTTGTGTACAGCCAGAAAGAACATCCGCTGAAAGCGACGCCGGCGGAATTGCGCTTTGAACGCAGCCAGTTTTTCAAGGTGCTGAAAACAGCCATGCCCGTAGTTGCCAGCGAAAGCATCTGGGCGCTGTCCGTGGCGCTGATCTACGTGGCCTACGGAATGCTGGGCGCAGCAGCCCTGGCCGTATCTCAGGTGGCCAATGTGGTCTCGGAGTTTTTCCAGTCGGTCTTTTTCGGCGTGGGCAATGCCTCTTCGGTTATTATCGGCGAATCTTTGGGCCGGGCGCAGCGGGACCTCGCCCGCAGGCAGGCCTCCGAATCGCTGAAAATTACCATGGGGCTGAACGTCGTTATGACGCTGGTGATCTTATTCATGCGCGGCCCGGTGGCTGCCGTGTACGGCTTTGATGCAGATACGACGCAGCTTCTGATGTCCGTGCTCTTTGTACTGGCCATCGCCATGACGCCGAAGATGCTGTGCTATATCCTGATCTGCGGCATTCTGCGGGCCGGCGGCGACACTACATTCTGCATGGTGGTGGATACCATAGGCAATGTCCTGGTGCAAGTGCCGCTGGCATTTTTAGGCGTGCTTGTATTTGCCTGGCCCCTGCCCTGGGTGGCAGCGCTTGTGGCTATGGCCGAGGGCATCAAGGACATTGTGTGTTACTGGCGCTACCGCAGCGGCCAGTGGATTAACGTTCTCACCGATGCAGAGAGTGTCCAGAGCGCATAAGTGCAGCCACGGGCTGTGCTCTCAGTCTTAAAGCGCAATCAGAAAGAACGTTCAATCATCAGTTTAATAAAAGATGCCTTTTAAAAAGCCCGGAACTGAGCGTTCTGGGCTTTTATCATTTATAATGAAACTGAAATGACAGGCGGAACATGGCTCTAAAGCTACTCCACACTCCGGATGGATTCGACGATGCTGCGTCTCTTCGCGCCGCGCAAAGGAACGGCGGTTGCCAGCAGGCAGGCGGCAATGGAGACGGCAGAGGCCTGCCCAATCGCCGCTATGGGAACAGCGGTCAGCTGCATGGCATCGTTTGCTGCTGCCGAAATAACCACGGTGCACAGGTAGCCCAGCACGCCGCCGCCAACGGAGGCGAACATGCCGTAATATGCAGCTTCCCAGAAAAATGTTCTGCAGAGGCTTTCCGCGCTCATGCCCATAGCCCGCTGCACGCCGATTTCTGCCACGCGGGTGTGAATATTGCTGTATACGGTATTGATGATGTTCAGGATGCCGATGGTTCCTATAAAGAAAATCAGCGCCTGACAAAGCGTGCGAAGCTGGGCAAAGCTTTCCTCCATCTGCGCATCCGACTGGCGGTACGACAGGTAATGGGTTCCGGGGAATTTTGCGCACCACTGGGAAAGCCAGTCCTCAAAGGCATCTGCATCCGCACCTTCTCTCAAGGCAGGATACACTTCGCTGAAATGGTCGTCGTTCATCAGGCTGCAATATACCTGATCCCCCGTAATGATCTGCACGCCGTTGATAAAGCCTTCGTTGTTGACCGTAACCGGCGCATCCACGATGCCGGCCACGCGCAGACTCCGCTCCCCTACGGTAATCCAGTCATCTGTTGCAAGCTGGGTAAAGGATACCTCCATATCGCCGTAGGAAAAGGGAATGGGATTTTTGACCAGACAGGCGGTGCCTGCAAGCAGCTCTTCCTTATCGTTTTCGGTCAGGCCATCCGCATAGGCAAGCAGGCGTTCTTCGTCGATGCCTGCAAGCTGCAGGCTTTCGTGGGATTGCAGCATCAGGTCTGTAGAAAAGGGAAGCGGCGCCATGCCTTCTTCCGGCAGAAATACCGAAAGCCGCACAGTGGACAGATGCTCCACCGCCTGGTGGCGCAAAAGCGCGTCTGCCGCCTGCGCGCTGATTCCCGCGCCCTCACCGCTGACAGCGTAATCGCCCAGGTGCATATCCCTGACAGCGCTGCTGGTATCCAGCAATCCGGTAAAGCTCTGCAGCGCCACAAAGACGGTAATGCTCATCACTAAGGAAAGGATTGTAATGGCTGTTCTTCCGGGGCTGCGCTTCAGGTTCAGCCCAGCATAGTACGCTTCTACGTTGCGGATGGGCTTGTATCTCTTCACCCGCCGCCGGATGGGCTGTACCCTTCCTGCCATGGCAACCGTAGGAGACACCCGCGATGCGTACCGGGCCGCCGGAAAGGAAGCGAAGGCGGCAAACGCCAATGTCACTGCTACGCTTGCAAGCAGCGGCAACACGTCTGCGGTCCTGGATGCCTCGATGGCAGCAGAAAGCTCCTGAGCGCTGTCCACCATAAACAGCTGCGGGTTTAGAAATCCCGTGGCCGCAATCAGCACGCCTTTTGTACAGAGCAACCCCAGCAGGATGCCGCAGGGAATGCCCGCACTGCAGAGGAGCAAAAGCTGCAGGGAAATCAGAATGTAAAGCTGCCGCCTCCGGGCGCCGATGGCGCGCAGCGTTCCATATTGCCGGATTTTTTTCGTGACGGAGATTTTTAAAACGTTGTAGATCACCAGCCCTGCCGCAAGCAGCATCAGTGCGCCCACCAGTGCGCAGGCCAGCGCCATAAAGGAAAACCCAGTGTCTGTGCTAAAGCCTTTCGCTTCGTCGTAAGCGATGCCCATGGCATCCAGCAGCACCCAGTTATATTGAGTATTCTTTTCTTCGATTCCCAGCTCATTTGCAAGCTCGTTGACAATGCTCTGAAACTCCGTCCGGCTCTTCGTTTTAAAATCCGCCGAATAGAGCTGATATTCCTTTGGCAGCAGCCGCTTTGCCGCGCCAATACCCACGATGCCGTCGACCGTGCCCGTAGCATAGCCGGTGTAGTTGCTCTCCAATACAGCAGTCAGCGTAAAATCGGCGCAATATTCATACCTGGGAATAGAGCCATCCATGCGAGCAATGGAAAGCGTTAGAGAAATCCTGTCGCCCACGGCAGCGGTAAGCCCCAAGGTTTGCATGACATCCGCCGGCAGCGCGATTTCTTCGCCGTTTTCCGGCAGGCGCCCCTCCTTCACCTTTCCCAAAGACGGATACATCGCAAGCGCATCGTGATGATATTCCCGTAAAAACAGCGTCAGCCCGCTGTTGTTTAGCTCCATGCTTCCGACGGTGAGGATTTCCCCCACATCGAAGAGGCGGTCGTCCCTTCGCAGAGCTTCCGCCTGCTCCTGACTCAGCTGATGGAAAGATGCATAGCGGTTTCCGTTCAGCCCGGCCGCCTGCTCTGCGCGCATGGACTGCAGGATGCCCACAGACTGGCCGACCACTGTCGTAGTTACGGTGGACATGATGATGGCGATAAAAATCAGAATTGCAGTAACCCGCTGTGCCTTCAGTTCCTTCCAGGCAATGCTTCGATAGGTTTTCACTGTGCCGTCACCTCCGAGAGTACGCCGTCAACGATGACTAAGCGCCGCTTAGCCATGGCAGCAATGCGGGAATCGTGGGTGATGACGATCAGCGTTTGATTTGTGGCTTCCTGAATGCGGCACAGAAGCTTCATTACCTCGCTACCGCTTTTGCTGTCCAGATTGCCCGTGGGCTCATCGGCGAAAATAATCTTTGGCTTTGCGATCAAGGCGCGGGCGATGGCCACGCGCTGCTGCTGTCCGCCGGAGAGTTGATGCGGCAGATGGGACAGCCGCGCCTCTATCCCCAAGAGCCCGGTCAGCTCCTTCAGATACGCCTCATCCGGCTGCCGTTTATCTAAAAGCAGCGGCATAACGATGTTTTCCTGAGCGCTGAGCACAGGAAGCAGGTTGAACTGCTGAAAAATAAAGCCGATGTTGCGGCGTCGGAAAGCGGATAGCTGCCTGTCATTTCCCGCATGGATGTCCGTATCGCCGTAAAGCACGCTTCCGGATGTGGGAGCTTCCAGGCCGCTGACGATGTGCAGAAGCGTACTCTTTCCACTGCCGGATGGCCCCATGATGGAAATAAAGTCGCCAGCGTGGACTGTCATGTGGGCGTGGTCCAGGGCAACCACCCCCGCTTCGTCCGTTCCGTAAATTTTGGAAACGTCCCTCACATAAATATTCATAAATAAAATACCCTCCTTTTGATATCCGGCGGGCAGAGCCCCATGCCCTTCCCTTCGGATAAGGAGAGTATATAGTGTAAATCTCAAAAAATCCTCAAGCTTTGCTGGTGTTTTCCGCCTTACGCGTTACAGAAAGCTTTCTTCGCTCTTTGCGATTTTCAGAATCGCCTGGTAATAGATTCTGAAATTGGTCAGAAAGTCGTTGATAGCGATGTACTCGTTTTCTTCGTGGCAGGTATCTTCCATGCCCGGCAAAATCGGTCCCCAAGAAACCATCTTGGGCATGGTTTTTGCGTAAGAACCGCCGTAGGCTAAGGCAAATTCGTTTTTCAGCCCGGTTTCCTGCTCGTAGGCTTCTGCCAGCTTCTGCAGATAGGGCTCTTCTCTGCTGACATAGACGGCGGGCAGAGACAGGCACTCCCTCAGCTCCCCGCCCTCCTCTGCGCAGAACCTGCGAAGGGCATCGCAGACCTGGGCTTCTGTAAAGAGGCAGGAAAAGCGGATATTGACCGTCAAATCCAGATAATCCTCGCCGGATTCTATCATCGTAGGCGAAACCACATTTTTATGAACAAACTCTCCTTTGTAATATTCCTCGTCGCAGGCAAGGCCGATGCCGCTGCCGTACATGTCGGAAAACCGTTGTCCGATCATATGGATTTTTTCCAGCAGGTCGCAGGGGGCAAGAGCCATGGCATTCAGGGTGTTTTCCATAGCTAAAATCGCGTTTTCTCCCTTTTCCGGCCTGGAGGAGTGCACGGCTTTTCCCTCCGCGGTAATAGTGCTTCCGTCGGACAATGTAACCGTGCAAAGCCCCGGGATAATGTTCGACGCTGTGCCTCCGGAAATATAGTTTACATAAACTTCATTTCCGTCCCCTGTAGTTTCTCCGCTCTGTGCGGCCGAAGGGGCCAGGGGGAAGCGAATTACCGCATCCACGCCGCCTTTTTCAATGTTGAGGATGGGAAATTCTCCATCCGGCGTAAAGCCGTAGTCGGGCAGCGGATAGGATTTTACGTACGCATCCATATCCGTCCACTCCACTTCCTCCTGAGTGCCGATGATCATCCGCACTTTCTTGTAAAACGGCCTCCCCTCTTCCATGGCTGCCTTCATCGCGTGCAGACTGGCAATCAGCGGCCCTTTGTCGTCCAGAGCGCCCCTGCCGTAGATTCTCCCATCCAAGACTTGGCCCTGGAAGGGATGGCAGATCCAAAGGGCCTGGTTTCCCGGGCTTACTACGTCGACGTGGGTCAGAATGCCCAGAGTTTCGCTGCCCTGCCCGATTTCTACTGTGCCCACCTGCCCATCCAGGAGCTTTTCTGTCTTCATGCCCATGTCTTCTGCCAGGCGCAGCACATAGTCCAGCGCTTCTTCTACTTTGTCCTTGTCCTGCGAAACGCTTTCAATGGACAGGCAGCCCGTTAAATCCGTTATCATTTTCTCTTTATTTTTTTCTATGTACGTCAAAATGGCCTCCTGCTTCTCCTTTATTTTTCTGCGCAGAACCCACGATACAGCTTTTCTGCCATGGGTCCGAGAATATACGTTTTCGTCTCTTCGTCCCGCACTAAAAATCCCGCCTTCTCCATGGAACTCAAATTTCGATACACGGTGGTGCGGTTCATCCCCGTCAGCGCCGCTAAGGTGGGCACATCAAAGCGATAGGGCGGCTGGGCAAACAGCCCCAGCAGATAAAATCCCTTTTCCAGGCTGGACATGCTATCTTGTTTTTCTTTAAACTCATCCAGGGGGCTTGCCGTTCTCGCCAGAAAGCCGGCGTACATTTGAGCGGCAAGGATCATGGATTCGATAGAGATCCGCTCGTTTTCCATGTGGGCGCAGCTGGGCTCTGTCTCGAAAACCGGCCCCCAGCTGACGAAGTGCTCCATGGATTTGGCATAGGAGGTACCCAGCGCCATCTGAAAGGATGATTTTAGCCCATAACTCTCATACACCTCTGCCATCACCTGCAGAAATGGCTCTTCTTCCGAAACTTCCATCGCCTTCTGAAAATCGGAAATCCGAAAAGTATAATTGTATGTCTCTGCAAATCTCTCGAAAGCGCCTCGCACCTTTTCGAAGGTTACGTCGAACCAGAGCCGCATGTTGATGTTCAGCTTTACGCCCTCTTCGGTCAGCTGTATTATCGTCGGCACCACGATGGTTTTCTCCAGCCTGTCATTTTCCGCCCATTTGGGATCGTCGATTTTCAGCTTGCTGCCGTTGTAATCCTTGGAGAGAAAATCGCTGATAAACCGGATAAAATTAAACTCCGTGCGAAATCCCTGGGCCACGATCATCTTTTCTATGGCGTTGATTCCCATGCCCGGCACGGAGCTGTGACAGGAAATTCCGTGAAAGGTCAGGGCTTCTTGATTCCGGATCTTAAAAACCGCCTTGGATGGAATGGTGTTGGGGCTGTCCCCTGCCTCCACCTGCTCCAGGATATCCAGACATGGCTCCTTAAACAGCAGCTCCACGTCGCAGTATCCCTTTTCCCTGTTGTAAATGGGAAAATCCCCGTCGGGCGAAAAGCCGTAGGAAGGCAGTTCAAATTCCTCTTTGAATGTCTGGATATCCACCCATTCCGATTCTTCGCTGGTTCCGACGATCAGCCAGATGCGCTTATTCAGCGGAATGTGCAGATCCAGCATGGCTTTCATGGCGTAGAGGCACATGACGGCAGGCCCTTTGTCATCCACCACGCCGCGCCCCCAGAGATAGCCTTTGGCAATTTTCCCTTCAAAGGGCGGATGGTTCCACTTTTGCAGGTCGCCTACGCCGACCACATCCACATGGGTTAAAATTCCCACGATCTCTTCCCCCTGGCCGATCTCGACGACGCCTACATCCTCCTTGGAGGAAATCGTGGTTTTCATGCCCATATCCTCGGCCCTGCGCAGGATGTGACGCAGGGCCCGAAGGTTCTCCTCCCGGTTTCCGTTGATGCTTTCCATGTTCACCAAATCTATGATATCCTTTATCATAGCGGTTCTTTTTTCTGCAATGTATGCGTCTATCTTTTTCTTCATCGCTCTTCCCCGCAGTAAGACAGCGCGCAGGCAGCATAGATTTCCGCGGCGCTGCGGATCTCTGCGATCTCAATACATTCATCCACGGAATGGGCAACGCGAAGCTCCCCCGGCCCGACGATGATGCACTTTGCCGATGTCTGGTCTGCGAGAAAGCCCGCATCGGTCCACGCCGGAAACGGTTCGATGACGATTTCCCTGCCGCAGGCCCGATACACCTCTTTTACCGTCTGCATCAGAGGGTCTGTTTCTTCTGTTACAAAAGGAATGTGGGGCAGAAGCTGGTTTCCTTCAAAGACATCCCGTATAGTGCAGGAGAAGCGGACATCCTGCCGGTGCAGCTTTTCTGCGATTTCCGCAAGCTCGCGGTAAACCTGCTCGATGGTTTCTGTCGGCACCATGCGCCGGTCGAGCTTCAGGGTGCAGTGGTCTGCCACCGTGCTCGGCTGGTCGCCTCCGCAGATAGTTCCTACATTGATGGTCGGCGGGCCCAGCACCGGATAGGCCCGGGATTCTAATACCGGCGTGTAGCCCTCATAAATTTCCCGGATAAAGCGCGCAGCCATTTCAATGGCGTTGATGCCCTCTTTCTGACGGCCACCGTGCACCTTTTTTCCGGCAAAAGAAACTTCGATCCATTCCAGCCCCTTGTGCCCCGGCGCAATGTGCAGGGACGTCGGCTCTCCTACGATAACACCATCGGCGTGAGGGCCGTGGGCAATCAGGTAAGCTACGCCCTTCCCCATCTCTTCTTCGTCGGCAACTCCCGTAAAATACAGGTCGCCGGAAAGCGCTTTCCCGCTGCGTTTGATGGCAGACATTGCCGCCATCATCGCTGCAAGCGGCCCCTTCATATCGCAGGCTCCCCGGCCAAAGACCCGCCCGTCTCTGATTTCACCGGAAAACGCCTGCTCCATATCGTAGGCAGGCACCGTATCCAGATGGCCGGACAGCATCAGGGACCGGCCCTTGCCGCTGCCCCGAAGCACCGCCGTTACATTGTACCGGCCCGACTCGATTTCCGTCACGTCACACGGAATGCCCTCGCGGTCAAAATAGCCTTTTATGTAGTATGCGATTTCCTTTTCCTGATTTTCCATAAAGGAATAGCTGGGAATTTTTATCATTTCGCTGACCAAAACGCCCAGGTCCGTTCTCGCCAATTCTGCTCTGATTTTTTCCATCTTAACACCTGTGACAATATACAAAATGTCCCTTTTCTATCTCTTTATATGCCGGCTCCTGCTCTTTGCAGATCTCCATGGCCTGCGGGCACCTGCCGCAAAACTTGCAGCCCCGGATGATTTCGCTCTTATTTTCCGAAGGGCTGGCCGGGGATACCACACCGATGGTGCCGCCCTTTTTTAATGCGCGCGGTTTTATCATGGTCTGCCTTCCTTTCCAAATTCTCGTTTTTACATTGCGTTCAAATTATGAACTCGTGTTTCTTATTTTGAATTTTGTGTATTATAATTGTACTTTCCCCGCTTGTCAACCAGTTTTTTAAAAAGCCCATATTTCGAACCGTTTTTTCACAATATGAACTTTTGGCGCTCAACCATTTCTCTCTTATTTCGGCGCACGAAAAAAGGAGCTGCCTCCGCAACCAGCATCTCCTTTTTATTGTGACAGCTCTTTTCTATTTGTTAATGAACTTTTTGTTAATGAACTTCGCCCAATTATTTTTATTCGCTCTCATCTCCGATTTTTTCCGCTACAGCGTATTGCTTACCGATGCTCATGCCGCAGACGCCGTTGGAATGGATTTTGTAATCCCTGCGGTGTTCATCCGCAGGCAGCGCATCCAGTGCTTCCTGCGAAGCTATCTGCGTTCGTACATTGACCTCGCCTGTCTCTTTGTCGCGGCAGAGGATGTACAGCGGGTTTTCGTATTGTTCTGTAAAAGCGGCGGGAACGTACATCACAGCAGCATAAGAGCTGTCAGGGCTTGGCTGCGTTATCTCATACAGGTCGGAAACCAGCCGGTAGGTCTGAACATTGCTATTGTCGCTGCCATCTCCGCCGCCCCAAGAAATGCTCCACTCCGGTTCTCTCTCCGAAATGCGCACGATATCCTCTATGGGAGAGGAAAGCCTTGAGGTAATCGTCATTCCTTCCGACTGCAAAGAGTCGAAAACAAAGGATTCGCCGGACAGCTCCTGTTCTTTTGTGCCTTTATGCCTCAGGCAGGTGCGCCGCCACTGGCGGAAATACCGGTATCCGGCAATCTCCGGCGACTGCGTGTTTTTATCTACAAGTCCTGCCTCCGGCGAATCGTACAGGCGCAGGTTCCATTCCACATAGCCATCCTCGCACACCGGCCAGTCCTCCGCTTGAATGGGAATGGAAGCAAGAACCATCCGATTCTTCCAATCGGATGGTTCATCCGCGTTCAGGTAGGCCACGTGGTAGCTCAGAAAATCAATCTGCGCAAGCAGCTCCTCTGCCGTCTGACTTTCAACATAAACATCTACCATGTTTGTGTGATCGAAGCCTTTTTCTTTCCATTCCAATGGCAGGGCTGTGCGGTAATCGGGAGAGGATTTCAGGCGAAAGGTGATTTCTGCTGCATGCGGCTGCGGCAGTCCATAGAGCTCTGTAAAGTATCTCAGAAGCAGCGCGTCGATTGTTTCTCTCTGATAATTGTCCACAAAAACGGTTTCGTCCTGCAGGTTGACCATTGCGCAGAATTTTTTATCTTCGCATTCCAAAAAGACCACCACGTTAGGGTTGGGATCGGTGGTAAAAAAATCGTAGGTCGCCTGCACCCAATGCCCCTGCGCCATTGCTTCGATCCCGTATTTTTCCGCGACCAGCGCTGTGGCCCGGTCCTCTGCAACCTCCTCTGCCAGCTGATAGAGGCGGTCGATCTCCCTGCGGCTTTCCCGATACTCCCTGCTGCATCCTGCCAGGAAAAGCGGCAGGAGCAGTATTGTTGCGATGCACAATACGACTGTTCGATTCACGGTTTTCCGCTTCCTTTCCTATACTCTTTTTCGGGAAGTCCTATGCTATGCTCCATTGATGCGGTCGCAGAGGAAGCACCCATAATTCCTTCTCGGCCGTTTAATAATCCAGCAGGACTGGTACTTGATTTTCCTCGGCAAATTTCAGTGCCTGATAAAGGAGAGAAAAAGCATACTTTGCCAGGGACTGCGTGTCGTATCGGCTGTGTTCGGCCTCCATCGTTACAGCGCCACCTGCGTCGATACTGCCATCTGTCGGGTAGCCCTCAGTTTTGCCCCAGTGGAGAATCGTAGCCTCTTCTGCCTGCCACGCCATCTCATTAAGCCACTCTAACTCCCTGCGGAGTGCCGCTGTGGTAGCAATTACCGTTTGATTGCCGTTTGGCATTGGCGCCTGGAATAAGAAGCTGTCCGAAAGTGGAATCCAGCAGGACGCTCCTCGAAACAGCGACCAGACCTTTTCCTGATCTTCTGAAAGCCGTTCAATGAAAGGATGATCTAAAAACAGCTGATCCTTTTCTACTGTGTCCGGTATTGGCTCCCCATAGACAAGACAGGCGGCAACCAGCAGCATGGCGACGAACGCATCCCAATCCGGTTTGTCCGTATAATAGGGTTTCTCGTTATCTTCTGCCCACGGCGCATAAGGTTTTTGACCTGGCTGGGTGATTGCAGACAGCATCTGCTCTTGCCAGTTTTTAATTCCTGCCTGAATTTCAGCAGGGGATATTGTTTCATTGTCTGAAATTCCATCGCCGCCTGGAGTAATGCGATGAAACGTATATCCATTTTCCTCTGCCCATTGCTCAGTGACAGTTTTCCAATTATGCGCATAGTATCGGGTCATTGTGCCAGCGTAAATATCAAGTCCCATGATAACAATCCTCCTGTTAATTTTTTCTTATAAAATTACAGCCTCTACCAGTCCCGTTCCCGGATGGCTTCTTCTATGTCAATCGAAATGCCAAACCACTCCAAAATATAAGCCACGCTTTCCCCGATGCAGTCCCGGGCCACGGTTTCGATCTCACTGTCGTTTTCTTCAAATTCCTCCTGCAAATCATTGATGGCGCAGACCGCATCATCCAGCGCTTTCTGTATCACCTCTTCGTTAGTTTCGCCGCTCTCCAGCAAGTCGATCACCCGTTGAAGCTCTGCTTTCACCTTATCCACCAGAAAGTCAGGAAAGTATTCATCTTGATACATTTCATCCAACAGTTTATAGTCCATATCAAATACTTTCATCTTTGTTCTCCTTTAATTCCTTCTCTTTGGGTATTTTATTTATATTTCCTGGAAAATTATAACTGCATACCGGAGCCGCACTTTTGTCCTAAAAATACGACAATGGTTGAAGCGCGCAGCCACCGCTCAGTCACTCAGGAAATAATCCACCGTTTGATCCAGCAGTTCTAAAAACTCATTTAGAGAATTTGCTATTTTATATCTTGGGGAAAGATAGTAAATTGCTCCATCAGACAATCCGATGTAAAGCAGGCTATCCTCCTCTCCAAAAAGGCAAAATGTCAACAGACTATTGTCTTCCAGATTGTTCCATGCATTCTCCCGATAGGTTGCAAAATCATCGAGCATGTCATCATCCGGTTCAAAGTATATATCCAGCAGCTCCTCCGGTGAAAGTATTCTGTAAAGCCCCTTTTTCTGCTTGAGATGCAGCCAAAGAAATCCAAACCCCACCTCTTTGTAAAATACTTGCAAATCCCTCGGAACTTCCACGGACAATTGATATTGGATTTCCGAAACAGCCTTCCCGATATCCGCAGCATCCATTCTGACAAAATAATATTTTTCACTTCTGCTGCGAGGCAGGTCATCCCAGTTCGAATGAATATATTGTTTCAGCGCTTCTGCATTCATCGTTTCTATGTTTCTCCCCTTTTCAATGCCTCTGATAACGATCAGAAATACTCCGGATTCATAAACAGCGCCACCAGGCAGACAGGTTCCCCTGCTGCATCCAGCCCCCAGTATCCACTGTATATGCCGTCTCCCATGCCGCTGGAAAACAGCACTGTCCGCTGTCCACTCTCCGGCAGCTTCCACTCCAGAAAGCTTCCACCCGGGTTCTGAACCTCCGGATTCGCCTCGTAGCTTTTCTGAAACAGCGCCTTAAAATAGTCTGTATATTTGTTTTTCTCCGGATTTTCCTTTGCCCACGCTTCGAAAAATGCCTGGTTCTCCTCGGAAACCCTCTTATCCGCAAAACAGGCAAGCCCTGTATCTACACCAAAAAAGGTAAAGACGCCCGGCTTTCCTAAATCCTCTCCCTGCTTCCCTTTCGGCATGGCGATCTCATAGCGGGCAACCGGCGTTTCGCTGAGGAAAAGCTTTGCGGCGGCAATCCGCAGGCCGGCAATGCGGGAGCGGCAGATGGACAGCTCCACCGGGTAGCTTCCCGCAGGAATCCGCTTGTCTAAAACCGTCTCGTAGCGGCTTCCCAGATAAGCAATCGGGTCTGCCAGCACTACCTCTCCGGTGGGAAAATCCGCTTCTCCCGCCCGAACTACCTTGATTTTATCGTTTTCCGTAAATAACATCTGGAAAAACTCTTCCGGATACGCCTCTTTATTTAAGAATTTCAGGTTCTTTTCGAAGGCAATCTGGGCTGGATGCTTCACCTGTTCCCGGATTTCTTTTCCGGTTTTCGTATCCACAAAGTATGTTCCGGTGGCATCCGAGCGGAATTCCAGGTCGCTTCCCATCGGCATATAGAAAATGTTGACTACCGCGGGTTCTATATTGGCCAGCGTATTAAAATCCACGATGGCCATATTTTTTGCATCGTCTACGTATTCCTGGGTATCTCTGTCCCCGAAGGCCACCCATCCGTTTCCGTGGCCGCTGTCCTGCCGGAACATCCACTTCAGCTTCGATGTCCCGTTGAGAATCGACTTGGTAACGATGGTTCCGCCAGCTCCCTGGATATATACCTTCATTTCCTGCGGTTTTTCCTGCTGCTTTTCTCCCGGCTTTTTTTCACAGCCCCCTTCCGGTTGATTTCCCTTCTTTTTTCCGAATAATCCCATGGTCGTTCCTCCTGTTACAATCCATCTCGATAAACCTCGGCCCGGCGCCAGGTCGCTATTGGGGCTTTTCGCCCTCTTGCAATCGCTATCCGAATCTCCGGATACGCAAGCGTTGCTCCGCTATTTCCGCCGCCAGACGCCGAACCAGCTCTTTTTGTAGTTCTTCAGCGCCTCCTGGGCCGGTTCGTAGTTTCCGGCAGCTTTCAGGTATTCCACGCCCTTTTCTATATCCTCCCGCACGCCCAGTCCCTCGGCGTACATCATTCCCAAAGCGTAATCGCGATACCAGGTCTTTTCGCTTCGCTCCAGCAGCTTCCGGCCATACTCCACATTCTGAAGGCAGCCATATCCCAGCAGATAGCACAGCCCCAGCAGGTCAAACCGCTTGTCTTCCGTGGGGTCCATCTCCAGGTACTGCACCGCCCGGGCGTAGTCCTGGGCGGTTCCCAGGCCCCGGAAATACATGGCCCCCGCCTGACGGCAGGCGTAAGGGTCGTTTCCGTATTTGGCTGTTTTCTCAAAGCACTCCAGCGCGTACGTCAGGTTTCGCTCCACAGCCTTGCCCTCCCAATAGATATCTCCCACAACGTGCCAGCTCCACAGATGGCCCGCCTCCGCCGCCTTAATGGCCCAGGAAAGGCCTTCCTCCGGCTGGTTTGCGTCGTAGGCCAGGTACGCGGCAAAGGCGTGCATCCACTCCGGATAGCCAAGCTGCGCTCCCTGCTGCATCACCTCTACCGCCTTTGCGGGGTCGGGCGCGATCAAATCCCCTCTGCCTCTTTGGTAATAATGGTAGTAATTCCGCCCCGCCAGTGTCATGCCGCCGGAAAACGCCTGTTCAAACCAGGGGATGCTTTGCTCCATTTGTTCCCGCCGCCAGTTATCCCACGCGGTTCGGCTTTCAAACTCGCGCTCTGCGCGGTCCTCTATCTCAATCACGTCCAGAAAATAATAGGTATTTCCGATCATGTACTGGCAGAACGGGCTTCCGGCTGATGCTTTTTCATAAATCACATCCCAGGCTTCCCGAATGCTCTTAAAGGGCATCATCTCCCGAAATTCCGGGGTCAGCATATCCATCCGCAGGGCCCCCAGCACTGCCGCAGCGCTTCCCTGGCTGATTGCCTGATGAAGCATGGCGTACGCCGCCGCTTCATTTTCCTGAAACGGATGGTATTCCCAGCTGTAGCACGAGCCGGAAAAGCAGCGGGAGAGGATGTAGCAGGCATCGCCATCCCCCTCCTTCGCCGCAAGCACGAGGGCATCTGCCGCCGCTTTTGCTCTGTCATTATCGCAGCAATAGTAAAGATCCTCGATGGCTTTATCCACCACGTCGCTAAAATAGTTTCCCATGTTTCCGTTCCCCCTTTTTCAGCTCTTTTTCTACCTGGGCGGTAATGTCCGCCCAGCCTCCCGTGCTTTCCATATATCCGTGCTCTATATAATTAACCAGCCAGAAATTTACCTGGGTTGCGGTTCCCTCTCGCCTTAAGAAAGCGGCTTCCCCCTTCTCTGTCTGGTTTGTACACCAGACGACCATCAGCTGATTTTGAACGCCGGGAAGCAGATAAAAGGTGTCTCTCCCCCATTCCAGAACCGCCTTCTGGTATTTGCCGTCAGAAACACCGTCCACGGCCAGCTGTACATCTCTGGCAGAAAAGAATTTGTGCTCATCGTGCCAGCTTTCCCCAAAGATAACCAACAGTTGGTGCCAGACTGTGTAAACACCCCTCTGGCTTTGCAGTACCCGGTTTCCGAAGACTTGATCTTCTTTTGTCTCTGCCTCCTGAGAAGCTGCAATGTCCTCAGTCATCTCCCAGCCGGAAAATTCCGGGCTTGCGGAAACAAGCTGCTGCAGCCAGGCTTTTGCCGCATCCGGCGGCACAGATTTCGTGCAGAGCTGCCAGCCGCCTTCCGGCTTGCGGAAAAACGCCATCAACGTGATGGGTTGCCCGGCCATGCAAGAAATCTGTACGAGAGCACCCCGCTTTGAGAGATCGAGTGGCGGCAGGGGCTGAATGTGAAACCCGCCTCCATTTTCTTCAAGAGCTGCCAGCAGCTCCTGCAGCCGCTCTGTGGAAATATGGGAGCTTCGGTTGCCGCTGCTGTCTGTCAGTATGTACTGCGTAAGCGGATGCTGTTCCTGCTGTTTCTCCGGTCGCACCAGGTCGCGCAGGCCATCCCATATTCCGTATATCCCGAAGCAGGCCATGGCAAGCCCCACCAAAAGACGGATGATTCCTACAGCTTCCCCCCTCTCGCTAAAGCCTATCGCCACCAGGCCGAGGCCGAGAAATCCTCCGTAAAGCCCCAATATCAGGGGAATTAAACGCAAACGCCTCTTGTTTCTGTACTGTCTTTTCTTCATGCTTTGCTCTCCTGCCAGTAGTAAGACTTCGCATAAAACGCCAGGTCTGTCTGTTCCTCAACTTAAACGATTTTCTTCTGTAGCTCCATTTTACCATTGTTGCTGCGTTTTGGAAGCTGAATTTAGTATATTCTCATGGTTCATCTTCGCACGCGACATATTCGAGGATATCTCCCGGCTGGCAGTTCAGCACCTTGCAGATCGCATCTAATGTGCTGAACCGAATGGCCTTTACTTTTCCTGTTTTCAAATACGAAAGGTTGACATTGGATATGCCGACCTGGGCAGCCAGGTCATTGAGCCGCATTTTCCGGTCTGCCAGCACCCGATCCAACCGAATGATAATCATAATGTGTGATCCACCTCATCCTGCAAGTGCACCCCGTAATGGATGATGTATGCAGCTATCATAAAACCAACGCCGGGAATGAGCATATTGAACGCATCCTGCCCTGTCGCAATGGACATCCGGCTGTCGGACACAAGATTGGCAAGCCAGCAAATCAGCAGCTTGACCAGCGGGGCAAAAACAGCCACCGAACCTTGAAGCAGCCCGTAATAAAGCAGGTAAGAGGCGTTTTTCTCCGTAAAAATCTGCCCCTGCTGGATATTGGAGCATACGCGGCTTAAAAACCAAAAAGCAACGATCATAGGCACTGTGTGAACGGCGAACATAAGAGAAAGCCCTATCTGAATTGTCAGGTCAATCTGGTTTCTGTCGTTTGTCCACACATGGATATCATCGCCCATGGAAACGGTCATGCTGCGGGAATGCGAATTGTGATTCTCCTCCGCGTAAATTGCGCGTTCGAAGCTTCCCCCGCGGGCATGCAGAAAAAAGGTCTGACGCCCCATAAAACTAACGATTGTGCATAGAATGTAGAAACAGATTAAAAAATAGCAGACGAATTTCATAAACCGGGCAGCGGATTTCGCAAATCGCTCATCTGCGAGTTTCTGAATGAATTCCATAACCATCACCTCGGATTTATGATACTATACCAGTTCACAACGATCAATCATTTTTTAATGTTTATCATTAAATATTTATCGTTATACTGTATTTTCGACCGCCGGAAACGCATGCGATACACAGCTTGGGCATGCTGGGCATGCCGTGCATCGCAGTCAGCCCCTGCCCCTTTGCGCTAAATATATGGTTTCAGGGTGTCCTGATACCACTGATAGGTAGGCTTTATCCCCTCTTCTTGCTCAAACTTGTCTTCCAAAGCCCCATAAAAATACAGCTTCAGCAATGTCTTCAAATCTGGTAAAGCCTCTCTTCCATGAAGCCATCCATCCTGACCAAGGTATCGCTTATCCCAGTCAAACTCTTCGTGGTCAAACCAGACCAAAGACCAAGTCTGTTCGCTATCCTCGTCTACGTTCTCCTCTGGTTTGGACAGGTCAATGCACAGAGGGCCCCAGCCAGCTCCCCAATCGCCAATGGGAATCAAATTTCGGAAACAATTCTCCGGCAGTTCACAAAATTCCCGTATTTCCTGTAACACTTCCATCCGCTCCGATACTTCGTTCATGCTTCTTGGGCTATCTATCATTAACCAGAGCGGGCCGAAATCTCCGGCATCTTCAATGACCGAACAGATAGAATTGCAATCCCTTCGGGGAAGCCAAAGGGAAGTCAAAAATGCTTTGTAGAGAGATGGCAGCGTTATTTGATGTTTTCGCTCAAAATCAGCGATTTCCTGCTCTGTAATGGTGGAAGGTTCGAATTCCTGTTCGGGAAACCAGCCCCGCTCCTTTAATTTTTGAAACGCTTGCTGTACAAATGCTTTTTCTTCCTGTGATGACATATGATTTCCTCCTTGATCTGGTCGTTTGATACATTCCGATTTGCTGCTGTTTCCATTATATCATAAACTGCGATACTTGGCAGCGTTTCCATTTCCCTCCGCATCAGGCGGTTGGCGGCCGTCCCTTCTCCGCAAGAGGGATGGATATGGTAACATGCGAGGGATTGATTCCATTCTTCGTTACGCTCATGGAAATCCCTGGACTTATATATGAAATCACACAAAATAACCCCTTTCGTTAGACTTTTTGGTCGAACAAAAAGGGGAGGTGCTTTAAAACTTGCAGAGCAATACGTTCTACTATTTTCTATCCGTAATCATCCCTGAGATAATTCCAAAACCGCGACAGCTATCGCTCCCTGCGGGCTGTTTTCGATGCGCAGCATCCCCCCGTGCTTTCTGCAAAGAAGGTGGCAGATATACAGGCCCATGCCGAAGTGCTCCGCTTCTTCCCTTCCCTTCTGAAACGGCTGCGGCCCATTTTTTAAGATCGACTCAGCGAAGCCGTTGCCGTCGTCTGTTACGGTAAGCGTCAGCCATTGCGCCTTCACCGTCAGCGCAACGGAAACGCTGGTTTTCGCAAACCGCAGTGCATTGGTCGTAAGGTTTTCCGCAATCTGAAACAGCGCGCTGCGGTCAATGAGCAGCGCTTCGCCGCAGTTCCCGCCGCAAAAGAAAACCTGCTTACCGGCTTCCTGCGCCGCAAAGCGTATCGCCTGCTCTAACTCCTCTGCTAAAAGACGGCCATCCTCTGGCTTTTTTTCCAGCGGCAATTCCTCTAATTTTTGCAACCGGCTCATAGTTTCCACGTAGCGCTCCATGCGGCCAGTATAGCTTTCAATGCGGTTCAGATGCGAAAGCAGCAACGATGCCGGATGGGATTCGGCTTCTTCCGCCCACTGCTTTGCCAGCTTTACAGAGCCCTTCAGCACGGTCAGCGGGTTTCGCAGATCGTGCGCAAATGCCGCGTTCAGCCGCCGGCGCTCCTCGGTCTGCTGCCAGAGCTGACGGTTATTCTTTACAAGCGCCTGCCGCATGCGCTCAAAGGCGTCGCAGAGCCGCCCCAGCTCGTCGCCGTTTACGGGCGCGACGGAAAAATCCAGGTCGTTTGCCATAATGCGGTCCGCTCCCTCAGAAAGAAGCCGCAGCGGTTCTTTCAGCTTCCAGCGATAAAATAAAGAAGCTGTTGCTAGCAGCGCTATTGTGAAATAAACCGCCGGCAGGCCGATCTGCAGCAGGGAAATTGCATCGCTCAGCACCGACAGCTTCTGCGAGCTGTCAGCGCCTTGCGTCCTTGCAACGGCAAAGGTTTCCGACTGCATGTGAACCACCAGCCCCCGTTGCGGCCCTAGCGCCGCATTGATTTTCGCGCACGCCCAAAAGGAAACCACTGAAAGCAGAAGCGAAATCAAAATGCCTGTCAGGGCCATGGTAAACAACGCCCGTTTCAGGCTCATGCGTTTTATCCATTCCATCGATAACCCACTCCCCAAACGGTTTCTATATAGCTATAGGGCGATACAGCGGCAAATTTGCCGCGTATTTTCCGGATGTGTTCCATGACGGTATCGCTGCTGCCGTCGCCCTCCAGGCCCCAGACAGCCTCGTAAATGCGCTCCCGGTCGAACACCTGCGCACCGTTGATGGAAAGCAGCTCCACGATGTCGAACTCCTTTTTCGACAGCGCGATCTTTTCCTTTCCGATCCACACCTCCCGCCCGGAATAGTCGATGGTCATGTCAGAAAAAAAGCGCAGGACGGAATGTTCCTGCCTGCGGCTTTCCCTGCGCAGGTGCGCCGATACCCGCGCGCCCAGCTCATCCACATCGAAGGGCTTTACGATGTAATCGTCTCCACCGGCCTGAAATCCCCGGATTTTATCGGCGGTTTCTATGCGCGCCGTCAGAAACAGGATCGGACAGCGGATATGCGTTCGGATTCTCTCGCAGACAGCAAGCCCGTCCATATCCGGCATATTGATGTCCAGCAGCACCAGATCCGGATTCTTCTCTGCCTGCTGAAGCGCCTCCTCGCCGCTGCGCGCCGTATATACGCAAAAGGAACGGGCTTCGAAATAGCTTTTCAGCATATCCACAACGCCCGCCTCATCGTCTGCAATCAATAACTTTGCCGCCATCACCGCACCCCCCTTTTCTCTCCGCAGCAGAGCTTTCGCTCTTTCTAAACGCCTCATACATTTATTTTATCCGCAAAATCTCAAGATTTTCTCAGGTTTTGCAAAAATTTATGTCATTTAGCGAACGCGCGTTCTAAGCATAAAAGATGTGCAAATTGTTAAACTTTACAAATTTTTCTATAAATTGCAGCTGCACACGGCGGCTGTGCACAAGTGCGCAAGTGCACTGCGCACAGCGGTCTTCGCCCTTCATGGCTGCATCTGATATTTCTGCGCCTGCATGCAGTAGAGCTGGTAGTAATCGCCCCGTTGCGCCATCAGCTGCGCGTGGGTTCCCTTTTCCTGGACTTATCGGCTTTCTACACAAACCCCAATGCAAACCAAACCTCCTGCTCGAATTCCTCATCGGGTAAATCGTAAGGAAACGGATCGGCATCCTCATAGGGTCCTTCCTGTTTTTGGGAAAATTCCAAAACGATAAAGGGCTTTTCTGGAAAATACACCCGGTCCACCCGGATGTATACGTTTTTCCGTTTCCAGATGCGCTTTTCCAGCCGTTCGTATGCGTAACAACCGTTTCGCAGCATCCAGGTTCCCAGTTCCACAGCTGTGTCTATGTATTCCGCTCCGCAGCTTTGCAGCAGCTGTTCGGCAAATGCCATTCTGGCAAGAAACATGTCTCTGATAGATGCATCGTAAGGCCATTGATATCCCTGCATAGATGGTACCTCCTCTCCCGGCTGGCAGAAGCACGTACACCTGATGCAGGCACCTGCTCGTTTGCCCTGTCAACCTTTCCCATTGTTGCTAATATTGTTTATGTCATTGTTGATGGTGGCAGTATTGATATTGTTGCTGTTATTGCTGTCGTTGATGGCTTGTGTTAATCCCCTCTGTGCTTTTCCCTCCGCTTTTGCTGTTTCTATTGGAAGCGGAGCTGCTTTTCTTCCTCTCTTCGCTTTTGGCTGCTCTTTTTGCGCTCTGCCTTCGCCTGTTCCCGCTGCCATTGCAGCGCCTGCTGCGATCTCGTACCGATGCCGGCATCCTTTAACTGGCGTTGAATCTCCCGCTGCATCCGCTTGGGATTGATTCTTTTTTCTCCTGCTCCGGTGAAATCGACGGCAAGCTCCAAAAGCAGTACCCGTGTTCGCGCATGACTGAATCCGATGTGCTCTGCTATATCGGCAGAGCCTGCGATTTGTCTATCTGCAATAAAGGCGAGGATGGAGCGTTTTTTCTCAGCTGTTTTTGACGTTTGTTTATGCTGCTTTGTTTTTTCCGCTTGTTTTTTGACAAAAGCAAGCGTTAAGATAGTTCGATCCAGATTATACTGTTCTTCGACGACAGGTGCTTCCCAACCTTTATTTGTCGCATCTTTAGCGGATCAACCGTTTCGAACAGCCACCTGAATTCCGCTGTAATCATAATCAACAGCATCTAAAATGCGTAATTTCATAATCTTTAGCAGGCTTTCTGTATCGTAGTGCGCTTCCATGTAGAGACCTCTGTCGATTTTTATATAGCTTCGCATTCCGGCTGAGCTGTTTCCTAAAATCTGACGGCTGCGCCCATGTATGTGGTTTCGCAAGCCCATCAGCGCCGCATGCTTTCCTGCGTCGTCATTGCACCGCTTCATTACTACCTCCGTCAGCTTCTTCCACGTGGGCGTCTCAATCCGCACGCCGTCGGGAAAAATGACCGCCACCGGCGACCTCCCCTTGAAAAATCCCGACTCTCTGTTCAGCGGATAAACGCTCTCAAATTCGTGTGTTCTGCCAGGCGCATTTTCCTGCGACTGCTGTGCAACCGAACCATCTACACGGCACTGCTCGATTATCTGGTCTGTCTTTTCGCACAATTCCTGAAGCGATGCCCGCAGTGCGCTCAGTTCCTGAATCATTTCCATATTTTCTACCCCTTCATTACATTAGCACGTGTTACCGTAATTTGCTTTGATTGTATCTTACCGCTTTTTGAGGGGGTTGTCAATGTGGTTTTTCAATAATTTGGAGAATTCATTCTGCGCTTGTCAATGATGTGAACCAATAAAGGGAGCCAGAGCCACTGGATGAGACTGCACCAGCTCAGCTAACGCATAGGTCTGTTGTTGTACCAAGACAGCGGTCCAATGGTATACTATTTTAAGTAATTCCCATCATAGGGCCTTGTCATCATTTCCGATACCATATTGCAAATCACCTCGCCATCCAGATCTACGCCATCCACAAGGCTCAAATAGTAGTCAATATTGGTTTCGTCGATTCGATCAGCCCTCTTGCTAAGCCCCATACAAGCAATAAAGATTCCTTCCTTGGAACATTCATAAATATCCTTTTTATTTCTACGATTGTATTGCATATCAAAGGCATTGAGGAATTTGCTGAATTTGGCACCGCCTAAAAAGGTATTTACTTTGTGAAAATAAATATATAAATAATATTGTCTAATCTGTTCCCGCTGTTCTACCAGATCTTCATTGAACATGTGTTCAACGCCTTTGAAAAACATCCGGGAATACAAAATCTCAAATATTTTCCGCCGATATTTATAGTTATATCCCCTCTGTATTCCAAGGGTGCGGATTAACTGCATGGGAATGGTGGAGTATCCCCTGTCTTCGCTGAATGCATTTCTGATAAATTTTTTCCCGGCATCGTATGTATATTTTATCTTTTCTCTTATATCTGATATATAAAGCAGCTTTTCTTTGATAATGCGTTTGATTGCATCTATAGATAAAAACGTATATCCTTTTCTTTCATAGTACATCCTGTCCTCAATGGATACCAGTATTTTGCAGGCTTCATCAAAATTTTCATTATTAAAATCCACCTGATTGATCGGAAATTCGGTAAATACCCGATACATTTCGTAAAAGGAATAAATTACAAACTTCTGCTGCAGCGTATGGGTCAGCGCCCGCACGATCATGACAAACGACAGCATCAAAAATACTGGTTTGCATTCGCAAAATAAAGAACTAAAAATGTTATGGCACAGCAAAAGCGCCAAAAGCATTTCTAAAAAAGCGTATTGAACGAAAGATAAATAAAGACAATCGAATACCTTATACAGGGGATTTACGAGAATCCTGAATTTTGTTTCATCCTCTGTAAGGATTTCTAAAAAGCAGAACATCGCTAAAAACAAAAGTAGAATCGCCAGCGGGATGTCTACTATATTGCAAGCTACCAGAGAATATACGGTAATATATATAATCGCAATTTTCTGATACTCCTTTAAATCCGAGTAATTGTAGATGGCAATGACTGCAAAAAAGAATACAAATACGACATTTCCATTAAACAGTGCTTCCATATCTGCCTCATCCTATCGCATCTGATTAACTGTTCATTCTAATCTGATATAATCAATGTTTTCCTTTTATTGCTGCTCTATAGATTACGCCTAAGAAAAACCATCGGTCCGTCTGCTTCCAGAAACCACTTCCAGAAACACCCGGTTTAAGGCAGCCCAGTCTTTTTTTCGGTCATCTGTCATCTGCGCAGCGATTTCTTTCTGCCGCGCAGTTTCCGAGCAGATAAACGCCTGAATCGCCAGCAGCTGCGGATGCTCTTCCTTTTCTGTCGTGCGTTTTTTCAGCGAGAGAAGCTCACCGATGGCCTCCCGAAGCTTTGGCGGAAGTTCCAGTGCGGGCAGCAGTTCATCGAACAATACCGGCGGCGCCTTGTGATAGGCTTCGATGTATCGTGCTGCCAGCAGCGGGCGCAGCGCATAAAAATACTTTTTATAGCGCACGGTGTCCCCTGTCAGATATTCCTGCAGCGTGCTGTTGGCTGTGCCGTAATAGTGATATACCGCCGATTTTTCCGAAAAATACTGCGCCGACACTTGGCGGATGCTCTGCCAGTCCTTTGAGCTGCGATACACAATGGGCGAACCGCTCCACTCAAAGAGCGTGGCGTTCCCCTTTGCGAACTGCCGCAGGGCCTTTTTCAGATCCCATCCGTTAATATCCAGCACCTCGTCCAGCTGCCATTCGATGACATCTCTCGGCTCGTCCAGGCGCAGGTATTCCGCCTGCGGCCTCACATAAACAAACCGCACGTCGTAATCGCTGTCCGGGGAGGCGAAGCCCCAGGCCCGGCTTCCGGATTCCACCGCATGGAGGATGCGAACTCCCTCTTTTTCTTCGATTTCGCACAGCGTTTCTTCAATTCTTGTTTCTATCGCTTTCATCGCAGCTCTCCCGTTACCGCATAGCGGTTGACGCGCTCTACAAATCGCTCTACGCGTTCCATGTCCGGCTGATCCGGCAGCGTTGTCCGTTTTGCTGCTTCATCCAGCCGGCGTTCGCAGGTTTTTAGCAGCTCGTAAAATTCGGGGGAAAACGTACTATCCGGCAGCTTGTATTCGCCCCGCCGGATGGCCAGCAAAATTGGCAGATCGTCCCGCCTGCGGGTTCGTATCTCGCCTTTTTCCAATATGTCGATGGCCATCATAAACAGGCGGATCAGGTGCATGGCGTGTTTGTTCAGGTGGGTATCGTCTTTCTTTTTGTTGCGCTTTCCCGTTTTGTCGTATTCCCGCACCACGGTGCGCATCCTCGCCCACAGGTCCGTATAATCCCGCAGCGGAAAGTGGTTATATTCCGCATCGACGAAGATTTCCGTATCGAGCCTGGGATTTTCCGTCTTGTCGATATACAGGCGCATGCTTCCCTGTGTTCCGCCGGAATACCGCCGGTTGAAATCCTCCAGCGCGTTTCTTACGGATGTCAAAATATGCGTTTCGCGGTCGCTCTGGGAAAGCGTATCTCTGGCAATGGCGTTCTGCAGGCGGCGCAGCTGAGCATCGGCGTAGCCGCCGAAGGAGCGGATGGCGCGCTTGGAAAGAAACAGCCGGCTGTTGGCGATCAGCTCCTTCCCAAGCTCCGATTGGATCAGGTACTGCTCGTCTTCCAGCCCTAAGATTTCGCAGGTGTTGGGGTTGCATTCCAGAAGCAGCTGGATCAGCTTATTGAAGCCGTATACGACGGTATCCGTTTTGGCATCCTCATATTGCTCGAATTTCGTTAGACCGATCAAATCCGATGGAGCCTGCAGTGTTACTCCCCGCAGGTCGATGTCGCTGCCCGCCTGGTTTGTTCCGTAGGCGTAGCTTCCGCCCACGCCGAGAAGCATAATGCGGTCGCCCAGCCGTGGATTGCTTCTGATAAAATCGTACTCGGTTGTCTGTAACAGTGCGCTGAAGTCCATCGTTTCCCCCTGGTTCGAACCTGTTTTTCTATCCCTGCCTTCTAAGCGAGAGCAGCCATGCCGCAATGTGTACCGCCTGCTGAAATCCTCCCTCTGCAATCAGGACTTCCATTTCCTGTGCAGGCAGCGTTACAACGTTTAAAAATTCCGTCTCGTCGAGGGCTTGTCCCGCCACCTGCCGGCAATTCCGCGCTGCAAACAGGTGCGCGTAGTTATCGGCTATCGTTGCGTTTGACGGCACTGTAAGGAGGTGGCTCCATTCGTCGGACACATAGCCGGTCTCCTCCAAGAGCTCTCGTCTGGCAGCCGCAAGGGCATCTTCCGCAGAAACCTCCTGCGACCCGCCGTATTCTTTTCCATCTTTGCGCTCTATTCCGCCCGCCGGAAACTCGGTGGTCACTTTTTGAATCCCCTGCCGGAATTGCCGGACGCACAGATAATTTCCTTCCGTATCGGATGCAACAATCACCACATAATCCCTGCGGCTGTAGCTGTAAAACGGCTCGAACACGCTTCCATCGGGAAAGCGGTAGGCCGATCTTCTGAAATCAATCCACTCATCTTGAACAATGTGTTCGGTGCTGATTTCTTCCCAGGCGAGGGAATCCGGCGAAGCTTTGATGTTACTATTCTTTTCCATTTTATTTATCTCTTTTCGTAATATTTTTCTATTTCTTTTTGCGCATAATGATTTACTTTTTGGGTAGAAGTTCGGTTCGCCTGCAATGAAATAGATTTGCAGCTTACTGTCTGTACATATCAGCATAGATGATATATTCATCATCGCTCGGATGCAGGAGCAATTCCTCGGAGAAACCATATTTGAGATACTAAAACACCGGTTTTTTAGTATTACCCTATCCCGTAAATATCCCGCTCCATTCCGGTATTTTCCATTCCTATTATAGCACTTGCCTTGTAAAACCTCAAATATTTCTTAAGGGGATGGCTGCTTCCGTTTGTATTATTTGGCTATCTGCTTGACAGGGCACATAGCAGGCAGAATAAATCTATGGAAAATTTAGCGTCGATTTGCTAAAATATCTTTAGAAAGATTTTGACAGGAGCGAACAGAATGGGTTTTTGTGTTGGAGCATGGATGCATGATGCACCAGATACAGAGTATGATGCCAGCGGAAAGCAGGCCATTGTCAAACATGTATGCTTTGGCCCGCTGGAAACACAGATATGGTATAAACGGATGGACGGTCAATACTGCCGCGAAATTCACTTTATCGAAGGGCTTCAAGAAGGGGAACGATTTACTGATTTTATTAGCAAAGCCGAAATGCTGGAAGTGATTGAAGCCGAAATCGCCCTTTGTAAAAACCATGGCGAAACGAATTTAGCCGCCTTGCTTCAGGCTGAAAAAGAAAAGATAAATCTAGCATAGATAGATGGAAGAACGCCGCACCGTGCGGTTTTTATCGACAGCAGGGCTGCATGTTTGACAAATTCCCTTAAGAGACGCGCAGCTTTCCCCTCTACTCTGCCCCAAATCCATTCTGCTGCTTCCATTCCTTCCATCTGCCCTCGTCCATCAGGAGCTGAAAACCGCCCCGGTAATCCAGGCCAAAGTAATCAAACTGCCGCATCAGGTTGCTTGCCAGCTGCCCCTCCGGCCTGCTGGCTCCCATGCAGCAGCCGCCCTTTAAGACCATCTGGCTGCCTTTATAGTCAAACCTGGTATTTTCATGGGTTCTGTACTTGTCCATCAACCGCACATAGAGCTCTTGCAGCTTCCGCTCCTTTACGCCCTCCGTGCACCAGACAGCATAGATCAGCAAAGTGGGGTCTTCTTCTGTGGACAGGTATCGCAGGAAATAATCCAGCACCTCTTCCTTCCCCTTCAGCTCCCGGATGCAGTGGAAAAGCGCGATCCTGTCGTTTCTGTCCAGGTCGCCGCGCACCAGGGCTTCCTTCAGCCTTCCCGCATGGACATTGGGATACTCCTTCATTGCGCTGATGGTGTGGCAGGCATCCCGGAAGCCTTCCCCCTGCAGCCTGGGCAGTATGTCAAATACCCGTTCATACCACGCTTCCTTTACCTCCCAGGTTCCTTCGTAGGTAATGATGGAAACCGCTTCCGCATAGGCTCCGTATTCCCACAGCTTCTCAAGCTCCTTCACCATCCCTGGCACATGGAAGCGAGCCAGCATTTTAATCAGCGTCATCCGCACTTTCATGTCGGATTCCCGGGCGCAGGCCTGCTTAAAGTACGTCTTCTGTTTTCCGGGCAGCGTTTCAAATTTATAGCAGCTGTCGATGATCTCGATTTTTTCCTCTGGATCTCTGGCCTGTTCGTACAGCTCCATCAGCTGTCCGGGGGTTCCATCTATGTTCAGTCCAAATCCGACTTCTTCATCGTTATAGCCTGCGATCACTTCCCTGAGCCACCGTTCGTACCATGCCAGAAATCCTTTTTCCCGCACAAAAAACGGCGGACCGCAGAAATCCTCATCGTAATAAACCACCTGCCCGCGGCAGGTTCCCGCAAGCACAAGCCCTGTCATAAGCGTACAGCCCTGGCTTCCGATAGGAAGGATTCCCGCATATGGATGCACTGCTTCCCTGTTTCGCCGGCCCTGCGGGTCGGCTACCTGCTCCCAGTCCTCATCCCTCATTTTCGGATAGATCACCGGGGCTTCCTGAACGCGATAGAGGCGAAAGCCATGGGAATCGCAAAGCGCTTTCTTCAGCGCCTCTATCCCGTAAAGCCCGTAATAAGGCCCTGCACCGCCATTTCCTGAAAGCCGCAGGAACTCCCGGTATTCTTCCGGCAGCCGGATTCCCTGCTGCTCCTCAAATGTCTGTATCATTTCTTCCGTGGCGGGTGCGGACAGCTTGTATTTGTGGCTGTATGCTCCGAATCTTACAAAATCCGGGTCCTTTGCCTTTGCCTGCTGCAGCAATTTTGCGATGCGCTTTGCCCATGCGGGCTGTCTTGTCTTTCCCATGTTTCGCCTCCTGTCAGCCGGTCAAAATCTACGGATTGCTCATGCATCCCTAATCCCTTGCAGTCTTTTTTGAAAGACCGTGGTAATACCACTCCGGCAGCACGCCATCCGCTAAGAAGATCAGGATATCATCAAATTTTCGGTTAATGCGCTCCACCGCAGCAGCATCCACAGCTTCCATGCCATATTGAATGGCTCCCCAGTCCTTCTGCATCCTCTGAAAGCTTTCCCCCTGGCCGATGTGGCCCGGTATTCCCAATATCCCGTATTCTATGGCATATATCGGACAAAGATAATAGGTCATAGCCTCGTACCCGCCGCCCCTGAAATAGCCGATGAACTGGATGCGGGATACCAGGCCGTTCTTCTCCCGTACAAAGGTCTTGGGACCCGCCTTTTTCATGCCGTATGCCTTTGCAACAGGAGCGATTTTTGCCTGCAGATTCTCTTTCAGGCGAAGCTTCAGCTCTTCGCCACACTCTTTCCACTGTTCTGTAGTTCTCGCCTTTTTATACGAAAAGGCCTTCGCCGGTTTCTGCCCTGCAGGTGCTCCCAGCAGGCGTTTCCAGTCAAAAGCGATCTTGCCTGCGGGATGCTTCCTCAAATAACCCTCCCACCGCTGCCTGGCAAAAGCGATATCCTTATTCTCCTGCGGCCACGCGCAAAAACATCTGTTTCATCTCATTCTGGAAGTTCATGTTCGTACCTCTCTGCTCCCTCTCCAGCGGTGCACCTATGTCTCAGCTTCCTGTTGCCGCAGGAGCAGATAAACCCCGCTTTCATCCACTTGATCTACGGACATTCCGAGCAGCGAAGCAAAATCGTCTGCACTGACCCAGTAATAATAAACGGCTCCGGGATGGGTATCGGATATTTCCTCCTCATGGGCAATCGGCAATTCGCTTCCATTTTTTAGAAAAACCAGACCGTCCTCCTGCCTCTTGATCAGATATTGGTCGTTCCCTATTTTATAGGATGAAGTTTCCTCTTCCATTGAAATTGTGTAGTCGGCATCCGGGTAATAAAATTCAATGATTTCCCGCTGGAGATAATCCTCCACACCGCCATTATAATCAAGCTCGATTCCAAAACCCACGGGGGTGTAGTACATTCCGTCTCGAATGTTGTATAAAAAGCATATTTCATACTTGTCCGACTGGTATGGCTCTCCATTGATATACAAATTCCGTATATACTTTTGAGGAATCGCATTCAACAATTCCTGGGGCATTTCCACCCCGGAAGCTAACCCCTGTTCTGCGGCTTCTTTTAAGTTCATATACAAAAGCTGTTGAAAATAGGCAGCATCCCAATCCCCCTGCTTTTTGATAAGAATGTTCTGAGCTTTTCCGAAGTTTGCCGTATCCAGATAAATGCTGAAGTCAAACCAAGAAAGCTCCATTTCAGGAATATAGTCTTCTATGAGGGTGTATATCTCCTGCACCGCATTTATGCCATTGTCAATCTCTTTCATATGGGAAATATCATTTGTAATCCAGACATAAGAGCTGTTTACCTCGACCTCCACCTGATACTTCTCTGCAATTTTATCTATATCTTCCTGAAAAAAGGCAAACAGGGCTTCGCAGTAGTTATTTTCTGAAAAGGCAGTCGTTATGCCAAACATGGTATCCTGTCCCTGATAGTCTTCATACGTAAACACAATGCCCTTATTGTCTATCGTGTATCGTTTGAACTTATACATCGCATTGGAGCGCGTTCCGGACTCCACATCAAGAACCACTGCGTCGGGCAAGGCCTGCGCAATCCCGGTTGTAACCTCAAACGTGTTTTTCAGCCTTCCGCATCCTGTCAGCATTGCAGATAAAAGAAAAAATAAGAGTAAAAACTCAGCCAGCCTCCGGAATACTCCCTGCTGCTTTTTCATGGCCCTGCCTCCTTTTTCTTTTTTGCCTGGCAATCACTTCCTCTTTAGCGCAGTTTCCCGGCCAGCGTTTCTAGCACCGCTTTCGAAAGCGGGGGAATCAGGATGTGGTCTGCGTCGAACTGCCGGATGCCATAACCGCTCAGTTCCTTAATAAATGGTTCATAAGGGAAAATTCCATCCAGTACCCGCTGCTCATTGTATAGCACAAACTGGACGAACCCTTCGTCGATCTTCAGTTTGCTCAGATTCAGAAATCCGTCGGCACGGACAGGAAAAACACTCTCGCAGTCTTCCGTCAGGGCATAAAAGGCCCCTATCTCTTTTGTATCGTTTTTCTGTAAAAGCCTCGGCTTTGCGTAATAAACATCCAACGCCTGAAGCTCGTGCAGTGTCTGTTCGAAATCGGAAAGATCTGCACAGGTTTCCCACGCGGCTACCTTGTCTTTCGTCAGTGTATAAGGCCATCGCGCCAGCGTAAGGATGTGGCTTCCAAATTCCTTGTTTCCGCAAAACTGGTTCAGCGACTTGCGGCTGAATGCAGCAAAATCCTCAATCTTTTGTTCCAGTTCCCTGCTGGTAAAGTTTCTTTCTTCTTCCACACAGAACATCTCCGTCCTGTCCAGGCGCCTTTCGATCTCCCCTGCAAGCCTGGCAAAATCCATAATTTCCGCTCTGGTTGCAGGGATATTATAACTGATCTCATAATATCCTTCCTGTGCTTTACTGCCGTTAAAAAAAATCCCCCGTCCTATGCGCTCTGGATTATAAAACACAGCGGTTCCCTGCGCCTGCTCATTTTCCTGCAGAATATAAAAATCATTATTGGAACCATAGCAAAAGCCACAGGCATGGGCCAGCGACGGAATATCAAGAACAGTTTTTCCAAATAGCTTCTTTTGCCTAATTTGCAGAGTAAATGCCATATCAAAACCTCCTTTGCGGTTTCTCTCAATTCTTCGGTTCTTTTATTTCTTAGCCAATTTCGCAGAGAGCAGTACATCTATTGCGCGTTGATTCCCTTCTGGTGTAGTAGCGGGAATAGATTCAGCAATCAGTCCCCAAGGGATTTCCGGTTTGCAGATAATAGTTTAAGATTGCTGTCAGCTCCTCATTGGTAACCTTCGGTTTTTTCTCTATCGCCTTGGTTATTGCTTCCACAAAAGCAGTCCCGCTGCATAAAACGTAAAGAGGTTCCTTCTTAGCGGTTGTCGGGCAAATGCTCTCCCCATTCTCTCCCTTCTGCGGCGGCTTATCTGCCTGACAATAATCAGAGAGGCAGACTTCTGTTTTCGGGATTTTTGTGTAAAGATAATATTGAGTCAGATCATCCCTGTCTTTATCCTTGAGGAACAGCCTGGCTTCCTCCAGCAGAAATTCCAGGCTGTCAAGGTCTAAAAAGACAGGCTCTGCCTCGCTGCGGTTAATCGCAGACAGGGACATTTCCCCTTCGACTGTAGAGCCAACAAAAAAAGCGTTTCTGTCCTCGTCGTAACAGCAAAAGACCTTTCCGCTGCTGGCTTTATATTTTTTGATGGCGGAATAATCAATGCCGTACCGCTTTAGGACAGATTTGCTCGCAACCCAGTCGTCCTTTTTGAGATCAAAGTACTCTTCGTACCGCCAACCCTTTGCTTCCAATTCGTATTCCGCACTCGGATAGTCCACGCAGGCAAGAGCCTCAATCAATACATTCAGTAAAAAGTCAGATAATGTTTCGCTTTCCAGCTTCCACATTGAAAAGCTGTCCGTATGTTTGTGCCAATATACGGGTGGATTGTCTTTGTGCAAATCGTCCATGCGAATGCCGAACTGGCCCATTCCATTTGCATAGTCGCTGCCAATTACAAGGTAATTCTCCACCTTTTTCGGCCAATCTTCTTTCGGAAGCTGAGATAGCTCATAAAGAGCGCGTTCATACTTTCCAGGGCGCTTCGACCACCGTCCTTTCCGGTCAGCGATCATTTCCTGCAACTGGTCGTAGAATGTACAGGGAATGTGCGCAGGCGCCCTGTGCTCCATGTTTCCAACCCAGAGATTCGATGTGCCTAAAAGAGGGCAGTCAACTATTTTCTCCATAAATTCTGTGTAGATTTCAGGCAGGTCGATATGCTTCTCCTGCTTTAATGTTTCGAGCCATTCCCTGCCCGTTGACTGGTCATACCCCAGCATCTTTAATATCGTGACGGCAGATAAGTCATAATTCATATTCGTTCCTCCTGCTATCTAATATCCGTTTCACAGACTACCGCCATTTGCCCAAACTGACTTACAAAACCCCAGGTTACATCTTTATCCCGTAAGATTCCAAATATTCCTTTAGTTTATCTATATCTTCCAGGTAAGAATCCACTTTTGCCAGGGTTTTGAACTCCTTGTCATAAAGCACAATCCAGCCCGCACCTTTAGAAACAGAAGACACATCCCTGACAGAAAACTCCGCAGCCCGTCCGAATCGGGAGACCACACGCATCTTCTCCCCATCTGCTTCCACCTGGCAGGCCATCCCCATCCGCAGACAGACGATGCCCATTCCCATGACCACAAGCTCAGGGAAAAGGATGGCCGCCCGTCTCGCTTTAGTCAAAGCGGAAATGTCGATCAGCAGGAAAAAAGCCAGACCGATTAACAGGAGAAACCACCCAAGCCCTGTAAATCCCATCCGGGCAGAGCGTTTTAGACGAAGTGTAAACTGCCGCTGAACACCGGAAGATTCCGCTGGTTTTAGCTCAGGGCCGGCCTTATCCGGAGAACGCCATCCGGCAGGAACGTTGTCCATGGGAATCTCTTGTTGAAGCAGATACAGAAGCATCAGATCAGCGTGTTCCATGCTGCCCGCAAACGTAGCCAGCACCTGGTAATTCTTATCGTAGAGTACGTTGCATCCACTCCCCGGCCCCAGCACCGCACCGGCAATATCACGGACAGAAAACACGCGGTCTTTGCGGAACCGGCGCTGCCACCGGAGGCTGTCGTCCTCCACGATAATTCGGGTTCCCGGCGCAACGCGGCTGTGTACGGCAAAGCACGCCGGCGGGTTTTTCGCGGGAAGCGTTTCCGGAAGCAAGTTGTAGGACAGCCCATTGCCCCCTGCGTATGCCACATGCCAGGGACCTCTTTTCCAGTCTGCATACGCAAGAAGGTGCTTTCTAGTTAAGAAAAAGCTAATTCCTCCCATACCAGCACATAACAGCAAAAGCTCGCAGGCATCTTTCCAAAGCTTGCCCCAGTCCGTTGCTGTTACCTGCGCCGAAGAAGCGAAAACGGGCAGCAGAACCAACAGCACAACCCAGAGAACACAGGCCAATGCCGTACAGATCCCCACAGTGGCATAGGCAACCGCTTTCGAACGCCGCCCGCGGAACCGGCGGTAAAACCACCCGATTACCATTCCCGCGAAAAGCTGAAGTGTAATGCTGAGACTTCCTGCCTGACATAAGACGCATACCAGCATCACCAAGACGCAGACGATCATTCCTGCGATACTTCCTAATATGCCCCGCAGGGTGCTTCCCTGTAATTCAGATAATTCAGAGTTTTTTTCTTTGTGTAATGTGTTGCGATCATTTGACATAGCAAGCCTCCTGGGCTATTTTAAATCTTCTACCTAAGCATATTGCTCCTGCCGGCTTTTTCCTGTATTCTATCACAATTTGATGCGTATTTCCAGATGCCAGAAAGGGGCGAAAAGCGGAAAACTGAGAGCATCTTCTTTGAGGGCTGCTTCACCGTGGGCTTCAAGTCGGCCTCACAATGCAAATTGAAACATAAAAAGAGCAAGCCACCTGTGCATGGTCATCGACCATACCAGTGGTTTGCTCTCTTGCCCAAGCAAAATCTTCGGCGGCTTCAAACCCTCACTCCCTTGAAACAGGCCCGAACGGCTGTCACATCAATCTTCCCGATGCCGAAATTGATACTTTCCTTTTCCATGTCCGGACACTGGCTCGATGATTCCACACTCCGCCAGCTGCCTCAAAAGCTCAGATGCTCTGGACGGTTTAATGTCAATCACTTTCATCACATCCAAACGTCCAAAGATCGTCTGTCCTGGAAATGCCTCACGAAGCTTAAGAATATGGCTTGCCGTTTTGGGCTGAAACTTTTTCTCAATGTCCGGTTTTACATCTTCAAAGTCCGGTTTTTTTGTTTCAATATCCACCTTTTCTGTTTTTTTGAAGGTGTCTCTGATATGCAATGTACGGTTATGAAGCGGATGATGCTCATTCAGCAAAAGATTCCTTAAAAACAGTTCCAGAAACTCTGTTGTCTCATGGATACCGTTTTTTAAGTCATTGTAATTTGCCCTAACCAGTGAATTTCGAAAATACCATGCGTTCTCAGCAAAAGTATCATTCGCTACGTCAAAGCCAAGGGTGCGCAGATATTTGATAAAGAACACTGCTGTCGTTCTGGTGTTGCCCTCACCGAATACATGGATCTGCCACAATCCTGCAACGAATAGCGCGAGATGATGGATAATCTCATCCATCGAGAGATTCTTATAAGAGAATTTTTTTTCCTCTGAAAAGTCATAGTCCAGTGTTGCCCCAATCTCCGTAGCACTGCCGTAAAGCACCGTCGCACCATTGAGTACCCATTCCTTTTTCGTAATGTTATAATCCCGGATGCATCCTGCATGAGAATAGATACCAGCAAACAGCTTTCGGTGAATGGAAAGATACTCATTCGGTGTAAAGCTGAAGGCCCGCTCAGATAGAAGCGTTGCAATTCTCGCTGAAACCTTGTCCGCCTCCTCCGTACGGTCCTGTGCATTACAAGCGGGATTTTGTTCATAATAGGTCTGCAAAAGCGCATTTGCCTCTTCAAAAGATATCTCACCCTCAATATTGCGAACAGCAGTACGCACCAGATAATCTGATGTCTTCAGTCCATCAACTGCCTGCAGACCGATGGCCGTATGCCACGCATATCCTTTGTCTCGCATATCGGGTTCGGATTCTTTGATATATTCCTTAAATGGATCTTTGTTCACGCTATATCCCTTTCTCCGTATTATATAATAGTTTCCTCTCCAATGACTGTATGCTACAATTCTCACAGACACTGTAGATTAATCCTACCTTTATGAACTCCTCTATCTTCCTTTGTACAGATTATCTCACCACATCAAGTCGCTTGGCAATCTCATTTTACGATGCTTTTAGATTTTCGATAATCTCATTTAAAATCTTAAATACCAAAGCGTCATTCAGAGCACCATAATTATTACCACTTTAGTGCTTTGAACTAATCTATAAGCGCACTTTGGAGTGCTTTAAAATGTACACGAAGTCTATTTCCCCGTAGCTCGTAAACAGAAGGCTACCAATTTTTTATAGATTTTTTCAATACCGCATCCCCAGTGTTTGATGTACTTGGTGCGGCAAAAAAAATATTCGCAATATTCGGATTATATAATACAGAATCGCGAGGATCCATCAACGTTTCAACAGTTCATCCCCCGGAGGAATACATCGATTGTTTATGATGGTTTTTCATCCTCAATACGAATTTGAGCAGAAGTCCCAAACATATAGCAGGTGTGGGCAATATAGCATTATAAACCGTCTCACGGATAATGCCCTTTTTCCAACCTTTAAAGGAGAGAGCATTTAAAGGTATAGATAAATTCTAAAAGGTTTAATCACATACACTGTTCCTGATATTACCTTCATACTTCTATCATCTGAAATTTCAAAAACATAAACATCTTTAAGCAGGTGTCCATGTACTCGAACATAATATTCTGCGAGCGTCTCTGATTTTCCATAGAACACTGCCTCATTCAATCCCATCATTTTTGCACTTGGAACATTGCCAGAACCCGTCCATGTATAACACTTGCACTCGGCTACAATAGACCTATCTTCATTTGCAAGGTCAAACTTATGATTTTTCAACGGCTTACCAATAGGAATTGCTACTTCTTTCTCAAAATATGTATTGTATTTTTCTTTGAGAATTGATTGCACAAATTCTTGAAACTTACGTCCCACATGTTGATTCTCTGAATTTGTGTTTTCTATATACATATCTCAATCCTTGTTCTTTGGCAAGCTCACCAGAATGCAGTTCTTAATCTTATCATCTTCACTCTGGTTAAGGTTGTGTGAATCGCCTTAATTTGTATAATCAATCTTTTCTGGTACCTAACTCCAAAAGCCCAAAAACTTACCATTTCCCAGCACTATTTATCTTTTCTCGAAAGCACCGCCACGCATTCAATATGCTTACTGAACGCAAAGTTATCATACGCCTTCAAATAGCTGACCTCATAGCCGGAAAGCCCGGCCATATCCAGGTTCTCCATCAGCGTTTTGGGGTTGCAGGAGATGTAGACGATCTGCCCGACTCCATAGCCCAGGATTTTCTGCATGGCCTTGGGATGGATGCCGGCCCGGGGCGGGTCGACTACGATGACGTCGGGCTTTTCCGTCAGTTCATCCAGCACCTTCAGCACGTCGCCTGCAATGAACTTACAGTTGGAGAGGCCGTTTTCTGCCGCGCTTTTTCTGGCGGTTTCCACCGCTTCTTCCACGATTTCCACGCCGATGGCCTCTTTTGCGGACAAAGCCAGCCGCTGGGTGATGGTTCCCGTACCGCAATAGAGGTCGAAGACGGTTTTTCCCTCCACTTGGTCGATCAGAGAAATCGCCTCCGCATAGAGCCGTTCCACCGCCAAAACGTTGGTCTGAAAGAAGCTGAAGGCGCTGACGCGGAATTTCAGGCCCAGGATGGTTTCGTCGTAGAAATCCTGCCCCTCTAAAATTTCCAGGCGGTCGCAGTACACCGCATCCGCCAGGCGGTCGTTATAGGTGTGGAGCACGCCCACCACGCGGTTAGCAAGCGGCAGCTGCCGGATCAGCTGCAGAAATGCTTCGTCGTCGAAGCGTTCCTGCGTGGTGGTTACCAGGTTGATTAACAGCTGCTCTGTGTGCTGCCCCTTGCGCAAAATCAGGTGGCGCAGCAGGCCGCGGTGGCTTTTTTTGTGGTAAAATGAATAGCCCCTCTGCTCTGCAAAGTCCAGCACCGCTTGCAGGATGCGGTTGAAATCCTCATCCACCAGCTGGCATTCATCCACTGTAACCACGGACATAAACTGCCCGCGCTTGTGCATGCCCAGCGTCATGGGGCCTCCCTTTACCTCGTCGCCGAAGGTGTATTCCATCTTGTTGCGGTAGCGGTAAAGTTGCGGGCTTCCCTCGATGCCGCGGAAGATGTCCGTGGAAATCCCCTTCTGCTTCATCAGGCGCAGGACTTCCTTTCCCTTCAGATTGCGCTGCTCCTCGTAGTCGATGCCCTGATATAAGCATCCGCCGCAGTCTTTTGCGTGTTTGCAGATGTCTAAGATGTCCAAATCCATACCCTCCTAATGAATGCGCCTTATTCCATCTGGGGCAGCTGCTCCAGGTCGTAAAGCGTCTCCTGATATACGTAGTTCAGCCAGTTGGCAAAAAACAGATTGGCATGCCCGGTCCAGCGGATCTGAATGCCCTGCCCTGGATCGTCGTTTTTAAAATAATTGGCCGGCACTTTGATGGGCAGCCCCCGGCTCAGGTCGCGCTCGTACTCCAGCCGCAGCGTATCGCGGTCGTATTCCATGTGCCCCTGGATAAAGAGCATCCGCTTGTTCTTCGAACAGATGATGTGCGGGCCCGCTTCTTCGGACTCGGCTAAAATTTCCAGATCCGGCTGGTTCAAAATATCCTCTTTTCGAATCTGCGTGTGGCGGGAGTGAGGCACGTAAAACACGTCGTCGAAGCCCCGGGTAAATTCCGACGTGCGGTCGTTAATCCGATGAGGAAATACGCCGAACAGCTTTTCCGGCAGCTCGTATTTGCGGATGCCGTAGTGATGGTAAAGCCCGGCCTGGGCTCCCCAGCAGACGTGCAGCGTGCTGAATACATTCTTCTTTGTGTAGTCCATCAGCACCGAAAGCTCATCCCAGTAGTCCACATCGTCGAAGTTCAGGAATTCCACCGGTGCCCCGGTAATGATCATGCCGTCGAATTTCTGGCTTTTGATTTCATCATATGTGGTATAGAAGGTTTCCATGTGGGATTGGTCTGTATTTTTCGAAACGTGGGTATCCATGCGCAGCAGAAACAGCTGCACCTGCAGCGGCGTATTGGCCAGCATGCGGATGAGCTGCGTCTCCGTTACCTTTTTCGTAGGCATCAGATTGACGATGGCTACCCGCAGTGGGCGGATGTCCTGAGTCTGGCCGCGGTTTTCGTTCATTACAAAGACGTTTTCTTTTTTCAGTATGCTGTAGGCCGGCAGGTTTTTTGGTATCAATATCGGCATCGGCTCTCATCTCCTTCTCTCATTTTTTTATCTAAAACGCGCCGTAGCTGTCGTAAAATTCTCGTTTATATTCCAGAAAGCGGTCTTCCTCAATGGCGCTGCGTATCCGCCCCATGGTCTGCACCAGAAAGTGCAGGTTGTGGTTGGTCAGCAGCATGGAAGATAAAATTTCATTGGATTTGAACAGGTGCCGCAGGTAGGCCCGGGAATAATTGCGGCAGGTATAGCAGTCGCAGTTGGGGTCCAGCGGCGTAAAATCCCGCTCGTGGCAGGCGTTCTTGATGGAAATGCGCCCCACCGAAGTCATGGCTGTGCCGTTTCTTGCAATGCGCGTAGGAAGCACGCAGTCGAACATGTCGATGCCCCGCTCCACGCCCTCGAACAGACAGTCCGGGCTGCCCACGCCCATCAGGTAGCGGGGTTTTTCTTTCGGCAGGTATTCCACGCAGCTGTCTAAAATATCGTACATCATTTCCTTGGGCTCGCCCACGGACAGCCCACCGATGGAGTAGCCGGGAAGGTCCATTTCCACGATCTGCATGGCGCTTTCGTAGCGCAGCTCCTTGTACATGCCGCCCTGCATAATGCCGAACAGGGACTGGCGCTGCGTATCTTTGTGCGCCTCCTTGCAGCGAGCCAGCCACCGGCTGGTGCGGTTGAGCGAATCCTTTACGTAGCGGTGGTCCGCCGGATAAGGCGCGCACTCATCAAAGGCCATGATGATATCAGAGCCCAGGGCGTTCTGCACCTCGATGGATGTCTCCGGCGAGAAAAAGTGCTTCGAGCCGTCAATGTGCGAACGAAAATATACGCCCTCCTCCTTGATCTTGCGCAGAGCTCCCAGGCTGAACACCTGAAAGCCGCCGCTGTCGGTGAGGATAGCGCCATCCCAGTTCATAAATTTGTGAAGCCCCCCGGCCTCCCGCACGATCTCGTGGCCGGGCCGCAGGTATAGGTGGTAGGTGTTGGATAAAATGATCTGCGCCCCCAGCTCCTTTACCTGCTCCGGCCGCATGGCCTTTACTGTGGCTGCTGTGCCCACCGGCATAAACACCGGCGTCTCGATGGCACCGTGGGGCGTAATTACCCGCCCCCGGCGGGCCCTGCTCCTGGGATCGGTTTTGATCAATTCGTATGAAACTGCATGCTGCATGAAATCGCGTCTCCTTTGTAATTCTATAGTATGCGCTGTTCTGCGCTTCGCATTGTAACATAAAACATCGGCCGTGCAAAGCAATTGTCTCCGTCGGCCGGTTTGCTCACGTTCTTCGTCTATTTTCGCCTGCCCCGCCGAAAAAGCGTAAAAGCGGCAAAGGCAAAGCACAGGGCGCTTGTCGCAGTGCCGACCCGTATAACTGTGGAAGCGGCAAAGCACACGCTGTAGATGGCGGAGGTGACAGACGCTGCGGAAAACCATCCGATCAGAGAAATAGAAGATGCCTTCTGCACTTCTGTTTTTTTCTGTGGTGGCAGCACCATGGCCCAGAGGCTCTGCAATCCGGCAGCCTCGCGAAACGAAAACGCATCCCGCAGGCCCATATCCCGCAAGAACCGCTCCCAGCTCTGGCACAGGCCCTGCCACCCCTGCCGGATATCTTCGATGCCGACCTGGTCGAGAAAGAAGCCCCTTTCGGGAAGATAGCGCAGCCAGGTGCGGTACTTTCCGCTCGACTGTTTATCGCGAAACACCTCGATGGCGTAGGCGATGGTTTCCAGCAGGGACTTCTGCGGGTCTTTCGTCTGCCGGTAGCGGCGGATGAGCTCTTCTCTTACGCGCAGCATATCCTCCCGCCAAAGGTCGGGGCAGAGCCCCGGCGGATAGGCGCGGGCAGCCATCTGAAGCGCGTATCCGGCCTCGTAGAGGAAGCCTGCTGTCCGCTGTTCCGCAGCCTGACGGATCATCCCTGCTGTGGAAGCGCTGATCCCCGGTTCCTGGGCAGCCGTCTCCGCTTTCAGCCAGAGCAGACCGATTTCAACGCCCAGGCGTTCTTCGCTGACAAAGGGAAGCTCTTTCGCATTAGGAAGTATTGTTTGCTTCGGCAGATTCTTTGCAAAGGCTTCGGCAAACTGCAGTTCTTTTACGATTTCCGCTTCCGGATTGCGCGCCGAAGCTGCCTGGAATGCGGCAGCTGTCCTCAGCGTCTGCACGCCTGCGCCTGCCTTCGGCGGTAAGCTCCGCCCTGTATCGACAGGCCGCATCTCCTGCGCCTGCAGCCGCTGTGCCTGGCCGCTGTAGCTGCTGTCCAGACGGGCGCCGCCCTCTCCCCGCCGATACCTTACGCCCTCCTCCGAACACTGCGGTCTTTGCGGCTGCGGCGCAGCCGTATGCCCGGCGCTTCTCTGCTGCCCGGTAGATCTCTGCAAAAGCGCTGCCGCCTGAGCCGAAGCCTTTCCCCGGGAGGGCGGGGTTCCCGCAATCTGCCGGAACAGCTTTTCTAACAGCTGCGCAACTTTGTCGGTTGCTCCGGCCGGGCCCAGCTGATGCAGCAGCTGGGCCATAATGCTCTCCAGCCACTTGGCCAGGGCTTCCAGCAATGCTTCTTCCAGGGGCCTTGTCATCTGCAGAGAAGCCCCTTTCGAAGCGAGTGCCTCGCTGTAGCGCTGGACCGCCTCCCGAATCTCTCTGAGGTTTTCTTCGTCACTTTTCTTCGGATCGGGCTGATACGATAACAGCGTATCGGTCAGTCGCGCCTGCATTTCCGCTACCATCTTTTTTAAGGACCCCATCGTCCACTGTTCCATGGCCTTCTGCAGCTCCTCAGACACCTGGTCCATCATCGGCGCCTTCCCCGCAGCTCCTTCCTTTCCCGCCTCTTCCTCCGTGCCCTGCGTTCCTTCCGCCTGCGGCAGATCCCCGCGTGGAAGAACTGTGTCCAGGGGCATGGGCGCTATTCCAGAGGCAGCTCCGCCCAGCGGCAGACGGCCCGGCTCTATCATCATATCCGGCATTGAAACATCACCTCGCATTCCGTCGAAAGCGTTTTGCTCCCGTTTGATCTTCTCGCTGCCTTTATTTTCTCACTGCTGCGGCATCCGCTTCGCCAAAGGGATCAGCACCGCGCCCGCGGTGTTTCCCACTGTAATAACGAGAATCCGAAAAAACGCCGCCGGCGACCACATCCCCGCTGCGGAAAAATAAAACATATCCGCAATGCAGTGCTCAAAGCCGCACAGGATAAACGAAGCTACGCAGAGGAAGAGCATCAGCGGGTTTCCCGCCACTTTATATCCTTCCACCGCTATGTACATCAGGGCGCCGCAGAAAACCGCCAGCAGAAAGAGGCTTCCCGGCGAATCGGAAAGCTTTCCTTCGCACAGGCCCTGCGCCGCGGAGGAAATACCGCCGATCCGCGAAGACAGCGCTCCCAGCGCCGCCAGGTGCGTGCCGATGAGGTTGCCCAGCCAGATCACGGCAAGTTCGATGAGATATGCCGCCGGCTGTTCGGTCAGATACCCCACCTTCCCCGTAAAGAGGTTGAGGCCGTGCACGCAGATGGTATACAGGCCCACCGTAAACATCAGCGCGCCCGCGATCCGGTATTCCACCGATAAAAAGACGATGCCGCCCACGCCGATGGCCGCGCCGCCCAAAACTGCCAAAAGCAGTATTCTTGCATACTTCGTCATTCTTCCGTCCTTTTTACTGCGGCCACGGCTGTAACGCGGCCTCCGAACACGTCCGAGGCGTGGATCAGGATTTCTCCCTGCGTACCGCCAAAGTGCCCTGCAAGCGCTTCAAATTGCAGCTCCAGCCCGCCCTTGCCCCGCACCATCATCTGATCGGGCCGGAGGATTCCATCGCCCTGCGGGCTGCTGTCGACAAACCAGTAATTGATCAGGCTTAAGCCATCCTTTTTTACGATTCGCTTTACGGTCTTTGCGTTTTTTTCGTCCAGCATTTCATAGATGGCCACCGGCGGAACGTAGCCGGTCAGCTGCACGGTTAGAATCTGCCGGTCCGATACCCCCGCCTGCGCCATCGACACCTCGGCGCTCAGGCTTCCCTCAGAATTCTGGATGCGCCTGTGAAACAGCTGGGCGCTCCTCCTCGGCAAAGCTGCGCCTTCTCCCTTTCTCAAGGTCGCTGCAACGTCTGCCGGGACAGCTTCGAACACCGAAAACGAATCGCCTGCCGTCCACATCCTCTTTTCCGTCTCCTCCACGGCAAGGCGGCCGGAATCGCAGGCGATCCACCGCCGGGACAGCTGCTTTGCCGCTGCCGGAAGCGTTCCCGAGCCGCAGAAAAAATCAGCGCAGAGGTCGTTTTCCTCCGTGCAGCTTTCTAAAATCTGGCGCAACAGCTGCTCCGGCTTCTGCGTGGCGTATCCGGTGCGCTCCGCAGACGTGCGTCCCACCATGTCGATCTGCCAGACATCCTTTTTGTTGACCATGGTGTACCAGCCCAGCTCATCCTTGTATTCCTTTACGCCGCGGAAGCGGTAGGGCTTGTAGCCGCGGTTGTAGGATTTCTCCTTCTGCGCCTTGAAAAAATAATGTTTCGACTTTCCGTAGTACAGCAGCGTATCGTGCTTTCTGGCAAAGCGCCGCCGGCTGACGCCGCCGGACTTGTACTGCCAGACCACCTCGTTGATAAAATTCTCCTGCCCGAAAATTTCGTCGGCGATCACCTTAACGTAGTGGGAAGCGTGCCAATCCAGGTGAATCCACAGCCCGCCATCCTCAGCGAGAAGCTCCCGCATCAGAAGCAGGCGGTAGGCCAGCATGGAAAGGTACTCCTCCATGCCGTTTTCCCACGTATCGCGATAAGCCTTCTGCCTTACCGCCGACAGCCGTATTTTATCCGTATTGATCTTCACCTCTGCCGCGTAATCCGCGTTGGAAAAAAAAGGAGGGTCGATGTAAATCAGCTTCAGCTTGCCCGCCATCTGCCGCTCCCGCAACAGCCATTCCATAAAAGCCGCGTTGTCGCCCGCTGCCAGCATATTTCCCGCCGGCGCTCCGTTTTCCGCCAAAAACCTGTTTCCTACCGGATGCGCATCCTGCGCCCCCGGCTGCATCCAGGAAACCGCTTCGCTCCCCATTCCCGTCGCTTTTGCCTTCTTTGCGCCATCCATTCTCCTGCGCTCCTGAAAGGTCCACAGAGGCTCGCAGCTGCTGCGGTATGTCAAGTCCGCCCGGCAGTCTTCCACGATATCGCACAGCTTGTGCAGTAAACTCATACATCCTCCTTTCAGCGCAGCACGCCGATGAGCTCGGGCCTGCCGGCCTTCTTCAGCGCCCGCTCTACCAGGGGCCGGTTTTCCTTCTTGTGGAAGTGCAGCAGCGCCCGCTGCATTTTCTTTTCTTCCATGGTTTTCGCCACGTAGACCGGCGCGCCTGTAAAGGGATCGCGCTCCGTATAGTATTCGCAGGTAGCCAGCGTCCCCGGCGTGGGGTAAAAATCCTGCACCTGGTCGGGGACAAAGCCCGTCTGCTTTAAAAACAGCGCCAGCTCCACCGCATCGGAAAGCGTTGAGCCGGGATGGGAAGAGATAAAGTAGGGGATGATATATTGCTTTACACCCAGCCTGCGGTTTGTCTTCTGGTATTCCTTCCGGAAGGCTTCGAACACCGAAATGTCCGGCTTGCGCATGCGCGAAAGCACCCGGGCCGCGCAGTGCTCCGGCGCCACTTTCAGCGTTCCGCTCACGTGGTAGCGGCACAGCTCCTCCATAAACTCCCCGTGCGCCGCATCCGCCATCAGATAGTCGAAGCGGATGCCGGAGCGGATAAATACCTTCTTAACGCCGGGCAGGCCGCGCACGGCGCGCAGCACCCCCAGATAGTCGCTGTGGTCGACCTTCATGCGCTTGCAGGGCCTGGGGTAAAGGCAGTCTCTATGCTTGCAGACGCCGCGGGCAAGCTGCTCTTCGCAGGCAGGCGCCCGGAAATTGGCCGTTGGCCCTCCTACGTCGTGGATGTAGCCCTTAAAGCCGGGACGCCTCGTTAAACGCTCAGCCTCGCGGACGATGGACTCCCTGCTGCGGGAGCGCACCTCCCGCCCCTGATGGTAGGTCAGGGCGCAGAAGGCGCATCCGCCAAAGCATCCGCGGTTCGACACGATGGAAAACTCCACCTCGCGGATGGCAGGAACGCCGCCCGCCGCCTCGTACATCGGATGGTATGTCCCTTCGTAGGGCAGCTCGTAGATTTCGTCCAGCTCCTCCGTAGACAGGGGCTCCTGCGGCGGGTTCTGAACGATGCACAGGCGGTCGTCGTAGCGCTCCACCAGGCGCTGCCCCTGGATCCACTCGTTATTGCGGTACTGGATGGCAAAGCTTCTGCCGTAGGCCTCTTTCGAAGCAGCCACCTCGCTATAGGGCGGCAGCAGCACGGTATCGCCGAGGGCCGTGTACTCTTCGTCACTTTCCCTGCCCCGCACCGCCGTTCCGCGAATCCAGGTGATGTCCTGCGCGGAGAGGCCCGAATCCAGCGCTTCGGCGATCTCTACTACAGCCCGCTCTCCCATGCCGTAGATGAGGAGATCTGCCTTGGAATCCAAAAGAATCGAGCGGCGCACCTTATCTTCCCAATAGTCGTAGTGCGCAAACCGCCGCAGGCTGGCCTCGATTCCGCCGATGATGACAGGTATGCCCTTATACGCCTCCTTCGCCCGGCCGCTGTAGACGATCACCGCCCGGTCCGGCCGCCTGCCCGCCTCTGCGCCGGGCGAATAGCTGTCCTGCCGGCGGCGGTGCTTAAACACGGAGTAGTGGTTTACCATAGAATCCACGTTGCCTCCGTTGATGAGAAAACCCAGGCGCGGCCGGCCGAAGCGCCGGAAATCCTCTGCGCTTTTCCAGTCCGGCTGCGAAAGGATGGCCACTTTATAGCCGAAGCGCTCCAGCTGGCGGCTGATGATGGCCGTTCCAAAGGACGGATGATCCACGTAGGCATCGCCCGTTACCAAAACAAAGTCCGGCTGCTCCCAGCCCCTGTCCGCTATCTCCTCTTTTGTCATTGGTAAAAATGCCACGCCTTCCTCCTCTATCCTCTCTTTTTTGTAACAACGCACCGCGCAAAACGATTGTGCATTTTCTTAAAACATGCGCAACC
>CATJIF010000087.1 GCA_949740445.1 uncultured Peptostreptococcaceae bacterium | reverse complement strand
GATGAACGTCTTCCTTTTCGCAGCGATTCCCACGCAGTTTCGCCTACCGGATACGGCGCGCGCTTTGTGCTGCGGCTGCCTCTTTCTGCGCGGGATAGCAAGATATAGCAGCCGATGAACACGGGCAGCAAAACCCAACCTGCTACAGCAGTTTTAATCGGCGGTTCTTATCCTTTCTATCAGATACATACTTTCTCTTGTGCCTGGCGCCAATGACCGCAAATTTCAGCAGATTATCGTCAACTGCTTTGCAATAATGAATTGGCATCAGGCTTCCTCCCATCTTTAAAAGCGATTTTTCCCTGGCCGTTTCACAAAAAACCACGCAGCAACTGCGTGGAGATCTGTGTCCTGTGTAACTGCTTCGGATTATAACCTACCTTGGCAGCTCGATCTGCCGGTGCTCCTTCGAGCGGCGGTAAAGCGTTACCTTGCGCCCGATGGCCTGCACGAATTCACAGCCGGTCGCCGCGATGATTTCATCCGCCACCTCATCCTTGCTCAGAGCGCATCCCTCCTGCAGCTTAATTTTTACCAGCTCCCTGGCTTCGAAGCCGTTCTCCATCTCTTTAATGATATTCGGTGTAATTCCCGCCTTTCCTACGTATACCGTCTGGTCGAGGCCGTTGGCCAGGCCCTTCAAATACCGTCTTTGCTTTCCTGTCAGCATATTGTATTCCTTTCATTTTTCATTCGATATAGCCCTTGCACATGCACCCCTCCGATAAACCAGCGCGCTATTGCACAATATTCGATGTTGCTGCGGTGTTCAAAACTGTATGCCCTGCTAATCGAAGGTATCGTTTTATCTTATCACAGAAAGCCCTGAAACACAACGTTTTGAACGCTTTTTGTAAAGCCTCGAAGGCTTTTGCTGCCCTGCGCAAAGCTTTTATGCCCGCTGTCCCTTCGCCGCTTGCAGAGACTTCCCACATCATTTCTGTCCTTTATAACTTCGGAAATTATTAAAAAACGACTTAAATTTCCTTAAGCAATGTAATTATTCTATGAATTTTTTCGTCAATTTTCCATTTTGTCGCTATATTCTTTTTCGCGAAACAACTCGACCAGCTTTTTTTTCGAAATAATTTAGTGGAAAAGCCACTTTTAGTCATTATTATTCTTTACAAATCCCCGTTTTGGCATAAATAATTTATATTTTCTGGAAGTATTGACGCGGTTTTTTTCGCGTGATACATTTGAAGTATAGCAATCGAGGACATAGGGTCCTCCGATTGGGGCTGTACTCTAAAGTGATAACAAGAGGAGACAAAGACATGGGCAAGATTGTAGACCAGTATATTGAAATTGCAAAAAAGAGAAATCCCGGCGAACCGGAATTCCTCCAGACGGTAGAAGAAGTTCTGACTTCCTTAGAGCCGGTGCTGGAAAAGCACCCGGAATATGTAGAAGCTGGACTGATCGAACGCCTGATCGAACCGGAAAGAGGCATCAGCTTCCGCGTTTCGTGGGTTGATGATAACGGCAAGGTACAGGTAAACAGAGGTTACAGATACCAGTTCAACAGCGCGATTGGACCTTACAAAGGCGGTCTGAGATTCGCAGCCAACGTATATCCCGGAATCATTAAGTTCCTGGGCTTCGAGCAGATCTTTAAGAACTCCCTGACCGGCCTTCCCATCGGCGGCGGCAAGGGCGGTTCGGACTTCGATCCCAACGGCAAATCCGATGCTGAAGTTATGAGATTCTGCCAGGCCTTCATGACTGAGCTGTTCCGTCACATCGGACCCGAAACCGACGTTCCCGCAGGAGACATCGGCGTAGGTGCAAGAGAAATCGGCTATCTGTATGGACAGTACAAGAGACTGGCCAACAGATTCGAAGGCGTTCTGACCGGCAAAGGCATCCCCTACGGCGGCCTGAAGGGCAGAACTGAAGCTACCGGCTACGGCATCGTATTCTTCGCAAGAAACATGCTGGAAGCCTGCGGCGAAAGCATCGAAGGCAAGAGAGTTGCGATCTCCGGTTTCGGCAACGTATCCTGGGGTACCGCTACCAAGCTGAATCAGCTGGGTGCCAAGGTTATCACGATCTCCGGTCCGGACGGCTACATCCTGGACGAGGATGGCGTAACGCTGGGTGAAAAGGTTGATTACATGCTGCAGCTGAGAGGAAGCGGCAAGAACATCGTTGCTCCTTATGCAGAGAAGTTCCCGTCCGCCAAGTTCTTCCCTGGCGAAAAACCCTGGGGCGTAAAGGCAGACCTGTACATCCCCTGCGCTACCCAGAACGAAATCCGCATCGAAGATGCGAAGAAGATGGTTGCCAACGGCTGCAAGTTCCTGTGTGAAGGCGCCAACATGCCGACCACCAACGAGGCTCTTACCTTCCTGATGGACAGCGGCGTAACCGTAGGTCCTTCCAAGGCTGCAAACGCTGGCGGCGTAGCCTGCTCCGCTATCGAAATGAGCCAGAACGCAAGAAAAATGCCGATGGAAGTGGAAGAAGTTTACGCACAGCTGGAAGGCATTATGAAAAACATCCACGACAATGCTGCTGCTGCTGCCAAGGAATACGGCTTCGGCTACAACCTGGTTGCTGGTGCCAACATCGCCGGCTTCCTGAAGGTCGCAGAAGCTATGATGGCTCAGGGCATTGTATAAAGAATCGCAATTCCCCTGTAAATAGCTTATCGGCTGTGATCGCAGCCGCAACGAACACAAAAAACAAAGAGGTTATCGTGCAAGCGATAACCTCTTTTTGTGTCGTAGAAAGCCTCGCGTTTAACGCATGGCTAATTTTCTATATGCTGGCGTAGCCCGCGCGGCGCTATGCGGTTGGCACCCTCTCCTGCACCTTCCCTTGCCGCAGCTCCTGCTGCCTTTTTTGCATCCGCGACCAGCTGACAAAACCGTACATATCGTTGAGTAAGAACGTGACAAAGCAGATGACCACCGATGTATAGGACTGGTCGGAAAACGCCGCCATCGTCCACAAAACGATCAGCACGATATCGTTTGCCGCATAAGCCAGTGCATAGAGCGCGCTCCGCCGGAAGGTGAGATACACTGCCGCAAAGCTGGTAGTAACGGAAAGCGTGCTGAAGCACAGGTTTGCCGTATGGAATGCCGCCAGGATATCGTAAAAAATTACAGTAACCAGCGCGGTCAGCATTGCCGCAAACACCAGTTCCCTCAGCGCAAGCCGGTTGACCTCAACCTCCGCCCTGCCTTCTCCAGCGGGATGCCGCATCCAGGAAATCAGCGCCAAAACGGCCATGGGAGCTGTCATTCCCAGATAGGTAATCATCTCTCCGTAATAAGCGAAAGTAAAGGAAATCCAGCCGTACAAAAGGCTGAAGATCACCATGAGGAGCTGCCCTGCCGGGTTTCCCTTGGCGTTGAAAATCAGCGAGGTAACGCCTGTAAAAGAAGCCAGCAGCGTTGCATAGTTCTCTCTGTCAAATACGGCAAAGGATACCGCAATCAAAAGCATCGACCCGCTCCAAAGCAGCAGCTCATCCCTGGAAAAATAACCAGAGCTGAAAAAACATGTGTGAAAGCAACGGAGTCTGACAAAGCGGTCCGCCTTAGAAAAGCGTCTAAGCGCAACCCAAGGGTCATTTTTTGTTCTGCGCACAGTATACACCTCCAAAAAAACAGGCACCCGCCTGCACATCTTCAACGACCTAACGATGTGCAACGGATGCCTTTGCATCTTCTACCCGGTGGCAGATTTTTTTCTTTTTCTTATTGTAGCACTGCTGCGAAACAAAGTCAATCCACCTGCACCGTATATCCGCCGATGCGGACAGCGATTACCTCTGCCGTATCCAGCAAGCGGAAAAGATGAACGGTGGTGTTGAGCGATTCCCACTCTTCGCTTCCTGCCACAGAAGAAGCCCCTCCGCCGTTGGAAAAGCCGTAGAGCATAGCCGGATGCACGCTGCCATCCCGGAATACCAGCGAAGTATCCGCTACCAGCGCTTCAAAGGACTGGTACCCCATGCCGCTGACCTCTAACGTCAGCGCAAAGGGAGAAACCACAGCCCGCAGGGAAACATCGCCATCCTCCATCGAACCATCGAGCGCCTGAGGACCGTCGTAGCTTGGCTGGAAGGTTACCATCGCCGGATGATCGGTGACTGCGGTCTCCGGCTTCCCCTCTCTCCACAGCGGCAGTGGCGACACCAAAATCGTCAGCGGCTGCGCCGTCAGGTCTGTCTCGGAATCAATGGTGAGATTGAAAAAGTAGGTCATGGTATTCGTCTGCGGATCGTAGCCCTGGGTAGAACCGCCGCCGCTGCTAGAGCCCCTTCCCCCTCTGACGATCTGATTCTGCTCGCCGAGGGCATTATCTTCTCCCTGCAAATACTGTATATACGATGTATAATCGCTCCAATCCAACAGTTCCCACTTTTTCTGATCTCTGTCGCGGTATTCCTCCCAGCTCAGCTCGCCCGTGGTGTAGTATACGATATCCGGAATACCGATGCACTCCGTCCCCTCCGGAATGCCTGCAAAAAATTCCGCATCGAAATCATCTGGCAGCTTGTAGTCCAGGATAAAATATATGCTCTTATCGCTGCACAAAGCCTGCCGTACCGTCAGCGACACGTCGTCGCAGACGGAAGTTACATTGACCTCCTGAAAGGTCGCACCTCCCATGGCACAGAGCGCTGCTCCCGGCCCGAAGCGCCGGATAAAGAGCGGGTCCCACGCCACGGTAGCTCCCGTGGTAAAAATCAGTGCAACCAGGGCACAGATAACGACAGCCCGCCGCCGAAAGCCGAAAAACCGCTTCTCCCCCTGACGCCTTTTGCAAGAATCGCGCCTTGCCCCTTCTTCTGTCTGCGACAGCGCCTCCCACAGGCGCTCCTCCATGCCCTCCGGCGGAACACATTTTTGCATGGCATCGTGATAGCGATTCATCAATCTCCCTCCCATTCTCTGCGCAGGGCAGCTCTGCCCCGCGAAAGCCGCATTTTTACCGCCGATTTGCCCGTGCGCAGCAAGCGCGCGATTTCATCGACGCTATACCCTTCGTAATAATAGAGGTGCAGCACCGTGCGCTGAGCCTGCGGTAGATCCGATACCTGGTCCAGCAGGCTGAGCTCGGAATCCGCAAGCGCTACATTCTCCGCTGCCGTTAGCGGAAGCTCCGACCGGCGGCTCCTGCGCCACTCATCCCTGCACTGGTTGAGCGCTGTCCGGAACAGCCAACGGCGTTCGTGTTCCGGCGAGCAAAACCGGGGCTTTCGGGACAGCCGTTTGAAAAATACCTCCTGCAGCACGTCCTCTGCATCTGCTGAGTTTTTCATCTGCAACAGGCAAAAGCGGTACAAGGCCGGACCATAGGTCTGATACATTTGTTCGAATTCGCTTTTGTCCACTGTCGCATGCTCCCTTTCTGCCGACTTCGGCTGCCGGTACATGCGCAAGCGCGCTTCCGGCAACCCGGGATCTCCCTCGAAAATGTCCTCTTGTTACTATAACGTTTGGAAGGGGCCAATGGTCACATATCCATTTTATTTTTATTTTTTAATGGGCAGCCTCGCCGCGCACTATTCCTGCAGCGCTGCCATCACCGGCGGAATCAGCTGCTTCTTGCGCGATACCACGCCTGGCAGAAGGAATGCGCCATCTTCGCCCTCCTGCCCGGGAAAGGCCTTCGAGAGGATGTCCTTCGCCCGCGCTCCTTCGCAGAGCAGCTCGGTCCTCTCCTCTAAAATGTCGGTCAGCATCAGGCAGACCATGTCCAGCCCCCGCTCCTTGCTGGCGCCTTCCATATAAGGTATCATGCGGGCCTTGATGGCCTGAAGCTCCTCGGCATCCAGGGAATTGACCTGCCCCACGCCAAAGGTGACGTCCTGGATGGCAAAGGTCTTAAAATCCTGATAGAAAATGTCCTCTGCCGATTTATCTCCGAAATCGCTGCCGGCGCGGAACATTTCGCGGGCAAAGGCTTCCAGCTCAATACCGGCTGCAAAGGCCAGCGCCTGTGCCGTCAGCCGGTCGGCCTGCGTACAGGTAGGCGAGCGGAACATCAGCGTGTCGGAAAGGATCGCCGCACACAGGATGCCGGCGATAGCCTTGGAAACTTCCACGCCCTGCTCCTGGTACATCTGATAGACGATGGTCGCCGTGCATCCCACCGGCTGGTTGCGGAAATATACCGGCGCCATGGTTTCGATGCTGGCCAGGCGGTGATGGTCGATGATCTCTAAGATTTCTGCCTCGGCAATGCCGTCCACCGCCTGGGATTTCTCGTTGTGATCCACCAAAATCACCGGCTTCCTGCGCATGTTCAGCAAGAAGCGCCGGGAAATCATGCCCACGTAGCGGCCCTGCCGGTCCAGCACCGGAAAGTCGCGGTGGCGCTTTTCCGCCATTACTTTCTTTACGTATTCCGTGAAATCGTCTTCCCGGAAGGTAACGATCCCCTCCGTGCGCATAAAATAGCCGATGGGTGCGCTCTGATTGATGAGTCTCGCCACGGAATAGGTGCTGTGACTTGTGGATATGATGGCGCATCCGCGGTCTTTCGCCATCTTCTGAATGGTCTTTGTTACCGGCGAATCGTTGCAGATGATAATGCAGTCGGCCTCCATTTCGATGGCGCACAGCTGCGCCTCAAACCGGTCGCTGACGATAACGATATCGTGGGGCTTTACGTATTCCTCGATAATGTCCGGGCTTCCTGCCGCCACGACGATTTCTCCCCGCCGCAGCGTTTCCGAGGCATCGCCGACGATCATGCGGCCCTCCAGGGTTTCCAGCAGGTTGCGGTAAGGTGTCTGCGCCCGCGACAGTATCTGGCTGTCGAAAACATCCATGTACGATGTAACGATATCTTTAATGGTAATCAGGCCTTCCAGCCGCGGCCCTTCGGTAATGGGAAGCGTAACGGCGTTGGCCCCCTTCATTTTCTCCCAGGCATTCTTCAGCGACAGGGTGCGGTTGACGCCCTCTACCTCGCGGATTTTAATGTCCGACACCTGCGTGCCTACATCGGCCACATACTCCGGCACAGAGAGCCCGAACCTCTGCAGCACAAACTGCGTTTCGTTATTGACCTGTCCTGCCCGCCGGGCGATGTAGCGGTTTCCCGGATCGACCTGGTTTTTCAGCGCGGCATAGGCGATGGCCGAGCAGATCGAATCCGTATCGGGATTTTTATGCCCCACCACTGTTATTTTACTTCCTTGCATCCCCTACTTCCTCCTTTTTTTCCTCTTTTGCCTCTCCTGCATCCTGCGGAGGTGCTTCGATTTCCACGGCCTTTCCTGCGGAAAACAGATACAGATACATCTGTTTTACCCTGCGCCCGCTGATCTGCGACAGCGCCTGCTGATAAAGCCAAAGCTGCGGACGGTAGCGCTGTACAATCCGCTGCACGGCTTCCGCCTGCGTTCCATCCACATAGTTGGATTTGTAATCCAACAGGACAAAGTCTTCGCCTTCCTGAAAATAGCAGTCAATCGTTCCCTGCACGGTGATGGGAAGCCCATCCCGTTGCATTTTCAGGTTAAACGATACTTCCTTTTGCTTCTTCTGCGCTGCTACAACCCTCTGCCCCAGGGGCGAGCAGAAAAACCGGCTGATGGTTTCTGCCCGCAGCAGCTTCGCCTCCTCTGCGGTCAGCAGTTCGCGTCTGACCATTCCCTCGATAAAGCTTTTTACCTCCGGTGTGCTCCACTGCCGGTCGAAGGGCAGGCATTCCATTACCCTGTGGTATATCGTACCCCGGTCGGCGGCGGTCATCTGCTTGGCCTCTAAAAACACCGGACGGATGCTCAGCGCCTGGCGCCAGTCCTCCTCCCCGCCAGAAGCCTCTGGCCACAGCCTTCCCTCTGCATCGGAGTTTTCGGAAGCGATGGGCGCCGCTGCCGAACGTTCTGCCGCGGCAAGCTCCGACACTGTATATTTGGTTTTCAGCAGGCTGCGTCCGCTGTCCTCATACACAAAGGCCATGCGCCGCTGAATTTCCTCTTTTAGCGGTTCAGGGCATCCGCTGTCGCTGCATCCGGATAGCAGCAGCTGTCCGATTTCCGCCCTGCGGCTGTCCTCCTGCCTCTGTTCTGCCGACAAAAGGGACCGGTCGCTATAGCAAATTTCTGCTGCAGACGCATCAATCCAGGGAAATATCATCGTCAGGTAGCTGTCTGCCGCCTGCACATCCTCGGGCAGAAAAGCGAATTTCCCCTCCCGGAAGCGGCTGCTATCCTTTACTCCCGCAAGCAACAGCAGGCGGTCCATGGCGCGGGTAAACCCCACGTAGAGGATGCGGATTTCCTCCGCCCGGTTATCCTGAAGCATCTTCTGGTCGATCAGCTGCTTTAAAAGCGTTTTGCGATAAGCGTGTTCCTCCGGAGCCACCCAGCGCATCCCCAATCCCAGATCCTTGTGGCAGGCTACCCTGGCTCTCTCCCCCTGCTGGTGGAACCGGCGGCCCAGGCCGCCGATAAGAACAAAGGGAAATTCCAGTCCCTTGCTCTTGTGAATGGTCATAATGCGCACCACATCGTCGTTTTCGCCCACCATGCGCACCTGCGCTGTTTTTACCTTTTCCTTTTGCAGGGCCTCCATATAGCGGATAAAGCCGAACAATCCCTTGCCGGAAGATGCCTCGTATTGGATGGCTTTATCCACCATGGCGTTGACATTTGCCAACCGCTGCGTGCCGCCTGCGATGGCGCTGATATAGCTGCCGTAGCCGGTTTCACTGATTAGAAGCTGCAAAAAATCGGATAGCGGCAGAAACGACGCTTTTTCGCGCCACAGCGAAAGCTGCTGCAACACCTTGCTGCAGCGCTGGAAAAGCCGCTGTTCCTCTTCGCTCTTGCCGGGAGCATCGCCTTTTTCAGCTGTGTTGCTGCCGCCCGCCTCTGTCCTTGAGCCGGGCTCCTGTCCAGCCCCGGCTTCGCTGGCGAGATGCCAGCGCTGCGCGGCGCTGCACAGCGCGTCGAAGTACGAGCCCTCGCGGTGCTGCGCGCGAATTTCCGCAAGCTGGCTGATCGTAAAGCCGAACACGGGAGAACGCAGCACGGAAAGCAGGGCCGCATCCTGCCGCTTATTATCCACCACCCGCAGCAGATTCAAAAAAATGCGAATTTCCAGCGTATCGAAATAACCGTCGCTGTCATCCATAAAGCTTTCGATTCCCGCTTCCGAAAACGCTTTTACATACAAGTCGCCGTAACGCTTTACTCCGCGCAGCAGGATGACGATATCCCTCTTACGCAGCGGGCGTACGCACTGCTTTTTGCAATCGTAAATCGGCGTTCCGATGGATTGTTTTACAAGCGACGCCGCCTGCATGGCCTCGACTTCTGCTTCTGCCAGCTCTGCGATTTGCGGGTCGACCTCGTCTGCGCTGTTTTTTACATCCACGATGTGAAGCAGCGCCGGATATTCCAGCTGCCCGCTGTACTCTACTCCCTTGTGCAGCGCCGCATCCTCATCGTAGATAATCCCCGTGCTCTGCTTTGTCATAATGCCCTGAAACACCTGGTTGGTAATGGCGATTACGCCGCCCTTGCAGCGGAAATTCAGATTCAGGTCGATCCTGCGGCTGCGCAGAGGCTGTTGTACCGTCATCTCTTCGCTTGCAGCCACGGCCGGCCCTGCCGCCTCTGCCCGGTTTTCTTTCACCAGCTCCTGCTGCCTGCAGTAGCGGCGCTCCTCTTGCCCGTACGCCTCGTATTTATGAAGGAACAGCTCCGGCTCTGCCAGCCGGAATTTGTAGATGCTCTGCTTAACATCGCCGACCATAAACACATTGTTTTCGCGGCTGATGCAGCTGATCAGCTCCTCCTGAATCACATTGCTGTCCTGGTATTCGTCGATAAAAATGCAAGTAAAGGCTTTTCGGTATTCGTCCGCCGCTTCCTTCTTCCGCAGAATCCGCAGCGCATAGTGCTCGATATCGCTGAAATCCAGCAGCCCTTTTTCCTGCTTTTTACGGCAAAACAGCTCGTCGAAGCCCTGTGTCAGACGGTATAGCTCCTTTGCCGCCCAGGCGGTCTCGTTCATGCTGGCCACCTGCTGCTGCAACAGATCTGCACGGCTCAGCTCCGCCGCCTGCTTGTACAGATCTTTCGCCCGCTTCCGCAGCGCGTCGATTTCTTCTTTTACAGGCTCGTAAGCTGCTTTATCGTCCTTGGCTGCCCGGAAGGTCGCAAACGATTCAAAGGATGCGCAAAGCGCCTCCTCAATCGTATCGCATCCCCCTTCCTGCGCTTTTGCAAGCGCCGTTTTCAGCGCATCGCAGGCCCGCTGTACCAGCTCGAGATCCGCCTGCGCCTTGGGCAGCAGCGAAGCGACACCTTCCTCTTCCAACCGGTCGTATATTCTCTGGCAATACCCGCACGCGGTGAGAAGCTTCTGGTGCGTCTGCTGCAGCAGGTAATGAAAGGCGGCAGAACGGCAGAACTGGCGTTCGTCTGCGCACAGCGCCTCCGCCGCCTGCCAAAGCCACGCAAACGGCTCGGGCATGCTCTGGATAAACTCGTACACATAGGAGATCATGTCCTTTACATCCTGCTCGCTCTTTGCCGTAGCGTACCAGTCCAAAAAGCGGATAAATTCCGGGCGCTTTTCTTCAAACTCCTGCTGAAAGAGCTGTTCCATGGCCTGGTCTTGCAGTATGGCCTTCTGGCCATCGTCACAGATGCGAAAGTTCGGCTCTGCGTCGATCAGGTAAAAATAGCGGCAGATCACCTCCATGGCAAAGGCGTGAAACGTGCTGATATTCGCCCGGTGCATGGAGTTGAGCTGCTCTCTTAAGAACCGCTTTTTTTCGGGACTGCAGTCCTGCTTTTCCATCTCCGCCTGCAGCGCCGCGGCAATTTTTTCGCGCATTTCCGCTGCCGCTGCATTGCTGAAGGTAACGATTAACATTTCCGACAGCAAAACGCGGTCGGAAAGCAGCAGTCCCTTGATGCGCTCCACAAGCACCGCCGTCTTTCCGGAACCGGCGGCTGCCGATACCAGCAGATTTTTATTCCTTTCCGAAATCGCCTCCCACTGTCGTTTGCTCCACTGCATGCTGCTTTCCCTCCTGTTGTCGTTTTATCTACTCTCTGCTGCTTTTATTTTACCGCAATCGGCCCTGTCGGAAAAGCTGTTTTTGCGGCAAAACGCAAAGCCCATACGTTTCTCGTTGTCAGATCTGTACACCTCAACAATTCTCGCATTTTTATATTGAAAAAATACAAAAAAATAGTCTGCACATCTTCCTTCTGGGGAAGAATTGCTATATAATAACGAAAAAGATACCGCATTCCTGCGACGCGAGGTATATGTATGATGAAAAAAAACACTATGCTTATGATTTTAGATGGCTTCGGCATCGCTGAGGCTGGCCCCGGAAACGCTGTTTTACAGGCGAATACGCCCTATCTTGACCGTCTGTTTTCCGACTGGCCCCACACGCAGCTGAAGGCCAGCGGCCTTGCTGTAGGCCTTCCAGAAGGGCAGATGGGAAATTCCGAGGTCGGCCACTTGAACATCGGCGCTGGGCGCATCGTCTATCAGGAGCTGACGAAAATTACAAAATCCATCGAGGAGGGCCGCTTTTTCGATAACGATGCGCTCAACGATGCCATGGACCACGTTCTGCAAAACGACAGTGCCCTGCACCTGTGCGGCCTGCTGTCCGACGGTGGTGTCCACAGCCACATCAGCCATCTGAGCGCCCTGCTACAGCTGGCGCAGCAGAGGGGGATTTCCGAGGTGTACGTCCACGCCCTTCTGGATGGCCGCGACGTTCCGCCGCGCTGTGCGCTGGCTTACATCGAAGAATTGGAATCCCGCATAAAAGAGATTGGCATCGGCGCGATTGCTACCGTGTCGGGCCGCTACTACGGCATGGACCGCGACAACCGCTGGGAGCGCGTGGAGCTTGCCTATAACGCCGCTGTCCTGGGCGAAGGCGAGCAGGCGGATTCCGCTGCGCAGGCTGTGGAAAAAGCCTATCTGCGCGAAGAAAACGACGAGTTTGTCCGGCCGACGGTGATTCTGCGCGACGGCGCTCCTACGGCCGTGGTCAACGACGGCGATTCGTTTATCTTTTTTAACTTCCGGCCCGATCGCGCCCGCCAGATTACCCGCGCTTTTGTCGACCCGGCCTTTGCCGGGTTTGAGCGGAAAAAGATGGTTGAGGATTTGCTGTACGTATGCTTTACGCAATACGATGCCGCAATGCCCAATGTCCAGGTGGCGTTTCCGCCGCAGTCTTTAGACAATACGCTGGGGCAGTATCTGTCCGCCCAGGGTCTGCGCCAGCTGCGCATTGCCGAGACGGAGAAGTACGCGCACGTTACGTTTTTTTTCAACGGCGGTGTGGAAGCCCCTAACCCGCTGGAGGAGCGCATCCTCATCCCTTCGCCAAAGGTCGCCACTTACGATATGCAGCCGGAGATGAGTGCCTACGAGGTAACGGAGCAGGTGCTTGCACAGATCGAGGCCGAAATTTACGACGCGATTATTCTGAATTTCGCCAACTGCGATATGGTGGGCCACACCGGTGTACTGTCGGCGGCAATTAAGGCAGTAGAGGCTGTGGACAGCTGTGTCGGCCGCATCGCATCCGCGCTTTCTGCTCACGGTGGACGGCTGCTTTTAACCGCCGACCACGGCAATGCCGACTGCATGTTGGATGAGGAAGGGCACATTGTAACCGCCCATTCCTTAAATCCCGTTCCCCTGCTGGTGATGGAACCCGAGCGGGAGATCCGTCTGGCAGAGGGCGGCGTTCTTGCTGACCTCGCCCCCACGATGCTGTCGCTTATGGGGCTTGCTGTTCCCGAAGAGATGACTGGCCGCAGCCTGCTGCTTTCGGAGCCAGAACCGGCGCCGGCAGAGACAGCTGGCTCGGGAGAATCGCAACAGGGGTAAAAACCGCAAAGAATGATTGAAACCGCGCTGTGCGCGGTTTTCGTTTTTGATCTCTACTTTGATATCTCTGGTTTTTCCGTTTCTGCCGGAAGCCAGAGCGCAGCGATCTGTTCGGCGATGCGGATGCCGTCCACCGCTGCAGAGGTAATGCCGCCGGCATATCCGGCGCCCTCGCCTCCGGGAAATACGCCTGGCGCCGTCTGAAGCGTTTCCGAACGGACGATGCGCACCGGCGAGGAGCTTCGGGTTTCGATTCCCGTCAGCACACTGTCGCCGCTGTCAAAGCCGGCAAGTTTTTTTCCCAGTACCGGCAACGCCTCTCGCAGGCTTTCGCAGGCAAAGGCCGGAAGGCAGGCATCGAGCGATGTCCAGGCAACGCCCGGCGCGTAAGACGGCCTTACGCTGTTGCTTTCGCCTCTGCCTTGCTCCGTCGCCTGGCCTGCCAGAAAATCCTCTGCCCGCTGCGCCGGCGCGCATCCGCTGCTGCCTCCGGCCAAAAACGCTTGATGCTCCCAGTATTCTTGAAACCTCATGCCTGCCAGCGGATGTTCCGAACCGAAATCCTCTGTCCTCACATCGACCAGCAGCCCGCTGTTGGCGTTGGGCAGGCTGCGGCTGCGATAGCTCATGCCGTTGGTGACAACGGACTGGGGCGACGATGCCGAGGCGATCACCCTGCCGCCGGGACACATGCAGAATGTGTAAACGCCGCGGCCGTTTTTGCACTTATGCGACAGCTTGTACTCCGCTGCCCCCAGCTTTTGCTGCGCCGCCGGTGCGCCGTACTGCGAGCAGTCAATCATTTCCTGCCAATGCTCGATGCGCACGCCCATGGAAAAGGGCTTCTGCTCCATGGAAAGCCCTGCGCGGTGCAGCGCTTCGAAGGTGTCGCGGGCACTGTGCCCTAATGCCAGAACCACCACTTCGGCAGGGATTACGCGCGCGCGCGGCTCTTTTCTGCTTTCGGCCTCAACTGCGCACACGCGACCCTCTGGATCAAAGCGCAGGCCGGTCAGTTTGGTTTCGAAGAGAATTTCGCCGCCCAGGCGCAGGATTTCCCTGCGCAGCTGCACTACTACGTTGCGCAGCACATCGGTTCCCACATGGGGTTTCTGTCGGTATCTCAGCTCTTCTCCGCCGCCTGCGGCTACCATTTCTTCGATGACTTTGTGTATGCGGCTGTCCTTGATTTGCGTTGTCAGCTTCCCGTCGGAAAATGTGCCTGCCCCGCCTTCCCCAAACTGCACGTTGGATTCCGGGTCTACCTTTTCTCCGCGCCAGAAGCGCTCGACGTCGGCCGCCCGCTGCTCTACGGGTTTTCCCCGTTCCAGGACCAGCGGTGCATATCCCATCTGCGCCAACAGCAGCGCACAGAAGATTCCGCAGGGGCCAAACCCCACCACCACGGGACGATGGAGCATCCGCTGCTCTGGTTTCTGGTATTCCTTTCGCTGATGAAACAGGACATACTCTTCCTGCGGTGCTTTTTTCAGCTTCCAACCACGCTTTTGCGCGCGCGAAAGCAGCTGCTCTTCGTCGATGCTCTCTGCGCTGAAATCCACGCTGCACACCAGCATAATCCGGCTTTTATCTCTGGCATCCACCGATTCTTTTACTCTGCGCCACTGGGTAATGCAACCCTTCGGCAGCTTCAGCTGCCTTTCTATTTTCTGCGGCAGGCAATCCGCACTCTCGCAAGCCTGCCGTTTTACTTCTTGGATGCGGAGCATCGCGTCATCTCCTCCTTTCTGCCGCTTTTCCTTCTATCCTCTTCTTTTTTATTGTTCGCTTCTGCATTCTCCTCGTTTGTGCTGTTTTTCTTTGTATTGCCCGAGGCCTCTGCCGCCTGCTGTCCGGCGCTGCACCCCGCCGCATATCCCGAGGCAAAGGCCCATTGCAGGTTATAACCTCCGCAGCGCCCATCGACATCGAACAGCTCCCCGCAGAGATATAGTCCCGGAATCAGCCGTGACTGCATTGTCTGGGGATTAAACTGCACGCAGTCGGCGCCACCTGCTGTCACCTGCGCATCGTTCCATCCCTTTGTTCCCTCCACGAGCGCACACCACCGCTTCAGCAAGCGGGAAAGCAGCAGCAGCCGTTTCTCCCCTACACCTTCCAGCCGTTCGTCCGGCGCGATGTTCACCTGTCGGAGAATTCCTGCAATCAAGCGCTGGTGCACGATGCTGAGCAGAAGTACTTCCGCCGGTTCTTCCCTCAGCGCTTCCGCCTGGGCAAGCAGAAGCGCATCTGCCTGTTCCTGCGAATGCTGCGGTAGAAAATCCAGCGCAACCAGGTATTGTTCCCGCCGCCCTTCGGCCAGCGGAACGCTGTAGATGACATAGCGGCTGAGATTGAAGATGCAGATTCCGGAAAGCCCTGTGGCAGTCAACTGCACCTCGCCTTTATCCTCTGCCACAAGCTGCGCCTGTCCGAAGGAAAT
>CATJIF010000086.1 GCA_949740445.1 uncultured Peptostreptococcaceae bacterium | reverse complement strand
CGTTTTTCGCCTCGATGGCCGCCGTACCCAATATGCTGTGGAAGATCCCCAGGGCCTCGTAGGTTTCGTAAATGCTGTAGAATACCTCGGGGTCCAGCTGGTCGATCTTGTTGATGGCCAGGATCTTCGGTGTGGATACCTGTTTTAAAAGCTCTAAAATATAGGCGTCGCCAGAGCCTTCAGAAAGCGGCCCATCGACGATGAATATAATGACATCCACTTCCTTCAGCGTATTCTTTGCCATGTCTGTCATGCAGGCGCCCAACTTGTTTTTCGGCTTGTGGATGCCCGGCGTGTCGATGAAGATCAGCTGGCAGTCCTCCTCTGTACCCTGATGCCTGGTATAGATGCCCCGGATGGCATTTCGCGTGGTCTGCGGTTTGTTGGTAGTGATGGCGATCTTCTCTCCTAAAATGGCGTTCATCAGCGTGGATTTTCCCACGTTGGGCCGGCCGATGATTCCGATAAATCCTGACTTCATTCCCTCTCCTTTGATTGCTGCGGATGCTGTATTTGCTGTTTTCCGGTATCGGCAGATAGGCGGAAACCCTCCGGCAGAAGCTCGCAGAGCCAACGGATCTTTACATCCTCTTCGCTGTCTCCCGTAATCACCAGAAGCGTTGGCGAAAATTCGTAGAGCATCTGGCGGCAGATGCCGCAGGGCCAGGCCGCCCCCTCGTCGCAGACGATGGCGATGGCGCAAAACCGCTGCGCACCTTCGGACACCGCCTTTACAAGCGCCGTCCGTTCCGCGCAGATGGTCGCCCCGTAAGAGGAGCTCTCCACGTTGACGCCGGTAAACACCCTGCCGTCCTCTGCCAGCAGCGCCGCGCCCACGCGGAAGTGCGAAAACGGGGCAAAGGCCCGTTGCCTCGCCTGGGCCGCCAACCGGTACAGCTGCTTGATCTCCTGCGCTTCGTCTGTCTGTGGCCCGGCTTCCTCACGGGAAAGCCCCAGCTGTTCCATAACAGCTTCTTCCTTTGCGCGCATCTGCCGCTTGTCTCCTTCTTCCATGTGGTCGTAGCCCAGCAGATGGCAGACGCTGTGCACGAATAAATAGAGGAGCTCCCTCTGCAGGCTGTGGCCGAATTCCTCCGCCTGCCGCACCGCCTGCTGCGTGCAGATTACCACGTCGCCCAGGCAGAGCTCCCCTTCCTCCGGAAGCTCTTCCAGGTCGCCAAACTGCGGAAAGGAAAGCACGTCGGTGACAGCGTCGTTTCCGCGGTACTGCCCGTTCATCTGCCGGATTTCCTCCGGCGATACAAAAGTAACGCTGATGGTAGCCTCCTGCGTCGAAATGCCTTCCCCCTCGATGGCGAGGATGGCGGCCTGCTCCATCTGCTGCTTTAACTGTCCCTGCTCGGGAAGCGCCAGCGCCCCCTCCTGCAGGTCTTCACTGAATATCAGTTCCATGCTCGTCCTCCTCTAAAGCTCCCCGCTGGTCGTAGGCCCGGATAATGCGCCGCACCAACGGATGGCGCACCACATCGCCCTCCTTCATAAAACAGAAGGCAATCCCCTCCACGCCCTGCAGCACCCGCACGGCGTCCTTTAAGCCGGACACCTTGCCTTTCGGCAGGTCGATCTGCGTTAAGTCGCCAGTGATAACCGCCTTGGAGCCAAAGCCCAGCCGCGTGAGGAACATCTTCATCTGCTCCTTTGTCGTGTTCTGTGCTTCATCCAAAATAATGAAGGAGTTGTCCAGCGTCCGGCCGCGCATATAGGCAAGCGGCACCACTTCGATGGCTTCCTTTTCTTTCAGCCGCAGTGCGCTGTCTCTGCCCAAAAGGTCGTAGAGCGCATCGTAAAGCGGGCGCAGGTAGGGGTCGACCTTTTCCTGCAGATCGCCGGGAAGAAATCCCAGCCGTTCGCCTGCCTCTACGGCGGGCCTGGCCAGTATGATTTTCTCCACTTCTTTATTTTTAAATGCGGAAATCGCCATGGCCACGGCCAGGTAGGTCTTTCCCGTCCCGGCAGGGCCCACGCCGAACACCACGTCGTTTGCACGGATCTGCTTCGCATACTCCGTCTGCCCAAGCGTCTTGGGCCGGATGGGCTTTCCCCTGTGGGTATAGCAGAGGATATCCTTGTTGATCCGGCTTTCCCGATAGGAAATGCCGTTATCGCACAGTTCTAAAATATAGGGCAGCTTCTGGTAATCCAGCGTTTCTCCCTCGCTTATAATCGTCTGCAGCTCGTTGAGCGCCGCTGCTGCCTGCTCTGCTTTTTCTCCGCGAATCCAAAGCGTTTCGGCCCTTTGCAGCACCGATACATCGTAATGCCGGCTGATCAGGTTGAGGTTTTCATCCAGGTTGCCAAACAGCTGTGCGGCGTCGCAGCGCGGATGCAGCGGCAGCGCGATTTCCTTGTTTATCTTTTGTTCCAAATGCAAATACTCCTTTTTGCTCGCTATGGGACGGCCGGGGCTTCTTCTTGCTCTGACGGCTCCGGCACAGGTGCCGAAAACGGCTGGTCCGTTCCGATGGTTTCGATGGAGTGGATCAGCATAATCACCTCTATTATATTTTCTTTTTCTGAAAAACTCAAATCATTCTTCACAAACTGGCCGTCTTTTGGCAATATTTCTTTGATCGCCTGGCGGCACTGCTGCTGCGCCCTTCGCTGGATTTCTTCCGGCAGCCGCTTGGACAGGCAGACCTCCACCTCGTTTTCCCAATATAGCGCAAACTGCACTGGCAGGGGATGAAGCATCTGCATCAGCGTTGCTTCTTCCCTTCGCGACACTTCAAACGGGCGGTAAAGCCGGTCGCTGTCCCACTGCCATTGCCCGAATTTTAAACGGAGGCCTGGAAAGCGGCGCCCGGTCGGGGCAAGCGTTACGCTGTAGGCTGGCTGATAGCGCCGGATGCGGTAAAGCACCCTCGCCTTTACCTCTCCCTGGGCGTGCACGCTGCGAAACAGCTCGTCGGGCTTGCGGGTATAGGACTTATCGGTAATCGGCACCAGGCCGCTGATTAACAGATCGCCCTCCTGTACAAAATCGCCCTTCTGCTTCTGCGCAACCCCTTCTTTTACTACCATGCTTTCGATATACCCGCTGCGGTCGGCTACAATGTGCGCCGTCTCGCTCGTATCTTCTCTCTCCGGCGTTACCGCCGCCTCTAAAATCTCCACCCGGGCCAGCGTCCCCTGATAGGTAATCCCCACCCAGGCGATATCGCCAAGCTCGCTGTAGAGGCTGGTTTTCAGATCAGCCAAATCGTAGGATTTCAGGGCGCCGGGATAGAAGCCCAATTCCGCCAGGCTCTTTCGGATCTGCTCTTCGGTCAGATGCTCGTAGCCCGTAATCTGCACCTCGCTGATAAAGCAGCTTTGATAGTAGATAATTGCGAAAAAGGCCAGGAGCCCCACGCAGGTCGCCGTGCGGTGCAGAAGCTGCCGCAGGCGGCTTTCCAGGCCGAACTGTCCGACGACAGTGATGCGGTAGCGATTTCCTGCCGCCTTTTTCAGGGCAGCAAACTGCCTTGCATCGACCTGCGCTTCCGCCTGGCATTCGTCCACCATGCGCAGCCCGCGAAAGCCGATGCCTCTGGTCGCTGCTGCGGAAATGAAGCGATGCAGCTGAAACCCCTCAATTTTTATTTTTTTCCATCTGCGGAATTTCCATTCACTCATGGGCGTCTTTCTCTCCGTAAAATTCCACCGCTTCGATATTGCCTTCCAAAAACATGCGTTCATCCTCTAAAAATGTAATGGTCAACCGGGTTCCCCGGACGGAGATGAATCGCTTTCCGCAGTCGGCGATGACGGCATCCTCTGTCAGCAGGATCAGACTCTTTACATTATCTATGATGCCGCTTCTGCCGTCAGCTAAAATCCGCGGCGCACGAAGGTCAAAATCCAGCAGCATTTCCTCTCTGAAGCTCATAATCCTCGCCTCCCTCAGAGAAAGACTATGCGGATTTTCAAAAAAAATAACCCGGAATCCCGGGTTATTTTATGTTTTATGCATTGCTTCTCAGCCTGTCCTCATTTTTCGAGGAATGCCTCCAGCAGTTTCTTTACCACTTTTCCGTCAGCCACGCCTTTTACCTTGGGCATAACCGCTCCCATGAGTTTTCCGAAGTTCTGCTTTCCGCCTTCGATCCCCAACTGGGCTGCAGTTTGCCGGATGATTTCAGCGACCTCGGCCTCCGACAGCTGCGCTGGCAAATACGCCATTAGGATTTCAATCTCCTGCTTGTATGTTTCGGCTAAATCCGTTCGTCCGGCTTTCTCAAAATCAGAGAGGGCATCTCTTCGCATCTTCACTTGCTTGCTCAGGATTTCAATGATTCCTTGATCATCAAGCTCTTTTCGATTGTCTACCTCATACTGTTTTATCGCGGCTCTGGCTAAATTTACCGTGTTTTTGCGGATCTCGTCGTGGGCCTTCATGGCCTCCTTAAAGTCCTGCATCAATCTGTCCTTCAAAGACATCGGTTAACACCTCTTTTTAGAACTTCTTTGCCTTTTTTCTCGCGGCTTCTGACTTTTTCTTTCTCTTTACGCTGGGCTTTTCGTAGTGTTCTCTTTTTCTCAATTCGGACATCACGCCGTCTCTTGCGCAAGAACGCTTAAATCTTTTTAACGCGCTTTCCAAGCTTTCGTTTTCTCTTACGATGACCTGTGCCATATATTCGTTTCACCTCCTGACCTGTTTTGAAATCATTTGGATGCCTATCCAAAACGAATTTTGCCTATAACGTGTCTATTATACATGACATTGCCGTGTTACGCAAGATGTTTTTTCTATTTTTTTACGGCTGGCGCCGTTTTTATCGGTTTTTCCAGCGCCAGCGGTTTTCCCTCTGCTCAGCCCGGTGGCCATGTCATTTTGCGGCCGCCCAAGAGATGCACGTGAAGATGCTTTACGGTCTGCTGGCCGTCCTCTCCGGTGTTGATTACCAGCCGGTAGCCGTTGTCAAGTCCCAGCGTCGCGGCGATTTCCTTCGCCTTGCCCAGCAGATGGCCCAAAAGCTCACTGTCCTCTGTCCCCGCTTCGTCCAAAGAAGCGATGTGCTTCTTGGGAACGATGAGAACGTGCACCGGCGCCTGGGGTTCCAGATCGTAAAATGCCAGGATGCGCTCATCTTCGTATGCGATCTTTCCCGGGATTTCCTTTGCTACGATCTTGCAGAAAATACATTCAGACATTTGCCCGCCTCCTTTTCTTTGATAGAACTGTTTTTATGATGTCGGCTGCGCCTCCGGCAACTGCCGGTGGGCGTTTTCTTATCTATTCTAAAACATGCGGTAAACGCTTGTCAGCGCTGCTCCACCGTGCCCAAAACGCCGTCGCGGAAGGGCTCGGTAAGCCTTGCGCAAAGCAGCTGTCCGCAGAGGTCGCCTTCCTGGCGGATATATACCGGTAAGAAATTATCCGCATGTCCCTTCCAGGCCTGTGCGGTCTCGTCCCTCTCCTCCACCAAAACGGTGCGCGTCTGCCCGAGGCAGCGTTCGGCAAACCGCCGGGCCGCCCGCTCTCCAGAAGCGATCAGCTCCTGCGTCCGCCGCCTTTTGACCTGCGGCGCTATGTGCCCTGCCATGTCCGCCGCCCTGGTCGCTGGACGCTTGGAATACGAAAACGCGTGCACCTTGCAGAACCCCGCTTCTTCGATTAAGCGCAGGCTTTCCTCGTGGTCGCTTTGCGCCTCTTGCGGAAACCCGGCGATCAGGTCTGTGGAAATGCCGTAGCCCGGGTCGAACTCTCTCAAGATGCGAACGATGTGCAAATATTCTGCCCGGTCGTATCGCCGGCGCATGGCGCTGAGAACGCGGTCGCTTCCGCTCTGCGCCGACAAATGCAGATGATGGCAGAGCTTATCGTAGCGCAGCAGCCGCTTTACGTAGTCGCCATTAACTACAGTGGGCTCCAGAGAGCTTAAGCGGATGCGGAATTCCCCCGGCAGGCGCGAGATGGCGTCGATTAAGATTTCTACCCCGGAAAGCCCGCTTTCCTCTTTGGGAAAGCCCGGCTCCGCCCCGTAGAGCGCCGTGTTGATGCCTGTCAGCACAAGTTCTTTAAAACCCGCGTTCAAAAGCGCGCTCGCTTCTGCCAGGATTTCTTCTTTTGGGCGGCTGCGGACATCGCCCCTGGCGTAGGGGATAACGCAGTAGGAACAAAAGCGGTTGCACCCCTCCTGAACCTTGATAAACGCCCGCGTGCGGGCTTCCATCGAAGTGATGATGCCCATGTCTTCGTAGCGGTCCTTCAGACGGTCGTATTCTTCAATCGAACGCACCTGGCAGCGCTCCCTGCGCCACTGGTCGATCAGCTCAGGCAGGCGGCTCTTTTCGTTGGTTCCCGCCACGATATCCACGCCCGCAACCGCTGCCGCCTCTTTGGGGCTGACCTGCGCGTAGCAGCCGATTACGGCGGTAATCGCCTGGGGGTTTTGCCGCTTCATGCGGCGGATATACTGGCGGGATTTACGGTCGGAAAGCCCGGTCACGGTGCAGGTGTTCACCACGTAGACATCGGCTTCTTCTTCGGCGCTTTCGGCAATTTCGTACCCGAGGCGCATAAAAATTTCTTTTAATCCTTGTGTTTCGTATTGATTTACCTTGCATCCCAGCGTGTAAAAGGCGATTTTCATCAATGTGTTCTCCCTGTCGGTTCTTTGGCGCAGCCGCCTTCTTTCCCGTGGATGCCGCTGCGACACCCGCTTCTATTATACATAATTTTCCGTCCCTTTGCATAAGAATTTACATCAATTTTATAAAAGTATTTTTAAGCGGCGTCCGCCTGCGCCAACGCAGCTGTGCCGCAGATATGGATCGGAGGTTTTCCTTGATAAAGAAATGTACCGCAGCCCTTCTCTGCCTCATCTGCCTGAGCCTCTGCCTGCTCTGGTCGGCGGCACCTTCCCTGTCGCAGCTTGCCAGCGCCGACGCAGATATTATCCGCTGGGTGGATTTTGACATCCCCTATCCCCTGCTGCAAAAAGCGATGCAGCTGGATATCGAAAGCTACGGAAGCGAAACCCACCTGCACTGGATTGAGCTCTTAGCGTATCTGGCCGCCAAATACGGCGGCGATTTTTCGCGCTATCAGCAAAGCGATCTCGACCGCCTGGTCGCCCGCCTGCAGGAAGGCGAATACACGGCGCATCTGGCAAAATCCATGAAGTATTATTCTTATTATCACCGGGCCTATACCGCTGTCCTGGGCGGCCTGCTGGGAGAATACGAAATCGCGGTCCCCGCCGGCGAATCGCAATCGCTTTTATGGAAGCGCCAGTACGGCCTGAAGGCCTTTTCGCCCATCGCCGAAGGCTACTGGTATTCCGATTACGACGACTTCGGCGCGGGCCGCACCTATGGCTATGCCCGCAAGCACCTGGGGCACGACCTGATCGTCGGCACCGGAACGCCGGTTGTCTCCGTGGAATCGGGCGTGGTAGAAGCCCTGGGCTGGAACCAGTACGGCGGATGGCGCGTGGGCATCCGCAGCCTGGATGGAAAGCGCTACTATTACTACGCCCACCTGCGCAAGGACCATCCTTATGTCGAAGGGCTTGCTGAGGGCATGAGAGTCAACGCCGGCGATGTCATCGGCTACAGCGGCCAGACCGGCTACAGCATAAAAGAAAATGTAAACAACATTGATACGCCTCACCTGCACTACGGCGTTCAGCTGATTTTCGACGAATCGCAGAAGGACGACCCCAATGAAATATGGATCGACCTGTACTCGTTGACGCGGCTGCTGTCCGCACATCGCGTCAGCGTTGCCCGCAACCCCGATACAGAAGAAGTAGAACGCCTCTACCCCTACCGCGAAGTCGAAGATGCGGCAGAAACGGCAGATGCCGCCGCCTCTGCGCAGAGCCAGTCCCCCGCGCCGGAGCGCACTGTGCCGATTATTATGTACCACTCGCTTCTAAAGGATGAAAAAATGCAAAACCGCTTTGTGGTTTCGCCGGAGCTTTTAAAATCCGACCTGCAATACTTGCAGAGCCACGGCTACGAAACCATCACCATGACGCAGCTGATCAATTATGTAACAGAGGATGCCCCACTTCCGGAAAAGCCGGTGATCCTCACCTTCGACGACGGGTTTTACAATAACTATTTCTACGCGTTCCCCCTGCTGCAGGAATACGGCGCCAAAGCCGTGATCTCCGTTATCGGTACCTGCACGGAGCAGTTCAGCCTGGCGGACAGCGACCATCCCAACTATTCGTACCTGACCTGGCAGCAGCTCCGGCAGATGCAGGACAGCGGCCTGGTGGAAATCCAAAACCATACTTACGATATGCACCGCTGCGATCAGGGGCGAAAGGGAGCCGGCCGCATGGATGGCGAAACCGACGAGGCGTATCAGAAGGCGCTGAGCGCAGACCTCATGCGCCTGCAGGAGCTCTTGCTGTTCCACTGCGGCACGCTGCCCAACACCTTCACCTATCCCTATGGCGAAATCGACCCCCTGGCGGAAACCGTAATCCGCCAGCTGGGATTTCAGGCGAGCCTCAGCTGCACGGAACGGCTGAATTTCTTCTTTTCCGACTCCGACGAATCCTCCTTATACCGGCTGGGACGCTTCCTTCGCCCCGCTCACATCAGCAGCGAACAGTTCTTTACAGAAATAAATATATTGTAAACTTTCTCGCATAAAGAAGAGATTCGTTTTTCTTAAAAATATTGAAAATCCACAGGATTTAACTCACAATCTTTAGTTTGCATAAATCTTTTTCTGTAAACTACACCATACTGCCTGCACTGCTTCCCCTTCCGGGCGCCTTCCTGTTTTTTCTGTCTACTCGGAAAGCGTCCGGAAAACGTAGCCTTTTTCCTGGAAGTATTCAATGATCTGCGGCAGTGCCTTTGCCGTCGTATCTTTGGTCGCTGCATCGTGCAGCAGGATGATAATATCGTTCTTTTTTCCCGCAGAGGTATTGATCGCTGCCCTGACGATTTCCTTGGCAGACGACCCCTTTACCTTTGTCGCATCCTCCCCGCTGCAATTCCAATCGTAGTAGGTATACCCGTTTTTCGTTACCGCATTGAGAATGGTCTGCGACTTTCCAAAAGAACCGCCAGGAAAGCGGAAGACCCGGTTGCCATAGGCAAATCCCAGCGCCCGGTCAATGGCCTCATTGCCCTTTTTTATATCCGCCAGCAGGTTTTTCGTATTGGCATATAGATATTTGTAATCGTGCGAATACCCGTGCGTTGCGACCTTGTGTCCGTCGTTATACGCCCGCTGCACGATCTCGGGCGCCCGATCGACCATCTTACCCAACACAAAGAACGTCGCCGGTACGCCGTATTCCTGCAGCGTATCTAAAATCTTCGTCGTCACCTTGGCCGAAGGGCCGTCGTCGAAGGTCAAATACACGACCTTTACTGTCTTTGGTCCCTCCGCATACACGGCCATGGCCTGTTCGTAGGCTTCTTTTGTAAAGGCTCCTTTTTCAATCAGCTGATCCTTCAGCGTCTTTTTCTTATTCTGCAGGCTGTCGATCAGGCTGCTCGTCGTCCAGCCGTGAAGCTTCGGCGAGGTAATCGTCAGAGCGCTGAGCGCCCGGTACGAGACATTGACCATGTCCCCGCGGGTAAACCGCGACAGCGGCGTTTCACTGGAAATCAGCCCGACGGATTTCGCCAGATCGTAGGGTTGCGACCATTTAAAATCTCCGCGCACATCGCTGTAGCCCAGCGCCCGCAAAAGAAACGTCAGATATTGCGCCTGGGTACAGGGGCTGCTGCTGCCAAACTGCGTTTTGGATATGCCAGAGGATAATCCGTGTTGATAGGCATATCCCACGTACGCCTGCGCCCATTCGGGAACATCGGTAAACGGATGCGTCCACGTACCTGATTTTACCGCCTGGTCTTCGCCCATCATGTGAATCAGCATGGTGATGGCCTCCGCGCGGTTGAGCGTGCGATGCAGCCGGTAGCTTCCGCCGCTGCCGGACAAAAGCCCCAGGCTGTGCAGCACATCCGCCTGCATTTCTACCTCAGTCTGCACTGCGGCTGAGGCTGTAAACGGTATTGCCAGTACCGCAACTACCACGCTGAGCGCAAGGGCTGCTGCCCTTCTGATCCGCTTTTTTCCTGCCTGTCTCATCTCTTATCCAGTCCTTTCATCCTTCGTACCCACATGTTTTATTTCCGTATATAATAGACGGATCTCCGCACACTTTTGTTTCGCAATCTCGACGGGTTGCGACAAAAAATTGATACCCATATTTTCTAAAATCTATCACTTTTTTAAACATTTATTGTATCAGCCATCCGATGCTGGAACTTCCTCCGCACTCCGCTTTTTCCGGTATTCCTCGCGCGCCTGGCACAGGCTCAGCTGGTTGGCCCCGCCGGCATACTCCGGGTCGAAAAATTGCAGCCGGTCGTCCTCCCAGCCGCAGACAGGGCAGATTTGATGCGTTCCCGGCGGCCGCCTGGACAGCGTAGCTTCTCCGCAGCAGACGCAAGGGTAGCACTCTTTTTGCATCGGCCGGTATGTTCTATCCATAATTTCCTCCTGCGGCCTCACTGCCGCTCAAAGTAATCCGCCCCCGCAGACGGCCGGAAAAACGTTCGTATATAGCCATCTGCGCTGATTACGGCAAAAAAATTGGCATCGTAATCGTAAAACAGCTGGTCGCCATCCTCCTCGGTCTTTACTGACACCGCCTGGCCCGGCGAAGTGAGCAGCAGCTGCGCCATCTGCAAATACTCTTCTTTGCTAATGTCTCCGAATTCTTCAAACTCATTCTGGTCGATTACGTGTTTCTGATAGTGCTCGCTGAGCGCATCCTCTGTGCGAAACTGCGGCGGCTCCTGCGCATCCTCTGCACCGCCGCTGTCATCTTCCCCGGCTTCCGTGCCGCTTTCGCTCTGCACATCTCCATCCGTTGCGCCGTCTGTACCGTATTCCCCGTCGGTATAGCCGCTGTCACCGCCATCACCACCCTCCGGCAGCACAGAAACCGCAGAACAGGCGCACAGGCTTACCGTCAGCGCCAGCAGAAGCGCCAGCCACCGGCGTCCGCAAAGCACACGACCCTGTTTATTTTTATGCTTGATCATGGTCTTCCTCCCCATTGTTTTTTCTTTCTAAACCGTTTGACTTCTTTCTTCCTGATCGCTTTCATCGCAGCGCTAAACAAGCTCCAGCTCGTACATAATCATGGCCGCTGCCGCCATCCCTGCGGTTTCTGTGCGCAGTATGGTCTTTCCCAGCGTAACGCAGTCGGCACCCGCGGAAATCATGACTTGCGCTTCTTCCTCGGAAAAACCTCCCTCCGGCCCGACGATGACAGCGACAGAGCGGATTCCCCTTCCCTGCCGCTGCGCTTCTTCCCTCCGGCGCAAAAGCGCCTGCTTGATGCTCGTCTGCCTTTCGCCCTCGTAGAGAAATAACACCACATCGCAGTCCTCTTTTGCCTGCGCCGCCATCTCTTTAAAAGAAATCGCTTCCTTTACCGCAGGAATCCTGCCCCGCCGGCACTGCTTGGCCGCTTCTTCGGATATCTTCTGCCACCGGCGCACCTTGGCGCTGAAATTCCCCCGGCTGTCCGTTACGACCGTGTATTTCGTAAATACGGGAACGATGCAATGCACGCCCAGTTCCACGCACTTCTGCACAATGGTTTCCATCTTTGCCTGCTTGGGAATCCCCTGGTACAGGCGCAGCAGCAGCTGTGGCTCGCGCGCAAAGCTTTGCCTTTCGCAGATGCGCAGGAGAACCCGCTCCTTTTCTACCGCCTGTATTTCGCAGCGATATTCAAACGCCTGCGCGTCAGAAATATCGAGGCTGTCGCCTGCGCCAAGCCGCAATACCCGCGACAGATGTTTGATGTCCTCTCTGTCAGTCATATAAATCAAATCGCCACAGACCTGCTGCGGCCCTACGAAAAACCGGCTCATAGGCAGTCCCCGTGCCGGCGCAGCTGTGCGGCAATCGCGCACCACTCATCCCGCTCCAAAATCTCTAAAATTTCAAATCCGCTCTCTTCTATGGCGCTTGCGACACTCTCTTTCTTTTCCACCAAAATGCCGGAGGAAATGTAGATTCCCCTCCCCCGCAGGTGCTTTGCCACATCCTTTGACAGCCGGATGACGAGGTCTGCCATCAGATTGGCCGCCACGATATCCGCCGTTACCGAAAGCCCCTGGGTGAGATCGCCTTCGATGACTTGCACGCGCTGTTCCAGCCCGTTGCGCTTTATATTCTCCTTTGCCACCTCGACAGCTACAGGGTCGATTTCCACACCTACGACGCTTTTGACGCCCAGCAGCGCTGATGCCATGGAAAGGATACCCGAGCCGCATCCCACATCCAGCACTGCATCTTCCGGCGATTGGATATAACGCTCCAAAAGCGCCACACACAGCGCCGTGGTCGGGTGGGTTCCTGTGCCAAAGGCCATGCCCGGGTCGATTTCGATTACCAGTTCGTCGGCAGCGTCCGGCTCGTACTCTTCCCAGCTGGGCTTTACGACGATGCGCTCTGTAATGTGCGCCGGCTTAAAATATTCCTTCCACTTATCCTTCCAGTCCTGGTCGTCGATCAGAAACAGCTCTGTCTGCAGCCGCCCCAGCGGCAGGCCAAACAACACATCGCCGGGCGTCTGCCTCCGCTTGCGAAGCTGCGCGACGCAGTCCATGGCCAGCGCAAGTTCCGCCCGGCCCTGTTCCGTCTCGTCGAAATACAGCGTAATGGCCGGCTCCCGCCCGGCCTGCTGCCGGATTTCCTCGGCCACGTAATCCCAGTCGTAGTCATTCTTTTTGTTCAGTAAATCGTCTACATCTGCCGGGTCGTCGATCACCATACCCTCTAATCCCTGCGCCATCAGCAGGTCAACGCACAGCTCCAACCCTTCTCTGCTGGTGTACAGCTTCCACATATTATATTTCACAGGCTCTGTCCTTTCTCTCTTTCCGGCTGCCAAACATCTGCCCAGCGGTCCGGGACTGCTCTAACACATGAAAAACTGCCGCAGGTAAAGCGGCAGCTTGTTCATGGCAGCTATTTCTTTGCCTTCGTATCTACAACCTCTCTCAGCATGGCCTGCAGCTCTTCCAGGCGCATAGCGCCCAGATCTTCGCCGGAGCGGTGACGCACGGAAACCGTCTGGTTTTCCATATCCGTATCGCCCAAAATTACCATGTACGGCACCTTTTCCGTCTGCGCACCGCGGATTTTGTAGCCCAGCTTATTGGCGCTGTAGTCCACCTCTGTGCGGAAACCGCAGCTGCGCAGCTGATTGCAGACATCCGCTGCATAGTCCGCCGCCCGGTCGGTTACTGGCAGGATGCGAACCTGCTCCGGCGCCATCCAGGTGGGAAGCGCACCGGCATAGGTTTCGATCAGATAGGCCAGCGTGCGTTCGTAGCATCCGAGGCTGGTGCGGTGGATGATGTACGGCAGCTTTTTCTGGCCGTCGGCATCAATGTAGTACATGCCGAATTTCTCTGCCAGCAGCATGTCGATCTGGATGGTAACCAGCGTATCTTCCTTGCCGTAGACATTCCTGTACTGGATATCCAATTTCGGCCCGTAGAACGCCGCCTCGTCGATGCCGATTTCGTAGTCTACGCCCAGGTGGTCCAGAATATTGCCCATCACCCGCTGGGCTTCCTCCCACTGCTGCGCCGTTCCTTCGTACTTGTTATTCGGATTGGCAGGATCCCACTGGGAGAAGCGGAAGGTGCACTTATCCAGCAGCCCCACGGTGCCCAGGAAGTATTTCGACAGATTCAAGCAGTCTTTGAATTCTTCTTCCAGCTGATCGGGTCGCAGCACTAGATGCCCTTCGGAAATGGTAAACTGGCGCACGCGGATCAGGCCGTGCATTTCGCCGGAGTCCTCGTTGCGGAACAGCGTAGAGGTTTCGCCCAGGCGCATGGGAAGCTCCCGATAGGAGCGCGCCCGGTTTAGAAATACTTGATACTGGAAGGGGCAGGTCATGGGCCGCAGCGCAAAGCATTCCTTTTCTTCGTCTGCCGGATCGCCCATGATAAACATGCCGTCCAGATAGTGATCCCAGTGGCCGGAAATGCGGTACAGGTCGCGCTTTGCCATCAGCGGCGTCTTTGTCAGCAGGTAGCCGTGCTCCTGTTCCACATCTTCCACCCAGCGCTGCAAAAGCTGGATGACTCTCGCTCCCTTGGGAAGGAGAATCGGAAGCCCCTGCCCGATGCTGCTGACTGTGGTAAAGTACTCTAACTCCCGGCCCAGCTTATTGTGGTCGCGCTTCTGCGCCTCTTTTTTTGCCGCAAGATAGGCGTCTAACTCGTCTTTCTTCGGAAAGGCGATGCCGTAGATCCGCTGCAGCATTTTATTGTGCTCATCGCCCCGCCAGTAAGCGCCGGTGCAGGAGAGCAGCGCCAGAGCATTTGCCTTGACGTTTGCGGTAGAATCCAGATGGGGCCCGGCGCACAGGTCTGTAAATTCGCCCTGTTTGTAGAAGGAAATCGCCTCGCCCTCCGCAAGCCCGTCGATCAGCTCCAATTTGTAGGGCTCGTCCTTCATCAGCTCCTTCGCCTCTGCTCTCGGAAGCTCAAACCGCTCTAATTTCAACTTCTCTTTGCAGATTTTTTTCATTTCCGCTTCGATTTCCGCAAGGATTTCCGGTGTAAAATTTACCGGCGAATCAATATCGTAATACCACCCCTCCGCAATGGACGGCCCGATGGCCAGCTTCGCTTCGGGATACAGCCGCTTTACCGCCTGCGCCATGATGTGCGAGCAGGTATGCCAGTAAGCGCCGCAATTTTCGAACGCATATTCACTGTGATTTCGTTCCATATCGTATCCTCCTTAGTTATCGCAATAAAAAACACCCCTGAAAACATTCAGGGGTGAGATGATAGACCATTCCACGGTTCCACCCTGCCTGCTGCTGTCCGCAGCCGCTTTTACCTGCTGTAACGGGCATACCCGTCCGGCTTAATCGGCAGCCTCCAATCAACGGCCGCGTTTCGCCGGCAACTTCGAGGTGGTTATGCCGGATGCGCATAAGGCAGCTTGCAGCAAATGCCACCTCTCTCTGAAGGCACAGTGCCCGGTTTCGTCCTCTTCAACGTTACTTTTTTATGTTTCTGTTTATAATATCATTGCAGAGGGATTCTGTCAAGGCGCTGCGCTCATTTTTTTATCAAACGCCTTGCGCTGGCTGCGCCTCGTTACCGCCTACTCGAACAGTTCGCGCATCTTTTCGCCAAAGCTCTTCTTTTTCTGATGGCACTCGCCGCCCAGGGCTTCTCCCATCTCGCGGATGAGCTTCTTTTGCTTGTTGTCCAGCTTGGTGGGCACCTCCAGGTTTACCTTTACATAGAGATCCCCCGGCCTTCCCGTCTTATAGCTCTTAATGCCCTTGCCCTTTAAGCGGAATACCGTATCGGGCTGCGTTCCCGCAGGTACCTTATAAGTTACCTTTTCCGTCAGCGTGGGCACGACGATTTCATCGCCTAATGCCGCCTGGGCAAAGGTGATGGGCATTTCCAGCCACAGGTCGTTGCCCTTGCGCTTAAACAGCTTGTGCGGCGCTACGGAAAGCACCAGATACAGGTCGCCGCTGGGGCCTCCATTGGTTCCCGGTTCGCCCTGTCCACGCAAGGGGATGACGGATTCGCTGTCCACGCCCGCAGGAATATCCACGGTAATCGTGACTGTCTTTCTCACCTTGCCCGAGCCTCCGCAGGCCGAACACGGCGTTTCGATAATTTCTCCCGTACCGTTGCAGCGGCTGCAGGTGGTCTGGGTGGCAAACTGGCCAAAGGGCGTATTCTGCACCGACTGCACGCGGCCCGAGCCTCCGCAGGTGGGGCAGGTCTTTTTCGTCGTCCCCTTGGCCGCACCCGTGCCGCCGCATTCCTCGCAGGCCACGTTCTTTGTCAGGCGTATTTCTTTCTTTGTACCGAACGCCGCTTCTTCGAAGGTAATGTCCATGCGCTTTTGCAGGTCAGCGCCTTTGCGCGGGCCGTTTCTCGCACCACCCCTGCCGCCAAAGCCGCCAAAGGCACCGCCGAACAGGTCGCCGAAAATATCCTCAAAGCCGCCGAAACCGCCGGAAAACCCGCCGCCGCCAAAGCCGGCGTTGGGGTCCACGCCCGCGTGGCCGAATTTATCGTATTTGCTCTTTTTATCCGGGTCCGAAAGGATGGAATAGGCTTCGTTGATCTCCTTAAATTTCTCTTCCGCTTCTTTATTATCGGGATTTCTGTCGGGATGATATTTCATCGCCAGCTTTCGGAAGGCGGATTTGATCTCCGATTCGGAGGCTCCTTTCTGCAGTCCCAGAACCTCGTAGTAATCTCTTTTTTCTGCCATAAATTCTCCCTCTATCCTGCTGTAACAAACTTCCGGTCATCCGGAACTCTAACGCAAGGAAAGGCCAAAGCGCTTTCCAGGTCAGGGAAAGCGCCTGCGGCCCATCCATTTCGTTATTGCTGCTATATAGTATACTGCTATTTCTTATCGTCTACTACTTCAAAATCCGCATCGACCACATTGTCGTCTGCCGGTCCGGACTGCTGGCCCGCATTGCCGCTAAAGCCTGCACCGCCCATATTCCCCATGTTGCTGGGATCGAAGCCCTGGGCACCTGCGCCGCCTGCTGCCTGCGCCTGCTGGTACATCTTTGCGGAAATGGCGTGGAACTGGCTGGTAAGAGCATCGGTCTTTGCCTTGATATCCTCAACATCGTTGCCCTCCAGTGCCTTTGCCAGCGCATCCTTTGCCGCCAGCACCTGGGACTTTTCCTCTTCGGAAATCTTGCCCTCCAGCTCTTTCAAGGTCTTTTCCGTCTCGTATACCATGGTCTCGGCCTGATTTCTCGTCTCGATGGCTGCTTTCTTCTGCTTATCCGCCTCAGCGTACTGCTCGGCTTCCTTTACTTTCTGCTGAATTTCGTCATCGGACAGCTTCGAGGAAGAAGTAATGGTAATCTTCTGCTCCTGACCGGTGCCCAGATCCTTGGCGCTTACATTTACGATGCCATTGGCGTCGATATCAAAGGTAACTTCGATCTGAGGAATGCCCCGGGGAGCTGCCGGAATTCCAGACAGCTGGAACCGGCCCAGCGTAATATTATCGGAAGCCATTTCCCGCTCACCCTGCAGCACGTGGATATCCACCGCTGTCTGGTTGTCTGCCGCTGTGGAGAAGATCTGGCTCTTCTTCGTCGGAATGGTTGTATTTCTCTCGATCAGCTTTGTCGCCACACCGCCCAGCGTTTCGATGGACAGGGACAGCGGGGTTACATCCAGAAGCAATACATCCTTTACCTCTCCGGTGAGGACGCCAGCCTGGATGGAAGCGCCCACGGCAACGCACTCATCGGGGTTGATTCCCTTAAAGGGATCTCTGCCCGTAACTCTCTTTACAGCCTCCTGCACGGCCGGGATTCTGGTGGAACCTCCTACCAGGATTACCTTGCTGATGTCGGACATGGTTACGCCGGCATCGGCCATGGCTTTCTGCATCGGCTCGATGGTGCGGTTGACCAGGTCAGAGGTCAGCTGATCGAACTTGGCTCTGGTGAGATCCATGTTCAGGTGCAGAGGTCCATCGGCATTGACCGTAATAAACGGCAGGTTGATGTTGGTGGTCTGAGAAGCGGACAGCTCTTTCTTCGCCTTCTCCGCCGCTTCTTTCAGTCTCTGCAGCGCCATTTTATCGTTGCGCAGATCCACGCCGTTTTCTCTGGCAAAGCTGTCTGCGATAAAGTTCATCACTACGTTGTCGAAATCGTCGCCGCCCAGCTTGGTATCGCCGTTGGTGGCTAACACTTCGAACACGCCATCGCCTAAGTTGAGGATGGATACGTCGAACGTACCGCCGCCCAGGTCGTATACCAGCACCTTCTGCTCGGTATCGCCCTTATCCAGGCCGTAGGCCAAAGCAGCAGCCGTGGGCTCGTTGATGATTCTCTTGACATCCAGTCCGGCGATCTTACCGGCATCTTTTGTAGCCTGCTTCTGGCTGTCGGAGAAGTAAGCGGGCACGGTGATTACGGCTTCCGTTACCTTTTCGCCCAGATAGCTCTCCGCGTCGGTCTTCAGCTTGGTTAAAATCATGGCGGAAATGTCCTGCGGCGTATATGCCTTGCCGTCGATTTCTACCTTGTGAGCCGTACCCATATGTCTTTTAATGGAAGCGATGGTTCTGTCGGGATTGGTGATGGCCTGTCTCTTGGCCGTCTCCCCTACCAGGCGTTCACCGGATTTTGCAAAGCCTACCACAGACGGCGTGGTTCTGTTGCCCTCTGCGTTGGCGATGACTACCGGGTCGCCGCCCTCCAGCACCGCTACGCACGAATTTGTCGTTCCTAAGTCGATTCCTATTACCTTACCCATTGTCTATTCCTCCTTATTCGGCTACCTTTACCATAGCCGCTCTGATTACTTTGTTGTTCAGCTTATAGCCCTTCTGCAGCACAGCACTGACTTTTCCGCTTTCGTATTCACCGGAAGCATCCGTCATTACCGCGTTGTGAAAATTGGGGTCGAACTCCTCTCCCAGCGAAGCGATTTCTTCGACCTTGTTTTTCGCAAGCACCCCTGTCAGCTGTTTGAAGATCATGTCCATGCCTTCCTTCATCTTCTCGTCCTTGCAGTCCTTTTGATGAATCAGGGCACGTTCAAAGTTATCTATTACATCGAGCAAATCCAACGCGAATTTCTCGTTGGCATATGCATAAATGTCGGACTTTTCCTTTTCGGTACGCCGCTTAAAATTCTGGAAATCCGCCGCAAGCCTCAGGTATTTCGCCTTGAGGTCTTCGTCTTCCGGCTTCTCTTCCCCTGCCGCCTCCGCTTTGGCCTCTTCCTGCGCTTCGCCGCCTTCCGCTGCCTCAGACTCTTCCTGCTCCGGTTCGTCTGCGCTGCAAACACCGGCCTGCGCCGTCTGCTGCTCTGTTTCTTCCGACGCCTCTGAAGCAGAAGGTTTCTGATCCTGCTCCAGTTCCTGTTGATACTGCTTTGTTTTATTACTCGTCATCCTCATGCTCTCCTTTTGCGATTTGGAAGGTGCGGCTCAGGTTATCCGTCATGTAGCGGATGACCGAAGTCACCTCGTCGTATTTCATTCTCGTAGGCCCGATCACTCCCAGCTTTCCGACTAATTTTCCATTGATCCGATAGTCGGCGGTAATCAGGCTGCAGTCCCGCATGATTTCATCGGTATTTTCATCTCCGATGGTAATGATCATGCCGTTGTCGCGGTTAATCAGCACATCCATAAAATCCTTCTTGCGATTAACCATCTCCAGGAACATTCTGGCCCGTTCGATGTCGTTGTATTCCGGAATGGAGAAGATATTGGTCAGCCCTTCCAGATACAGATCCACATTCAGCATGTTCTCCAGCGTGTTCATAAAATTCGGCATAATCGACTGCGCCAGCCTGCTCATGGCCTCGATGTCGTTTTCAAAATACTTGATGATGTCCACCGTCAGCACATCGCTGATCGTCCGGCCCCGGAAGGTATGCGTCATCACCTTGGAAAGAAGCTCTAAATTCTCCGGCGTGTAGGAAACGCTGATGCGCAGCGCCTGGTTTGTGACCTTGCCGTTTTCCGCCACGATCATCAGGACCACCGTCGTATCGTCCACCGGCAGGAGGTTGATGTATTTCAGGCGGTTGGCATCCTGCTTTGGCGTAATGGCAAACGATGTCAGGTTGGTTAGCCTGGAAAGCAGTTCTGCCGCATGCTCGATGGTGCGCTCCAGCTCCATCATATCGCTTTTCAGATTTTCGCTGATGATCCGCTTTTCCTCCTCCGGAAGCTCGTAGCGCTCCATCAGGTGGTTGACATAAAGGCGATACGCCTTATCCGAAGGCACGCGGCCGGCCGACGTGTGCGGATGCGTTAAATACCCAAGCTCCTCCAGATCGGACATTTCGTTGCGGATGGTCGCCGGACTGATGCCGAGATCGTATTTCTTTGACAGTGTGCGCGAACCCACCGGTTCTGCAGAATGAATGAAATCAGCTACAATCGCATGGAGGATTTTCAGTTTTCGTTCCGTTAAATCCACGATTTGCTCTCCTTTCACCCCTTCTTGTTAGCACTCATTAAAGGTGAGTGCTAACCATACATTAAATTTAGCACTCCCCATGACTATTGTCAACAGTTTTGTAAAAATATTTCCTGTTAATTTCTTGAGAAATTTATCGGTACCTTCACATCTGGCACCTGATATTCCACTATTTTCCATTCTATTAAAACTGACAAAACCCAGGTTGATTCAGATGCTTTTCTTACGTATAATAATAGTAAAATAGTAAAGATGAAAAGGATTCCGTAGAAAAGGATGGTATGAGTTATGAAACGTGAAGAATATATTTCCGATGAGGCTGTTGTAAAGCGCGTCAATGCAGCAGTAAAAATCGAATTGGAGAAGAAAAAGGCGATGGATATTCCAATTATTGTATATGATGCTGAAACACAGACTATTTACAAAGAAAACAGTGACGGCACACGAATTGAAGTCGGCCAGAGAATGCGAAAGGAGCGTTACAGTGAACGTATTACAAAAAAATCCTGAAATCGTAATATTTGCTGGTCCAAACGGCTCCGGTAAAAGTACGTTTACTGAATTGCTGAAACCTCCAATGGACTATATCAATGCCGACGAAATTAAAAAAAATTTAAAATGCTCTGATTTAGAAGCAGCGCAATTAGCTGAAAAACAACGTGAAGAACATATTGAGCAAATGAAAGAATTCTGCTTTGAAACAGTACTTTCTACGGAAAGGAACTTAAAATTGCTAAAACGATCAAAAGAAAAAGGATATTTTATCCGTTGTTATTATGTTCTCACTGCTGATCCGATTATCAATGTCTGGCGTGTAAGATCAAGGGTTGAAGCCGGCGGACATGATGTTCCAGAAGAAAAAATCATTGCAAGGTATGATCGGGCACTGGCTTTGGTTAAAGAATTGCTTACTATCTGCGATATATGTCACATATACGACAATTCCGGTAATCATCCCTTTCGAATATTCAAAAAACGAAAAAAACAGAATTATTATGATGAATGCTTTGAATGGAACTTTGAAGATATCAAAGCATTAACAGCCGTAAATTGCATGGAAAAACGAAATTTAAATTAGATTTTGCATATATTGAAATCAATCAAAGACCGAAACCGACTTCTCTGTCAGCTCCGGTCTTTTTGCGTTTTTTAATACGATTATAACATTTGATAGATTGTGGAAATGGCCTGCTCTCTTGTGAACAGCCCCTTGGGCCGGAATCCTCCGCCCGTGCCTTTCATGATTTTATGCGATGTAACGTAATCCACGCCCTGAGCTGCCCAGCGGGAAATATCGGCAGCATCTGTAAAGGAAACAGCCTCGCCGCCCTCCTCCGACGCACCGAGCAGCCTGCTGGCGTGCATCAGGATCGTCGCTGCCTGCTCTCTGGTCAGGCTGCCGTTGGGGTTGAACTGGTTTTCACCCACGCCGCTGACTACGCCAAAGCGATAACAGTTAATTACAGCCAGGTCGTAGGTATCTAACAGCTCCTGACGGGCCGCGTCGTACGTTATTCCCGTCTGATCTAACCTGGTGCTGTAATTAGTCATTTTTTTCTGCAGCAGTTTGTCGATCAGCTGGCAGAACTCCCTGCGCGTAATATTTTTCCGATAGCCGTTCTGCAGCGCTTCCGGAACGACGCCGGCAGCGGCCGCACTGCTCATCGTCGATGCGGCCCAGCTGGAAGGCGTATCGAAATCCCGCGCCTGCACGCCCTGAGGCAGTGTTTTGGAAGAATAATCTACAATGTGCAGCACGCTGGCTAAGTTCCGGCCCGCGCTGTGCACGGTAGAGCCGCCGGCGCTCAAAAAGGTAGAGGCCCCTCCATCCAGAGCCATGGCATCTACCGCCCCCTGCTCTTTCAGATACTGGGCAATGCGCCGCATGGTCGTATTTGTAGCGCTGCCCACCGCCAGCCGGCCGTCGCCCATGATGGCGACAAAGGAACGGGAGGAAGAGTAATCAGGCCCCTGCTTGGGATCGGTAAAATCCGGGTTCTGGTCGCACATATCCACGCCGTTTTTCAAAAGCAGCGGGCCTGCACCTATCCCGTTGACTACGCCCGTCCACTTCGAAGCCGCATCGTGGTCCGGCGTATAGACGATCTTTGCCACCGCTGCGTTGCCCACCTGGGGTTCGGTATGGTATTTCGTCATGTTGTTCCAGACATCCTGGTTGATCACCAGCGCTGTCGTCGCACCGGAAAGCGCCGGAACGGTTCCGCCGGAAGCAATGCTGATAACTGTACTGTCCTGCATGGTAACAATCTGCGCGCCGGAAGCCACGTTCAGCGCCCTGCCATATTTGGAAGTGATCAGGTACACGCCCCAGCTGTTGCTGGCATTGTAATCGTTGACCGCATAGGCCGTAACCTCCGATTTTTCTGCATCGCCCTCGTTGCGGAAAACCACCTTGCTCTCGATCTTCACGCGGTCGATCAGAGGCGTACCGCCTGCCGTAAAGGCGAGCACCGGCGTATGGCCGCCGCCGTTGACCACCTCGCCGTTTTGAATGACCGTGGCATAGAGGCGGTTTCCACCGCTGTAAGAATCGAAATAGCCGCCGTTGACCGAAGCGACTACTGCCTTGCCTCCCTCCGCCGTCTTGGCGCTCACGTGGCCGGAAGCTGCCTGCGCCTGAAAAAGGCGGCCATTGGCCAGAGTCACCTCACCGGTGCGTCCCGGGCCCATTTCCATCAAAACCATCGTACCGCCCATGGGCAGGCTTACATTTGCCGTATTCCCTGCCGCATAAGAGCAAACGGGCAGCGCGCATACACACGCCAATGCCGCGGCCAGAATACGTTTGCCTGCATGTTTCATTTAGAAAACATCCTCCCTTCTATTTTTGTAAAATCTTTGAAATTATCATATCACAGTTTCAGCATTGCTTGAAGTATAATTTTTGTATTTTAATGAAAACTGCAAAAATAAAAAGAAATAGCGCACAGCTTCTTTTGAAAACTGCACGCTATTGTATGTTGTTTCCCTGTGCATTGACAGTCCGTATACGTTTACACTTCCTGCGTCTTTTGCCTTCTCCAGCTGGAAATCACGGGCCAGAACGCCATGATAGCAGCCATAGCAAGCAGCCCCATGGCAATGGGATGGGAAAGAATCGAAGACAGGTCTCCGCGGTTTGCCATGATCGCCGTTCGGAAGTTCAGCTCCACCGTGGGGCCTAACACGTATCCCAGAATCATCGGCGCTAAGGGAATGCCCACGTGGTGGAAAATATATCCGGCAAAGCCCATGGCCACAAAAATCCAGATATCGAATATGCGGTTATTGGCTGTCAGCGCCCCTACCAGGCACATCAGCAGAATGACCGGAAACAGGTAATTCATCGGCAGCGTCAGTATTTTGATAAAGTGCCGGATAAACAGAATATACAGCACGTACATCAAAATGCAGGCCAGAATGTATGAGAAATAGATCGTTCCCACCACTTCTGTATTGTTATCGAACAGCAGCGGGCCGGGCGCCAGGCCGTGGACGATCAGGCCGCTCATCAGCATGGCCGTAATCGTATCGCCGGGAATCCCCAGCGTCAGCATGGGAATCAGCGCACCGCCGCAGACGGCGTTGTTTGCCGCCTCCGGTGCAACGATGCCCTCCGGATGTCCGGTGCCGAACTTCTCCGGCGTGTTCGAGGTGTTTTTCGCCTGGTTGTAGGCGATCAGCGCTGCCGTGCTCTGGCCGACTCCGGGAAGTACCCCGATAAAGGTTCCGATGATCGAAGAGGAGAGAATCGTTTTCCAAAGGCCCGCAAAGGCCCCTTTTGCAGGGATTACCGACCGGCGTTCTTCCGTGTTTACGGTTTCCAGCTTTTTTCCCAGGCCGCCCACCTGCACCATAATCTCGCCCAGGGCAAACAAGCCCATAAGTACCGCCAGCTCCGACATGCCGTTGCTCAGCTGATAATAGCCAAAGGTAAATCTCGGCACAATGGAAAGCTTATCCATGCCCACCATGGCTAAAATCATCCCGATAATCGCACTGATAAATCCCTTTACCATATCGTCGCTGCACAGGGCGACAACAACGGCCATCCCCATCATGCCCAGGGCGAAATATTCCCACGAGCCGAACAGCAGCCCGAAGTGCGCCAGCTTGCTGGCAGCGACAATCAGCACCGCGCCGCTCAGCAGGCCCCCGATCAGGCTGGCGGTAATGCCGTAGCTCAGCGCCCGGAAGGGCTGGCCCTTTTTCGCCATGGGCGACCCGTCAAAGCAGGTGCAGATGGCCGCCGCATTTCCCGGGATATTCAGCATAATCGAAGCCACCAGCCCGCCGGAAACACCGCCCACGTAAATTCCGATCAGGGTGGTAATTCCCTGGGTCGGCTCCATGGAAAAGGTAAATGGCAGCATCAGCGACACGCCCAGGGCTCCGGTCAGCCCGGGGATGGCACCGAACACAATTCCTCCGAAGGTACCCACTACCAGGTATAAAAGCGTCATCGGATTCGTCACTACCTCCACTGCTCCCTGAAGGATCAATGCAAAAGCTGACATGGCGTTCCCCTCTTTCTACTCTTCGGCATTCAGGCGCGCCAGAATGTCGGAGTATACACCGTAATAATATTCTCCGTATTCGTGCATCTCTTCGTCGGTCATCCAGGTGGGCGCCTGCCCCATATCCAGAAGCTGCTGCTGGGTCTGCGGATCGTCCAGGCATTCCTTGAACTTTGCTGTCAGCACTTCAACGATGGCAGGGTCGGTATCGGGATGCGTATCCCAGCAGCGGGTCAGGCCCGTAACCACATCGTAGCCCAGTTCTTTCAGCGTCGGCACATCCGGCCAGTAGTCCAGGCGCTCCTCCGAACCGACAGCCAAAACGCGCAGCTGCCCGCTGTCCACCGTGGACTTTGCACCGCCGGCAAAGGAGTGGAATACGTCCGCGTGTCCGCCCAGAACCGCAGCTCTTCCCTTGGATGCATCGTCGTAGGGCACGTAATTGAATTCCACATCAGCGATGTTCCAGAGGTTTTCCGCGTTCATCTGGTTGAGCCCGCCAGAACCTACGCTGGCCCAGTTCAGCGTGCCGGGATTTGCCTTTGCGGCTTCCAGCAGCTCCTGCAGCGTCTGGTAGGGCGAATCCGCTGCCACGCAAATCGTTAAGGGGTCGTAAACGAAATTGCCCAGGTATATCATGTCCTTATAATAGGCCTCGGGCAGCAGGCCGGAAGCGTAGTTGGAGCTCATAACCTCCGGAGAGTGCATAAACAGCGTATAGCCGTCCCCGTTGTCGCCGTTCATGTATTCGATGGTCGCTGCCACATCGCCGGAGGTGTTTTGAATTACCACATTCCAGCCAAACATCTCATTGAGGCGGCCTGCGACCACGCGGGCCGTTAAATCGTGCTCACCGCCGGCAGAAAACGGTACAATGACAGTGATTGCCTTTTCCGGATACGCATCGGAGGTTTTCGGATCTCCCTCGGCTGTTCCATCGTTGCCACAGGCACCCAGGCTTAGCACCAGCAAAGCTGCCAGCAAAATCGCCAACATTTTCTTCATTTGAATTCTCCTTTCTGTTGAACGTCAGGGCTGCTGCATCCGCATCTCCCGCTCGTCCCTTTATGAAAACTGCAAAATTGCAATTTTTCTCTTATCCGAAAAACCCGGCGGGAAGCCGGATTCCCAGCAGATTTCCAAACAGATACTGCACCATCGCCACCGATGCCGCCGCAATTCCCACCCAGATCAGAATCATTTTCGCAAAGGCCTTTCCCTGAGGAAATTTCCCCTTCTCTTCCCTCGTAAAAAAGAAAAGCAATGCGAATACAAAGAAGAAAGAGCTTACGAAAAATCCGATCTTATCCATGGAAAAAACATAGGCGACAATAATTAAAGCGGTGAGTAAAATGCGTTTTGTCAAAATCGGCGGCAGCACCTCATCCGATTTGCGTTTTATGCTTCGAAGGATTAAAACAATCGACAGCACCGCCAGTAAAACCAGCCATATCATAACGTAAGTATCCGCTTTTGCCAGAAAATATTTGGCGCGGCTGTCCGTTAAATTGTAAGAATACACGTAGCTAATTACGCAAAACGCCAGGATAGCGACGCCTAAGATCAAATCCCGCTTCCATTGCTTCATTGCCATCTGCCCCTTTCTCAGCCTGCTGCCCATTTTGCTGTGTGCGATGCAATTTCGCTTCCCGTTGCGAGCCAAAAGCGTTTTTGCTGCAGCTTTTCCAGCACCTTATCCAGCATAAAGCGCCGCCCCGGCGAGCCGATCAACTGCGGCGTAACGGTAATGCTGTAGCAATACCCTCCGTTGCGGCAGGCTTCCATTTCCCTGAGCCAATTATTCAATACATCGTCGTAAATCGCCACGCGGGATGCGCCCTTTGGATAGCTTCCGCCCCAGGCCAGATAGGGAAAATCCACCGTCTCCCAGCGCACCGGGATTTCTACCATGCGGCTTCCTTCTATAATATAGGGAAGGTCGTGGTCGAAAAAAGAGCTGTCGTAGAGAAACCCAGAATCGACGAGCGCCTGGAGCGTATCTTCCCTCGCCTCGCCCTCCGGAAGCCGAAACCCCTTCGGGCGCTCTCCGGTCAGCGTTTTCAACGCGGAAATCCCCAGTTCCAGCATTTCTTTCTGCTCTGCGGCGGACAGCCTTGAAAATTTTTCGTGGGCGTATCCGTGCAGCGCAATCTCGTGCCCGGCCTCCGCAATCCGCAAAACCACCTCCGGATACACCTTTGCGGCGATTCCCGGGATAAAAAACGTTGCCCGTACACGGTACTTGTCCAGAGAATCCAACACCTTGTCCACGCCGCGCAAGGGGCCGTATTCGCCCATGGAGCGATGCTTGGGCACGCTGAATTCCTCCTGGTTCATCTCCAGCCAGATGAACTCCGCATCCAGCATAACGCCAACCATAGCCGCCGCCGGTGCACCGGCCGGCCAAACCATATCCCCCTTCATTCTTCCTCACCTCCGTAAACCTCGCGCCACCATCGGGCGATTTCCTGCCCGGTAGCAAACCACACATCCGGCTTTTCTTTCATATAATCAATCAATTCCTCCAAAAGCTCGCAGCGGCCGGGAATGCCGATGATCTGCGGATGAAGCATAAATGTCATGCAGCCACCTTCCGCATAATATCCATCGAATTCATGCTTCCAGTTAGCAAGCACGCCGTCGTAGCTTGCAATCCGGTCCTGCCCCCGGGGCTGCGGCGGATCGAAGCTGTAGATAAAGAACGGATAATCGTCCAGCTCCCAGCGGGCTGGAATTTCGATGAAGTTGGACTTTCTTCCGCCAAACGACACGCGATACGGCCGGTCGTCGCCCCGCATGGAACTGGAATATTGAAAGCCCAGCTCCCGGTACCACACCTCCGGCGCATCCTCACCAAAGTCGCAGCTGGTTGCCACATAGCCCACAGCCCGCTTTCCAACCAGCCGTTCGAACACCTGCTGCGCCCGCTCGATCACCTCCATCCACCCTTCTTTCGACAGCTCCCGATACATATTCTCCTCGTGGTCGTACCCGTGAAATCCGATCTCGTGCCCCATGGCATCAATTTTTTTTACCATCTCCGGATAGCGCTGCGCAATTTGTCCGGGAATAAAGTAAGAACAGGGAATCCGCTTTTGCTCTGCCAGCGCAAGCAGCCTGTCCACAGCCCGGACAGGGCCATAGGTCCCGTAAGACATTCGCCGCGGCGAAGGCTTTTGAGGATCTCTGTTATATAAGGATTCGCCATCCACGTGGATCGTAAACAATACCGCACATTTCGCCCCAAAGGGCCACTTTATTTTTTCTTGCTCCATGCTGCTGCACCTGCCTTTCCTTAAAGCCCATTATACGGAGGCCCGCCCTCCGCTGTCTAATGCCAGTTGCATGATACAAGCTATAACCTTTTTTGCATAATGGCAGAATTGTTTGAAATTTCAACATTTCCCTTCGAACAGAAGATGCGCTCGTTCCCGTTTTCTTTATATTTATTTCTTCTTGAACAGGCCGGCCAGATACAGTAAAATCAATAAGAAAGGAGGGCGCCTTCCATGATCTACGACAAATACCCCTACATACAGAAAGTCGCAGAACTGCAGAATATATCCAAGGCGGCCAAAGAACTGTACATCTCGCAGCCGGCCTTAACGCGCATCATTACGAATTTAGAAACAGAATTGGGCGTTTGCCTGTTCAACCGCTCTGTCCTTCCCATAAAGCTGACCTATGCCGGCGAACGCTATCTGGCAGAAGCGAAGCGGGTTCACGAGATTGATATGGCGCTGAAGCAAGAAATGCAGGAAATTGCGGTGATGAAACGCGGCACGCTGCTGGTCGGAGCCGATTACTGCGCAAGCTCTCTGTGGCTTCCCCACATCCTCCCTGCGTTTTCGGAGCAATATCCGGGAATTACCACGAAAATCTGTCAGCAGACGTCCCCCATGTTCGAAGAAGATTTATTAAAAAACAAAATCGACCTGGCGTTTACCACGCGTTCCATCGTCTCGGGCGACTTGAGCTACGAGCCGCTTTCCTCTGCGCGAATTCTTCTGTACATCCCCAACCGCCATCCGCTGTTGCAGGACTGTGATATTTCTGGCAATTCGCTCAACCACCCCGTCCACATTTCTGCGGATGCGCTGCAAAATCAGGATTTCGTCCTCCTCCATCCCAGCTTCGGCCTGGGAAAAACCGTGGACAATATTTTAAATATGTTCGATATCCGGCCGCGCCAGATTATGTACACCACAAATATCGTAGCCTGCTACCGCCTGGCTGCCTCCGGGCTTGGCATTACCTTTGCCACGCCCTACGCTACCCGCTACACATTTCCCGGCTCGGTCCCGGTGATCGGCCAGCTGGTCGGCGAGGATGTGGCCGAGCACAACATCATCGCCTATAATAAATATCACAACCTCTCCACCCCGGAAAAGGCGTTTATCCAGCTGTCAAAAGAGAAGATTTCCAACCATCCCATGCTTCAGCCCCTGTCCGAAGAGCAGTGGCTGCGCTTAAAGGATGGCACTTTGAACGAAGAAGATTCCTACTGGTTCGTATAGCAGCCCTTTTGCGAAAAACCGCTGCGCAGGCAATGCCCTGTGCCGCGGTTTTTTTCTGCCCGCTGCCCAGGTATGCGTTTTCAGTTATATCACATATATTTTTTGCGCATTGGATGTTTTCTTCGGGTGCAGATAGAATAAAAGCACGATAACCCGAAACAAAGGAGGATTCCAACGATGAAACAAAAGGTCTTTGATCACTACATATTCAGCGGCACGCACCGGGAGGTGGGCCGCCAGCACGGGGAAGCGCTGCGCTCTCAAATTCAGGAGCACCTGGATATCACCTATGCCAACTGCAAGCGCGTTTCCAACATCGACAAGGCCCGTGCCCTGCAGGTAGCCAGCCTCTACGCCCCTTACATCGGCAGGCACGCCCCCGGCTTTTTAGAAGAAATCGAAGGCCTGGGCGAAGGGGCTAATATCACTTCTGCAGAGGCCCTCCTGCTTCAGGTGCGCCAGGAAGCCACCTATCTGACGATGTACGGCCAAGGCGGATTTGAAAGCGAATGCAGCTCGTATGCGGTGGGCCCTTCCTATACCGCAGACGGAAAGGTATACGCCGGGCAGAATGCCGACCTGGCGGGAGAGTTCGAGCGCGTATCCAACGTCGTTACCTTTGCCGTTACGGGAAAGCCCCAGGTTATGATGGTCGTGCCCGCGGGCCAGATCAGCTACG
>CATJIF010000085.1 GCA_949740445.1 uncultured Peptostreptococcaceae bacterium | reverse complement strand
TCGCTGGTAAATGCGGCAAGAAAAGCGGGGAGCGAACCCGCAAAGGTCTCATCTACATACTTCTTGCTGTGGCGGGCATAGAACTCCTGCCGAGACAGGAGAGAAGTCACCACACCGTTCTTGTTTTGAAATAGGCCCTTGTCGCAGAGCCGGCGCAGTACCGTATGTGTCGTTGTCCGTTTCCAGGTGAGTTTTTCCGCAGCCAGTTTTATAAGTTCGGCGGATGTCACTGGTTCCCTCTCCCAGATGATGTCTGCAAAACGAGCCTCCACAGCCCCTAATTGAATTTCTGCCATAAGTACAGCCTCCCGTCTACATGTTGTAGTCTCACATATAGACTACAATGTGTAGACGGAATTGTCAAGACTCTTTTCAAAAAATGAGACCGCAATGCAAAAGCGGCCCCACATTGGGAGATTAGCCCTGCTTTGTAATATCTTTCAGATATTGCTCAGGGTCTCCATTCAATAGACCTCTTGCGAAATTAGGCCAAGCGGTCAAAATTGCAGACGCCAGCAATCAAAGAAAAGCGAAGGACGAAACGGTTTCTGCGATTACGATAGCGATCAGAGAGGATACAAAACCTTTTGACAAAGCGGATAGCATGTTCAGCAAAGATACGTTTCTTTGAAATTTCGCAGTTATCTTTGCGTTCTTGTCTGGACAGCGGATGATTATTGGAACGCTTTTTCGGCAGAAGAGAATTGGCGTGTATCAGAGCAAGACTTTCGTATGCACCCCGAAACCGTCAGCCAATAGTGATAAGTGAATTTAGTTCCTTATCACTATAAAGGCAAGGATTACAGGCTTTTTCTATGTTTTTTCCGATCCTTACCTCCCTTCCGGAGAAGGGCTAACCGCCTACCGCTTGGCAAGCACCTTGTTTGTAGTGTAACATACTTGCACCAAGCTCCCCAGAACAATTTCTCTGCTGCTTCCGGCTGATGCTCTTTCTTCCCGGTATGCACGCATCCTGTTCGCACAATTATAGTCCCTTGTCGTTTACTATTGAGTATGCTATGATGAAGTAAACGTTCAGACAGCCCAAAGCACTATTGCATGCAATCGCACGGTTTGCGCTCCAAATAGAAAATTGCCAGACCAGCACAGACTTTAAAATAAAAATATGGCTGCGCAAGAACAAGCCCACATCTACATGTTCTATGCAGAAGATTGTTAATATTGTTTGAGAGGTATCGTTAATTCAGTAGAAAAAATGGGATAGAAAAAACGGAGGAACATTTGTGCTAAAAGATACAAAAAATATTCCAACGGATACAGTCCATAACGTTTTAGAATATATGGGGTATATTAGCAAATATAATCTAACCCGCTGTGTTTCCAGAGGAGAAAGTAAATGGTATTCCAGCTTAACAGCTTCAGCGTTTCGCCAAAATTCATATCTGGATATTCAAAAAATGGTCAGGGCATTTGAGCAGCAGGTGGGAAATACCTTAACGGATATGCAGAAAAAGCATATTTTAGCATTTTCTCAGCATCATGGATTGCCGACAAACCTGCTGGATTTTACGTTTTCACCTTTGGTTTCTCTCTACTTCGCCTGCGGCGGAGCGCCTGACACCCATGGATATGTATATTTTCTCAACAAGGACCGATTGATCAATATTTCAGAGCATCTGGAGTTAATCAATACAGTGCTGTTTCCCTCCCTGCTTGTTGCAGGGGAAAATCTGCGCGATATCCTGGAAAGGATTACAGATGTTTTTATTGAAAACGAAAACTATGTTTTTGAATTTCTCACCTGTATGGATGATATGATCGGAGCAACCACCGGCAATGAAATGATTCATAAAGAAATCATCCATCTGTTAAATAATCGTGCTGCATATGAGATTGATAAGCTCGATCCTTTGATTTCTGCGATGAAAAAGAGGCTGAAGTGTTTAAAAGGAATGGAGACAGAGGTGCCTCTGTCTGATCTGGGTTCCTACGCTTGTCTTTATGTGCAGATGATATGGGTTTTACTATTCATTACGCATCACGATGGGCCGTTCCGCACGCCGTTTTATTTTACATACGAGCCTGCCAATGTTACAAATCGGATTTCCAACCAATCGTCTATTTTCATTTATCAGCTCTATGGAATCAACGAAGTCAGACAGGAAATTCATCCGGATATGACATTAAAAATCGAAAACAAAGCAGAGATTATAGAAGAGTTGGATTGTCTGGGAATCAATGAACAGTTTATTTTTAACGACTACGACCACGTAGCGTCCTACATTAAGAAAAAGTACCTGAAGCGTTCCGACGAGCTTGCCCAAAATCTGGCGCACATAAAGGAAATATCAACCTCCCTTGTATAGGCAGGAAATAACCCAAGGCCAATCAACCGGCAAGCTCATCAGAGCGTCATCTTCCAGAAGAAATTCTTTAAAGGGGACGTTCGAACCAAAAAAGCAGCCAGCGCTGCCCACCACATAAGCAAGAGCCTGCTGCGATTCTGCTATCATTCTGTTGTGCTTCTGCTACGATTGCGATATGATATTTCCATCGGTGGAAATCGTTGCCACCCGCAGCGGAATCTCTTTTCCGCAATCCTGCAGCGCTCTTTTTACTGCCTGTTCGATTCCGCCGCAGCAAGGTACTTCCATGCGCGCAACGGTTACGCTTTTTATCTCGTTGCCCGCCAGTATGGCTGCAAGCTTTTCAGCATAATCGCCCGCATCCAGCTTGGGGCAGCCGATGAGCGCTACCCGGTTGCGGATAAATTCACTGTGAAAATTCCCGTAGGCGTAAGCCGTGCAGTCCGCAGCAATCAAAAGGTCTGCCCTGTCGAAGTACGGCGCACGCAGCGGAGCTAACTTTATCTGCACCGGCCATTGAGAAAGCTGGCTTTTGGCTGCTGCCGCAGGCGTATGGCTATCGCCGCCCGCCTGCTTGATGGATTTTGACTGCGTGCCAGGGCATCCGCAGGGAAGGGACGCCTCCGCCTGTTTGCGCTTTGCCGCAAGAACCGCCGCCTCGTTATAAGCGGGCGCCTCTCGCTCTTCGAAGGTAATCGCATCCGCAGGGCAGGCCGGCAGGCAATCGCCCAGGCCGTCACAATAATCTTCGCGCGTAAGCTTTGCCTTGCCGTTTATCATTTCAATGGCGCCCTCGTGGCAGGCAGCGGCACAGGCGCCGCATCCGTTGCATCGTTCTTCATTTATCTTGATAATCTTTCGAAGCATAGTCATCTCTCCTTTTCTGTATCTGAATGTATCACCAAATGTCCATTGACTTTACGGTTTCATTATAATACAATGAGGCATAATACATTTGTTGTTTTTACAACAGAAAGAGATTTTTTTATGAAAACCTATATTCCCGTTCTCGAAAAAACGCGGATATTTGCCGGCGTAAGCGAGGAAGACATTTTCTCCATGCTCTCCTGCCTGGATGCCCGGCTCTGCATTTATAAAAAAGGCGCTTACGTTCTGCGGCAGGGCGAACGCATCAGCGACCTTATGGTTTTGGTGGATGGCACGCTTCACATTCAAAGGGACGATTACTGGGGAAACCGCAGCATTTTAGAGCAGATTGCCGCAGGAGAAATGTTCGGCGAAGCCTATCTGTCGCCGGAAAGCGACGTGCTTCTCAACGATGTCATCGCGGTGGAAAACAGCGCAGTGATGTTGTTTAACGGAAAGAAACTCCTCACCACCTGCCCCTCGGCCTGCCGGTTTCATTCGCGCATCGTACAGAATATATTTTTTGCCGTTTCTGAAAAAAACAGAAAGCTGGTGCAAAAGCTGGGCCATATGTCCCGGCGCTCCACGCGGGAAAAGCTGCTTTCCTACCTGTCCGAAGAAGCGGTGCGGCAGGGAAGCCCGCGGTTTTCCATACCGTTTAACCGCCAGCAGCTGGCTGACTTTCTTTCAGTGGACCGCAGCGCCATGTCCAACGAACTCGGCAAGCTGCGGGATGCCGGCTTTCTGAAATTCGATAAAAACTATTTTGAGTTAGTAAAGGAGTCTCGAGCATGACGTGGGATCAGGTAGACGCAACCGTCTTAAAGCAACTGTACTATGAAGAAAATTTGCCCGACAGCCTCATCGCTGAGCGCTTTGGCGTATCCAAGCGGGAGGTGACGAAAAAGCGCAGGCAGTACGATATCGGCCTGCGCCAGCGCAGCGTGGAAAAAGCGCTTGCGGAACTTCCCTCGCTTTCCAGGGTGACAGCGCAGCAGCTTCTGCCGCTGTTCGACGAAGAGGAGCGCAAGCTTCACAATCAACTGTCCAGGGAGCGTCTGCTCTGCCCGGAACGCATCGACGCCCTGGCAAAGGCGTTCACTAACTTCGCCTTCCGCCTGGGGCCAGTGGAGGATATGCACGCTGCCGGTCAGCTGTCTCAGGAGGATATGAAGGCGCTGAACACGTACATGGTAAACCACGTGGCCTGGATATTGGAGCACGCGCTGAACGGAGACTGGTTTCTGCTGGAAGAGCTTCTCCACCGTCTGGCCCCCTACGCCGGCCAGTGGGACCCCGCCCAGCCGGAGCTGGTAGCAGAACCCTAGGCAGCCGCAAATCAATGGAGGTCTGACTGCCATGAGAAACAAATTTGAGAAAGGAGCCTGCAACATGCACCGGATTTTATTAGTAGAAGACGACGACAGCCTGATCGACGGGCTGCACTACGCCCTGCAAAAGAGAGGCTTTGCCGTCGATGTGGCCCGCACCGTCCGCGAAGCCATGGAACACCTGCACCCTTTTCCTCTCTCGTATCACGTGCTTTTGCTCGATGTTGCGCTGCCCGACGGCACGGGCTTCGACGTATGCGAAGCTGTCCGTAAAAGCGGCAGCGCTGTTCCCCTCCTCTTTCTGACGGCTGCTGATGACGAAATCAGCATTATCCGCGGGCTGGATGGCGGCGGGGACGATTACCTGACCAAGCCTTTTCAGCTGGGCGAACTGTGCGCCAGAATCAATGCTCTTTTGCGGCGCGCCAACATGGCCGAAAACAGCGGCAGCCGCCTGGTCTGCGGAGACATTTCCATCGACTTGCAGGAAAGCCGCGCCGTATTGAACGGCACCACGCTGACACTGACCAGCGCAGAGTACCGCCTGCTCTGCCTGCTGGTGCGAAATGCCGGAACCATCGTTACGCGCTCTGCCATACTGGATGCGCTCTGGGATGACGCCGGCCGCTTTGTCGATGACAATACGCTGTCCGTATACATCCGACGGCTGCGGGAAAAAGTAGAAACCACACCCTCCCGTCCGGAGCATCTCATCACCGTGCGGGGATTTGGATACCGATGGAACGAGGTACAACGCTGATGTTTGCAGAACAACATACAAAAAGGCTTCTGACAGGCGTGCTCTGCCTGTCTGTTTTATTCCTTGCCGCCAGCTTTCTCCATGCGGGGTGGCAGGCCGACCGGCTTCGCAGGCTGATACTCGAACACGATACGGCCATCGCTGCGTCGCTTCTTTCCCACGGGGTTCCCGAACGCACGGTGGCTGCTTCCATCGCGGGCGCTTTCGATAAACCAGCGCCCCTCAAAGAACTGGCGTCCAGCGAATCCGCACCCCGTGAGGCGGTTTCCGGCGAAGCGGTTTCTGCCCGGGCCCTTCTGCTGCAAACCGGCCTTTCTGAAAACACTACCCTCCGGCTGCTTCCCGCCCTCCATCCCTTTCTTCTTGCAGAGGGAACCGCTGCTGCTGTCGGCTGCCTCAGCTTTATCGCGCTGTTTTCCTGCCTTGTTTTTATCTACCTCAGAACGATGGAGCAGCTCTTTTGCGACGCGACAGGCATCGTCGAACGGTACGCGGCCAACGATTTTTCCCGGCAGCTTCCGGAGCTTTCCGCCGGCGCGCTCTTTTTATTATTTTCGCAGATCAATACGATGGCCGCCGGCCTGAAGGCGCAAAAAGAAGCGGAAAACCAGGCGAAGAATTTCCTGAAGTCCACCATCTCCGACATTTCCCATCAATTGAAAACGCCTCTGGCAGCGCTGTCGCTGTACAGCGAAATCATCCTCGGCGAACCGGACAACCCGCAGGCCGTGCGCGCCTTTACGGAAAAATCCCAATCCGCCCTGCGGCGCATGGAGCAGCTGACCCTCTCCCTTCTAAAGCTGACCCAGCTGGATGCCGGCAGTATTTCCTTTTCTAAGACGCTCTGCCCTGTAGAAGACATCCTTTCGCAGGCGTTAAGCCAGCTGTCCGACCGGGCGGAACAGGAGAACAAGCGCATTGATTTCGAAGGAACCGCTGGCGCTTTGATGCTCTGCGATCCAGTCTGGACCTGCGAGGCTATCGAAACCATTGTAAAAAATGCGCTGGATCACACCGTTGCAGGCGATACCATTACCCTGGCCTGCGAGCAGACGCCCCTTGCGCTCCGCCTGTCCGTGCACGATAGTGGCTGCGGCATCGCGCAGGAGGACATCCACCACATCTTTAAGCGCTTCTACCGCAGCAGGCATTTGCCCGATTCCCGGCAAAACAGTCCAGGGCTGTCTCAGGGCGTTGGGCTGGGGCTTCCCCTGGCAAAATCCATCATCGACGGGCAGGGCGGCACCATCAGCGTGGAAAGCACTCCCGGCCGCGGTACGATTTTTACCGTCTCCCTTCCGGCAAAGCTTACGGAACTGTAAGCTGAAATTCACCTGTTTGTAAGCTGCGTTGTGTATAGTAAACAATCGAAGGGAGATGATCTTACGAACATATTACAAGTAACCCGCCTGTGCAAAACCTACGGCATGGGCGATGCCGCCGTCCAAGCGCTGCGAAACGTCTCGTTTTCTATGCGAAAAGGGGAATTTGCAGCCATCGTTGGCGCCTCCGGTTCCGGAAAGAGCACGCTGCTTCACTGCATCGGCGGGCTGGATCGCCCCACTTCCGGCGAAATCCTTCTCAATGGAAAGGATGTCCTCTCTATGAGCGACCAGCAGCGGACCATCTTTCGCCGGCGGCACATCGGCTTTGTCTTTCAATCGTTTCAGCTGATCCCCGAGCTCACCGTGGAGCAGAATATTGTCTTTCCCCTGCTGCTGGACTACCGCAGGCCCGAGCAAAGAGATGTGGAGGAAATGCTGGACATCCTGGGTCTGTCCCACCGCAGAAACCACCTGCCCGGACAGCTCTCCGGCGGACAGCAGCAGCGCACAGCCATCGGCAGGGCTTTGATTACAAAGCCTGCCCTTATTCTGGCCGACGAACCCACCGGCAATCTGGACAGCGCCAGCAGCCGCGACGTCATGGAGCTTCTGCATGCGGCTTCCCGGCAATACAGCCAGACCATTCTGATGATTACCCACAACACTGGCCTGACAGCTTGCGCTGACCGCGTCCTTCAGGTGTCCGACGGCGTTCTTAACGATTTGGGAGGCACACAGGATGAAACACTTTCTTGAGCTGATTCCCCTCTCCGCCAAAGCCCATCGGCGGCAGCACCGCATGACGTTGTTTTGTATCGCCCTCGCGGTGTTCCTCGTTACTTCTATCTTCAGCATGGCAGATATGGAGCTGCGCAGTCAGAAGATAAAAGCCCTGCAAGATTACGGAAACTGGCACATCATGCTAAAGCATATTGATGAGGAAAGCGCCGGCCGGATTGCTCTGCGCCCGGATGTGGCCGCCTCCTCGTGGTACAATGTACTGAACTATCGGCTAAACGACGCCTATGCTGTCAATGGTCACCGCGCTGTTGTCTGCGGCATCGAAGAAGGCTTTCTTTCCGATATTATGCAGATTGCGCTTGCCGAAGGCAGCTTCCCCGCAGAGGAGGGCCAGGCTATCCTTACGCAAAACGCAAAAGATTCCCTCGGCGTCGCCCTGGGCGATACCGTTGCGCTGCACACGCCCTCCGGCGCCGTATGCAATCTCACCATCTCCGGTTTCGGCGCAGATACCATTCTGTCGGCAAAGACCGATGCTGTCTGCATATTGCTTCCCACCGATGCTTTCCGGACGCTGTACAGCGCCGCTGCGCAAAACGAGCTTTCCGATTCCGACCTGGTGTATTATGTGCAATTTAAGGAGCAGGTCAACATTCCCGCTTGCATCCGGGAGCTGAAAGAACAATACGGCCTTGCAGACGACGACATCGCGCAGAATGCGGCGCTTTTGGGCGTGATGGGTTTTGGCCGCGATTCGTATATGCTGGGGCTTTATGGAGCCGCTGCCATCCTGTTTGTCTTTGTCCTGACAGCAGGCGTTTTAATGATCGCCAGCAGTATAAACAGCAGCATTGCCCAGCGGACCGCCTTTTTCGGCATGCTCCGGTGCATCGGCGCAGACCGCAGACAGACCATGCGCTTCGTCCGCCTGGAAGCCCTGTTCTGGTGCAGAATCGCTATCCCTGCCGGCGCATTGGCCGGCGTAATTTTCACCTGGTTTCTGTGCGCTGTGCTCCGGCTGCTGAGCGGCAAATATTTTGCCGACCTTCCGCTCTTTGGCATCAGCACTGTCGGCATCGCCATGGGCATTCTGGTAGGGCTGCTTACGGTGATGATCGCCGCCCAGGCTCCGGCGAAAAAAGCTGCTTCTGTACCGCCGCTGACCGCTGTTTCAGGAAACGCTTATACCCCCGTGCCCGTACGGCATGCGGCAAATACCAGCCGCATTAAAATTCCTGCCGCGCTGGGGCTGCACCACGCTGTACAGAACCGAAAGAATCTGATTCTAATGGCAGGCTCATTTGCTGTAAGCATCGTGCTGTTTTTAGGATTTTCCCCGCTGGTAAATTTTATGAACTGCGCCGTTACTCCGCTGCAGCCCTACGCACCGGACGTATCTATCCTCAGCGCCGATAACACTTGTATGGTTCCTTTTGCTTATAAAGACCGTCTGCATTCCCTGGAAGGCGTAAAAAGCGTTTATGGCAGGAAATTTGCTTACGATATTTCTGCGCAGGTTTATCCTGCGCAAATCAGCTCTGTGCGCAGCAGCACTCCCGGCAGTGCAAGCAGCGGCGATTCTTACCAGAAAAATATTATGCTGCTCTCCTACGATGCGATTCAATTTAACTGGGTGGATGAACACCGCTGGGCCTCCGACCAGCGAGCGCTGGAACAGGTGGCAAAGGATGTGCAGGAAGGCTTTGTTCTCGCCGCCTATTCTCCGACCAGCTCCGTGGGCGCAGGCGACCGCATCGAAACGGCGCTGGGCGATCTGACCGTCTGCGGCATGTTGAACCGCTGTCCCTATAACAGCGATCCAAATACTGCGGTTCTCGTCTGCTCCGAAGCCCTGTTTACAGAGCTGACCGGCGCTGAGGACTACACCATCCTCGATATCAAGCTGCGGGCGGATGTACCGAAGGAAACCATCGACGCCATCCGGGCTATGACAGTCGACGGGCTTTCTTTCTCCGACAGCCGGCCCGGCAATCAGGAGGTAAAGGGTGCTTACTATGCCTTTGCTGTGTTCATCTACGGATTTTTAGCCGTAATCGCCCTGATTGCAGCCTGCAATATCGTCAACAGCATCTCCTTGAGCGCAGCTTCGAGAACCACCCAGTACGGTGCCATGCGCGCCGTGGGCATGAGCACGGCGCAGATGACGCAGATGATCGCCGCTGAGGCCGGCGCCTATGCTCTGTCGGGCATCATCGCCGGCTGCCTCATCGGGCTTCCGTTGCACGCCCTTCTCTGGCGTCTGCTCATTGCGCCCCGCTGGCAGCTTCCGTGGCAGCTGCCTCTGAGCGCCATAGCCGCCATCACAGCCGTGGTGTTGCTCTCCTGCGCCGCAGCGGTTCACGGCCCTGCAAAGAGGCTGAAAGCCCGTTCCATCGTCGATGCCCTGTCCTGCGAATAGCGGCAGGCGGCACGGCTGCGCGCAAGACATCCCGCCAGGCATCGGTAATACCAGCAACGATCAGCAAATTCCGGTGTGCGTCGTCACGCGACAAAAACCCCGCAGCGCCTGTTGCGCGCTGCGGGGTTGCTCTGTTTTTAGATGCTGTTTCTGCTTTCCAGACACTGCTTCCATTTGCGCCGTCAGCTGCGGCAGGCAGTGCCTCAGCCCTCCTTCAGCGAATCGGCGATGGCATCCGCCAGCAGATCCAACTCGTCTTCCTTCTCCGCTGACAGGGTCGAGGCCAGCGACAGTCTCTGGTTGAGCACGGTCATGCACTTCAGCTCCTCGTCTAAGAACTTCTGCATCAGATCGCCGGACTTGCAGGCCCACGATCCGTTTTCCACAATAGCAAAGGTACGGTTCTGCAGGTTGAGCGCCTTCATGTCCGCCAAGTAATTGTGCATTACCGGATAGATGCCCAGGTTGTAGGTAACGGAGGCCAAAACGATGTGGCTGACGCGGAAGGTTTCCGAAATCAGGTACGATACGTGGGTGTTGGAAACGTCGTACATGACTGTATTGGTAACGCCGCGCTCCGCCAGCTTGGCCGCCAGCGCCTGGGCTGCGGATTCGGTATTGCCGTACATGGAGGCATAAGCGATCATCACAGCCTTTTCCTCCGGTTCGTAACTGCTCCAGTGCTGGTACTTATCTAAAATATATCCGAAATCGCTGCGCCATACCGGACCGTGCAGCGGGCAGATGTAGCGGATCTTATCCACGATTCCGCCGGCCTTCTTCAGAAGCGCCTGCACGTGGGGGCCGTACTTGCCTACGATATTTGTATAGTAGCGGCGGGCCTCGTCGATCCAGTCGCGGTCGAAGTTCACCTCGTCGTTAAACAGCTTTCCGTCCAGCGCGATGAACGACCCGAAGGCATCGGCGGCAAACAGCACGCCGTTGGTGGTGTCGAAGGTAATCATGGCCTCCGGCCAGTGCACCATGGGCGCAGCCACAAAAGTTACGGTATGGGCGCCAAAGGTCTGGGTGTCGCCTTCTTTTACCTCGATCAGCTCGTGGCCGTCGATGTTGAAGCCGAACTGCCGCATGAGCATAAAGGCCTTTTCCGTGCTGATGACCTTAACCTTCGGGTAGCGCAGCAGGATTTCTTCGATGGAAGCGCCGTGATCCGGCTCCATGTGGTTGATTACCAGGACATCCAGCGGTTTTCCCTGCAACAGATATTCGATGTTCTCTAACAGCTGGCGGCAGGCCGACCAGTCGATGGTGTCGAACAGGACAGACTGTTCATCCAGCAGCAGATACGAGTTGTAGGATACTCCCTTTGGAATGGGATGGATATTTTCAAACAAGTGCAGGCGATGATCGTTCGCGCCCACCCAGTACAGATCGTCTGTTACTTTTCTCACGCAATACATATCTTCAAATCCTCCTTAATATATCGTTATCCGTTCGGACAGCGGGCCGGCAGGTGCGCCGCGTTTACGGCGTTTCTGCAAACGCATCCTGCGCTGCTTAAAAGCGCAGGGAGGAAAGCGCTGCCCGCGCAATGCCGGCCCCATCCGACGGCTATGCTTCTATAAAGTTGTCTTTCGATTCGGCGCACTCGGGGCAGACCCAGTCCTCGGGCAGCTTTTCGAACAGCGTTCCGGCAGCCACATCACCGTCGGGATCGCCCTTCATGGGATCGTACTCGTAGCCGCATCCGCTGCACACGTAGGTCTTATAAGGCGGCCGCTCCTTCTTCGGCGTGGCCCGCTTCACCCGCTTCATCGGCGGCGCAGGCTTCTTCTCGCCGGTATCCAGCGCCTTTGCCAGCAGCGGCAGGATTTCCAGCACGTCGCCCACAATGCCGTAATCGCAGTTCTTGAAGATCGGCGCATTGGCATTCTTGTTGATCGCCACGATGGTAGAAGCATCGCGGATGCCCTTCAGGTGCTGAATGGCTCCGGAGATGCCGCAGGCGATGTAAAGATTACCCATAAATTTCTGTCCGGACATGCCCACGTAGCGGTTGATGGGAACGTAGCGCAGGGTTTCCGCCACCGGACGGGAAGAGCCGATGGCTGCTCCGGCCTGGCGTGCCAGCTCTTCGATCAGCTTCATGTTCTTCTTTTCGCCGATGCCCTTTCCGGCGCTGACGACGCGCTCCGCCTTGGTAATCGGCGTGTCGATGGGAATGCCCACCGTAAAGTCGTATCCGTCCTTCTTCAGGCTTTCCACCAGCGCAGTTACCTTTTCTTCCGCGCTGCCTTCCTTGAGAATCATCTTCTTTCGCGCTCCGGTGATGGGGCCGGACTGCTTCAGCACCGGACCTGCTTCCTTGGGCGCTTTGCCCAAAATGTGCGAGGCGATTACCACCCGCTGGATCTCGTTGGTTCCTTCGTAAATGGTAGTAATCTTGGCATCGCGGTACATGCGCTCCACATCCATGCCCTTCAGGTACCCGGTGCCGCCGTAAATCTGCAGCGCTTCGTTGGTAACCTCCAGCGCGATGTCGGAAGCATACTGTTTGGCCATGGCCGATTCCATGCCGTAGGGCTCGTGGTGCTCTTTTAAGTCAGCCGCGCTGTAGATCAGCAGGCGGGCGCAGCGAAGCTTGGTTGCCATGTCCGCAATCTTAAAGGAAATCGCCTGCTGGAAGCCGATGGGCTTGTCGAACTGTACGCGCTCCTTGGCGTATTCCACCGCGCTTTCGAAGGCTCCCTGGGCAATACCCAGCGCCTGGGATGCGATGCCAATGCGGCCGCCGTCCAGCGTTGCCATGGCAATTTTAAATCCTTGTCCCTCTTTGCCCAGCAGGTTTTCTTTCGGTACTTTGACATCGTTGAACAACAGCTGCGCTGTGGCGGAGGAACGGATGCCCATCTTGTCGTAGTGGTCGCCGAACTCGAAGCCTTCCCATCCCTTTTCCACGATGAAAGCGCTAATGCCCCTGGTGCCGATGCCCGGCGTGGTTACGGCAAAGATAACGTAAGTATCGGCTTCCCCGCCGTTGGTGATGAATATTTTTTCACCGTTCAACAGGTAATGATCGCCCTGCAGAACAGCCGTCGTCTCCGTTCCGCCAGCATCCGAACCGGCATTGGGCTCGGTCAGGCCAAAGGCGCCGATCTTTTCGCCCTTTGCCAAAGGCGTTAGATACTTTTTCTTCTGCGCTTCGGTTCCGAAGGCGAAAATCGGCCAGGAGCCCAGCGATACGTGAGCGGAAAGGATAACGCCCGCGCCGCCGTCTACCCGGGAAAGCTCTTCCACGGCAATGGCGTAGCTGATGACATCCATTCCGGCGCCGCCGTACTCCTTGGGATAGGGGATGCCCAGCCATCCCATCTTGCCCATTTTCTCTACTGCCTCTCTGGGGAACTGGTTTTCTTTATCCCAAAGGAAGGTATATGGCTTGATTTCTGCTTCCGCAAATTCTCGAACTTTCGCCCGGAACGCTTCGTGTTCCGCTGTAGTCTTGAAGTACATATCAATTCCTCCTTGCAATTTAGTTTAGAAACGAGAGCGGTGGTTCAACCATCTGTCTGCAACACTTTTTCATCAGGTACACCCACAGCAGACACAGCCGCTGACCCTGCGTTTTTTACAGGCGCTCCCGCTGCCAATGCGTTCTCAGCTGTCAGCCCCTTTGCCGCAAGCGTATGCATCGCAAGCGCATCCTCTGCAAGCAGACTGTGCAGCGTACAGGCGCGCAGCGTTTCATCTAACGATGTCTGCACCTGGCAGAGACGGTGGTGAATCCGACAGCAGCTATCGCTTTTTTCCTGCCAGGAGCATTGATAGTCCAGATGCAGGCACGCGGCAATTTTCTGCTGTTCGGAAAGCAGCGTCGTCAGGTCGTACAGCGTGGTGCGCCTTAAATCGCAGCTCAGCCGGCAGCCCCCCTCGCGCCCGCGAAAGCTCTGCACCATGCCGGCCTTGGCTAACCTGCGAAGAATTTTATAGGCAAACTGCCGTGGAACCATTTCGGCTTCGCACAGCTCTTCCACCGTGTGCTGGTCTCCGTCGGACAGTGTGCGCAGCAAGCGCAGTGCATAATCCGTTTCGCGGGTAATCAGCAATGCCACCCTCTCCTTTCTCGTGTTACTGTTAGTATATCATTGTGGACAAAAATAGTCAAGATTAAAAATACGCAAAAATCGAATTTTTCCGACAATAAAGAAAGCAAGATATGCCAAACTTCCCTCTGATGTGTTAAAATATAACTACTGGCTGCGCATACAGTTGCAACACTTTTGCACAGGGCAGACACACCTTTGCATAAACAGGGAGGACAGATTGTGCTTGATTTGAAATCAGTGACTGGCTACATTAAAGAGACTACAGATATTTTAGCGATTGCTACCGGCATGGAGGTTATCATCTGCGATGTGGATTCCCGCGTTCTGGGCGACAGCAATCTGGAAGATGTAAAAGAATTAGACTTCCGGGAGGATTTGAATCATCTTTCCCATCATTCCATCGTGCGCGAAGCTATTCAGAATCAAAAACAGATCATTTTGATGGATTCCAAGCACTCCAACTCCGCCTGCCTGCACTGCGTCAACGCCCATACCTGCCAGATCAGCTCTATTATCGCCTATCCCATCATCGACGGCGCGCAGACCGTGGGCGGTATCGGCCTGTACGCTACAAAGGAGAATGCGAAAAAGCTGATTGCCAATCAGACGGAAGTGCTCGTCGAGTTTCTTCAAAAAATTTCGGAAATGCTTTTAAATAAAATCCGGGAAGCCGAGCACCGAATCGCCTTTCAGGGAATGAATGAACGCCTGCGGCTTCTCATTGAATCGCTGGATGATGCGATTGTAGGACTGGATGAAAACGGAACCGTTATCAATATCAATTCCCGCTTTTGCAAGATTTTTTCAGCTGCCAGGGATTCCATCCACAAAGCTTCCGATCTGTATTCTCTATTTGGAACCTCGGAATTTGAACACTACCTTCACCGGTTTTTCCTCGAAGGCAAGCCGCAGAAAGCGTTAATGAAACTTGCAGGGCAGGAAATCCTCATCTCCTGCAAGCCTGTCGTCGCCGAAAACATCTATAAAGGCGGGCTGATTTATTTTAAAAAGAGCAACGATATTTACAAAGAAGCCCGCAGTGTGAAAAACCTGTCCTGCCGCATTACCTTTTGCGACATCGCAGGCAGCAGCCCGGCATCCTTGCAGCTGAAGCAGACAGCAGAACATTTTGCCAAAAGTCCTTCTACCATTTTTATCCAGGGCAAGAGCGGTACAGGCAAGGAGATGTACGCCCGGGCCATTCACAGCGCCAGCCTGGTCGCCAAAGGCCCTTTTGTTGCTGTCAACTGTGCAGCAATTCCGGAAAACCTGTTAGAAAGCGAGCTGTTTGGCCATAAAGAGGGTGCGTTTACCGGCTCTATGCGGGGCGGCAGAATCGGCAAATTCCAGCTTGCCGATCACGGCACGCTGTTTTTAGATGAAATTGGTGAAATCCCTCTGCATTTGCAGCCGAAACTGTTGCGGGCAATTCAGGAGCGTGCGGTTCAGCCCATCGGCTCAGATGCATCGGTTCCGGTTTCGATCCGCATCATCGCCGCCACAAACCAGGACATCGAAGCCATGGTAAAAAGAGGCGAGTTTCGAGAGGATCTCTACTATCGTCTGAATGTAATCCCTCTGTATATTCCGGAACTGAAGAACCGGCGCGAGGATATTTTTGAGCTCCTGGATGTCTTTCTGGAAAAGTACAACCGGGTTCTGGATAAAAATATCATCGGCTTCGATGATACTGCCAGGCAGCTTCTCTGCAGCTACGACTGGCCGGGCAACGTGCGTGAGCTGCAAAATACGGTGGAGTATGCTGTAAACGACTGCAATGGCCTCTATATCAGCCCCGAACACCTGCCGCGAAAGAGCTTTGCACCCCTGGACAAAACGCTTTCTCTAAAGCTTCAGCCCTTAAAAGAGGTCGAAGCCTGCTATATCCGCCAGGCGCTACGGCAGTTTGGCAACACACCGGAAGGCAAAAACGCCGCAGCAAAGGCGCTGGGAATCAGCCGGGCCACCTTCTACCGCCGGCTCAGTCAGTTGGGGCTATCCCAGTAAATCCGGGCATAAAGCCTTAACAGCAGCCTGGGCGGCCGGATGGCCGCCCAGGTTCACGTTACATCGGCAATACAGTTCCCCTGTCGCATGCCAGTGCCTGCTCGAAGGCTTCGCGCCCAACGATAATATCCTGAATGCCCATACCTACGGAAGCGCCGAGGATAATTTCCGAATCGCTTTTGCGTCCACAGTCCTTTCCGACGATAATATTCCCGATTTCACTGGTAACGGATTCCATCGTCAGTTCTTCGAATGGCTCTCCTGTAATTTCGCAGTGATGCCTGCTGTCCGCATTGATTCTCTCCACAAGGCACTCCCTGAAATCTCCTACAAATCCGTCGAATTTTTTTACAAAGCTGTTTCCGAAATCCTCTTCAATAATCAGTACTGTTGTTCCTTTATCAAAGGCGATGTCCGCAAGCAGAGGCTTTTCCGAGGTCGCTGCGGCTAAAACCACATCTGCGCCGGTACATGCTTCCTGAATGCTGCCGCAGTCGAGGCAAGTTACGTCCGGAAAGGCCTCTGCCGCCCGCTGTGCAAAGCGTTGGCAGGAGGCCGGGTTAATATCCACAAGCCGCACTGTCGAAATCGTGCTGATGGCTAATTTTATCATCACAAACGCGGAAAATCCCTGGGCGCCGGCACCGACGACAGTCAGTACCTTCGCCCCCGTTCTCACCGTATATTTCGCCATGACGCCCATCACTGCGCCAGTTCTTGCCGCGGTAATATATGTGCCGCCCATAATCGCATAGGGCTTTCCCGTCTGCGGGTCGTTTAGCATAACCGTTCCTATGGTAGAGGGCAGCTGATGCTTTGCCGGGTTGTCGCGGTAAACACTCACCAGCTTTGCACCGGCAATCTGCAGCTTTCGCAGATAAGCGGGCATGGAGTTAATATATCCTTCATAATCCGGATAAATCGGAAGGTGCAGTTTAATCGGATTTACCGCTCTGCCCAGAGCGTATTCGCGAAAGGAATCCTCCGTTAATTTCAGAACCTGCTTTGCAGGGACCAGCGCTTCCACCTCGGCATCGCTCAGATACAGGATTTGATCTTTGTTCAGTTTCATGGTCGTTTCTCCTTTTTACACAGTCTGCATTAGGGGTATCTCCGGCTGTCGGAGTGTGCTGTACTTCTGACAACCAAAAATAATATGGAAAGCAAGCAATGAATCGCCGTGCGGCTGTCATAGGCCGCCGCACCAACAGGAAATAGCAAAACCTGTGCCAAAGAAAAATAACAGCTTCTCCCTTTTCTTTCGATCAACTTCCTTATTTAAATTAAAAACGCGGCACTGCCGCGCTTTTTCTTTCTGCCATTACTGCCCTCCGAACCTTCTATCTCAAACTGAGATAGAATCCTGTAGAAAATCTGTACGAACGTTCCTGATTATCTCAAAATGCGATACACCGTGCAGCAGTTTATCTCATATTGAGATAAACTGCTGCTGTAGTCACAAAATTGCTGAAGCATAGCTGCAAATCTCTGCAAAATTGGTGAAAATTATAGTTAAAAATGCAGCAGCCACAAAAAACGCATAAATTTTAGCTTGTATAATGCAATGGCGCAAAGCGTTTCTCTTTAGGCATACGCACAGTATCGGGCCGGCCTGCACAGACGAGCCAGCCTTCGATTAGCGCATTCTGGCACGGATTTTGCTTTAGCGATATGGCGAAGCAAAAATGAATCGCTAAACGACGTATGTGCTCTCGCCAACCGAGGGTACGATTCACAAGTGGACCAAGGAGGCTGACGTGGATAATAAAGCGAAAAAATTCAAATTGACGATGCCGGATACGGCTGCCTTTTTTATGATTATGATCGTTATCACTGCAATACTTACACTCATTATCCCTTCCGGTGCTTTCGACCGGATGGTCGATCCGGAAACAGGGCGAACCCTTGTTGTCGATGGCACCTACCAGGCCATCGACGCTCCCTCTATTACAATCGAGCAGATTCTTACTTCGGTATTCCGCGGGCTGATCGACGGGGCTGACATCGTTGCCTTTATCTTCGTTGTTGGCGGTGCCTTTGGCATCATCGCTGCTACCGGTGCATTTACCTCGGGGCTGGATAGCCTGATCCGCACTTTCTCCGGAAAAGAAAGCGTTTTAATCGCTGCCATTATGATTGCGCTTGCCATCTGCGGCGGCACCTTCGGCATGGGCGAGGAGGCGCTTCCCTTTGTGGCGATTCTCGTCGCCGCTACGCGAAAAATGCGCATGGGCCGAATTACCGGCGTCGCTATCGTCGTCATCGGCATCTACAGTGGCTATTCTGCCGGCCCCCTCAATCCCTTTAATACCGGAATCGCCCAGGGCATTGCGGAGCTTCCCACCTTTTCCGGCATGGGGCTTCGCCTTCTCTTAATGGTCGGTGCTGTCGCCATCGGCGTTCATCACGTTATCGTCAGCGGTAAAAAAATCCAGCAGCAGGGTCTGACTCTAAACGACGATATCGAATCCTGTGCGGATGCGGAAATCGAACCGCTCAATCCCCGGCAAAAGGTCGTCCTTCTCATTATGCTGCTGTGCATTTTAGCTATGATTGCCTGTGTACTTCTCTTCGGATGGTACTTCGAGCAGATTTCCGCTCTATTTACTGCCATGGGCCTGATCTGCGGCATCTATTATTTCAGAAGTCTCGACAAAACCGGCAGGGCCTTTGTCTCCGGCGCCTGCGATATGTGCACCGCCGTTATCTATTTTGCCTTCGCCCGGGCAATTTTGATTATCATGCAGGATGGGCAGATTATGGATACGGTCGTCCACGCCCTCTCCATTCCGCTCTCCAAGGTAAACGGCGTAATCGCCGCCTGGGGCATCTTCATCTCTCAGGGCATTATCAACTTCTTTATTCCCTCCTCCTCCGGGCAGGCCGCTGCCGTTATGCCGATTTTAACGCCGCTTTCGGATATCATCGGCGTTACCCGGCAGACCTGCATTTTGGCCTATCAGTGCGGCGACGGTTTCTGGAATATGATTACGCCCACGCAGACGGACCGTATTAAACTTTAATGCGGCTGCGGCCTCGCATCGCTGCATTTTAATGACAAACCCGCGCTCTGCTTTATTTCCTGGCAAAGCGCGGGTTTTCTACTTTTACATATGT
>CATJIF010000084.1 GCA_949740445.1 uncultured Peptostreptococcaceae bacterium | reverse complement strand
CCAAGGTAAAGGAGGCCGATGCCATCATCTGCGGCGGCCATACGATTAAGGATAACGAGCCGAAATACGGCCTGTGCGTCAGCGGCTTTGTCCATCCGCAGCGGATTCTCAAAAATTGCAGCGCACGCGAAGGCGATGTTCTCGTTTTAACCAAGGCGTTAGGAACCGGCATCCTCAACACCGCCGCAACCGGTGGCCTTTTAGAGCCAGCCGCTGCCCGCGCCTTGAGCGCTTCCATGACGCAACTGAACAAAGACGCCGCCCATTTGGGCCGCGAATATCCGGTCAGCAGCTGCACGGACATTACGGGCTTCGGACTTTTGGGCCACGCCTGCGAAATGGCTGTGGGCAGCCATCGGTCGCTAATCATCGACAGCAGTCGCCTGCCGCTGTTACCGCAGGCCCTTGCCATGGCGGAGATGGGCATTGTTCCCAAAGGCGCCTACGATAACCGCTCCTGGCTATCCTGTTCGGTATCCCTTGGCAGCACTGTTTCTACGGCGCTTGCAGATATTCTCTTCGACCCCCAGACCTCCGGCGGGCTTCTGTTTTCGCTTCCAGAAGCGGATGGCCTGCGCTTTGCCAGGCAGCTGTCGGAGATCCTTCCAGTGGCCGGCATCGTCGGCTACGTAGAAAGTTTTTCGGAGTATTATGTAAAAGTCAGATAGCAGATGTTCCCTTCTGCCGGCAGGTTGTTTCCGGCAGAAGGGATTTTTAACAGCGCCCGTACAGCACTCTTGCAGTTTTATCAATACATGGGTAGTATTTTCATGGCAACGGCAGCGTAGCCGATCATCGAAACGAAGTCGAATACGGGCAGTCCTGTAGCTTCTGCGATTTTTTTGGAAAAAGGCGGAAGGTCTGTACATTCCAGTACAAACGCACCGATGGATGGGGTTTCTTTTACCGCCCGGAGCGCTGTTTGCAGGATTTCAGCTTCCACCGCCGCAACGTCGAAGCCCTCTTCCGGCTGTTCGAAAATTTTGCTCCATTCCTTCGCTTCTTCCAGTCCGAATACTGTTACATTTTCGCCTTGTGTAATCCCGCAGGCGCTCATGTGCTGTTCCGTCAGAGAGCCTTTGTTGGCGGTAATCACCGCTACGGTTTTCTCCCTGCCGATCACGTTCTGCACAAAGGGAACCTGCAGCAGCGAGGATGTAAACACCGGTATGGTAAGCGCTTCTGCCAGCTCTTTCTGAAATACAGCATTAAACCCGCAACTGGTCGTAATCGCCGAAATGCCGTCCTGTGCAAGCCTTTTGCCGATTTCTATCATATCGCTCAGCAGCTTTGGGCTCGGATGCGTAATGACGGTCTCGACGCAGGCGCCGGGCACCTCTACCAGACGAACGGGAAACGGAAAGGTATGGGGATTTGTACTGTTTCCGGGCATGGCCTCTAACTGCATCAATCCCTTGGGCACCAACCCCTGCTCCCAGCGCAGTATCGCAATTTTTGCTTGTTCCTTCATGGCTTCTTTCCTCCTGCATTTCTGATTGTTTTCTGATCGCACCGCATGTCTCTACACGGTTTCGACGGTTTTCTTTCTATTTTCCGTCTTTATTTCCTTGTGCTTATCAATGTAACCAATGTACCATCAAGGGCTTTTGATGTAAAATTGATTATTTCAATAGGTCTGACAGTTTTTTTGCCTTTTTCTTTGCCTCCGTCTCTCTTATACTATTGATAAAAATCTTATACTGTTTGCGAAAATTTACACGAAACATCGCACCTTCTTCATTTTCACAGCGAATAGAAAGGCAGTTTGACATGAAATACTATCCCAGCATTTTTAACGACGTATTATCGCCGCTTACCCCCGGTCCCTCCAGCTCCAATACCTGCGCCCCGCATCGCATCGCTTCTCTGTGCCGCCAGCTTTTAGGCGAAGAACCTCTGTCCCTTTGCGTCGTTATGGCGGAAAACGGCGGCTACCGCGACACCTGTTTCAGCATGCAAAGCGATCTCGCCTTTATCTCTGGCCTGCTGGGCTTTGACCTTCTTTCCTTTGATCTAGCCCAGGCCTACGAGGCCGCACAGAGCCAAAACCTCCACACGGAATTTCGCTTCGACCCCGGCTTGCCGGAAACGCCCTCGGAGCTCTCCCTTCTTTTTATCCGCGGCAAGAGTCGCCGGCTGGAGGTCTCCGCCGTATCCCTGGGCGGCGGTGAAATCGAAATCAACCGCATCAACGGCAGCGATCTCCATTTAGACGGAAAGTCCGACTGCCAGGTAGCCTTTTACCGCAACGGTTCGGTCGCCCTGCTCCCCTGTGCCGGTTCAGATGCCTGCTTTGGAGCCCATGCCAGCACCGTCGGCGCCTCTGATATCGACTATATCGCTCAAGTCTCCTCCGTATATCCCTTTCCGCTCTCCGGCGCCGAACCTCCTTTTTCCACTGCCGGAGAAATGCTTGCCCTGTCCAAACGGCTGCAGCAGCCTCTGTGGAAGCTGGCCTGCCGCTACGAAAGCGCTGTCACCGGGGCCGACCAGACCTCTCTTCGCCGCTACCTTCAGCGCATATACGATATCTCCCTTCAGGCGATGGATTCCGGCCGGCGCGGCACAGCGCCCTTCGGCGGCGTTACTGTCCCTAAAGCACCGCAATACAGAAATGCCCTTTGTTGTGGCCAGCTGATTCCTCTGGGCGCTGCGGACTGGGGCTGCCTGGATGCACTGTCCATTATGGAGCATGCCTGCGGCCACGGCAATATCGTCTGTATGCCCACCGGTGGCTCTTCCGGCGTTATCCCCGCCGCTATTCTGCACGTGGCCGAACACCTGAATCTGCCGGAAGAAGCACGGCTGAACGCCCTGCTGACCGCAGGCCTAATCGGCGTATTTTTCTATCCCACTCACTACACCGGCGCCCTGGGCTGCCAGGCAGAAATCGGCGTCGCCGTCTCCATGGCTGCTGCTGCGCTGGCTTCTCTTCTGACAGAGGATGCGGCCACCATCGAAGCTGCGGCTTCCTTCGGCGCGCAGAGCCTTTTGGGCATGGTCTGCAATCCCGTCGAAGGCTACGTGCAGGTGCCCTGCTTCCTGCGGAATATGACCGCTGTGCCCACTGCCATCACCTGCGCCAATGCCGCCCTCGCAGGTATGGACTCCCTCGTTCCCTTAGACGATGCCGTGGAGCTGATGCTGCGCACGGGAACGCTGCTGCGTCCATGCAACCGGGCAGCCACCTGGCGCTAAGGCCGAACCTTTTGCCCCAGAGGCAATCGAAACAGCAAAGGTCGAAACAGCAGAGGCGCAGATGCGGCAAAGGCAGCAAAAACAACAAAAGAAGCCCGGTCGCACGGACAGGGCTTCTTTTGTTTTGTGTATTTTATTTTCATTTGTGGAAAGCAATAGGAAATAACAGCTGCCTGTACAGAGCGCTTTGACGCCCCGCAAGCCTTCTGTATTGATTACAGCTCGTAGCTGTCCAGCTCATCCTCCGTGCGCACGCTGTGGAAATCTTCCTCCTCGTAGGCTTCGGACATGCCCGCGATTTCGCTGAAGCCGTCCTCGTCCAGGTGTTCGTCTTCCAGCTCCTCTTCGGGCGTTACCTTAAAGGATTCCATATATTCCGTATTCTCGCCGTAATCGAGGTCGATGTTCTTGTAGCGCTTCATGCCCGTACCGGCCGGAATCAGCTTGCCGATGATGACATTTTCCTTCAGACCCATCAGCTTGTCGTTCTTTCCCTTGATGGCCGCGTCAGTGAGAACGCGGGTGGTCTCCTGGAAGGAGGCTGCCGACAGGAAGGAGTTCGTCGCAAGCGATGCCTTGGTAATACCAAGAAGCACGCGCTTGCCTACAGCAGGCTGCTGCTCTTCGCTCAGCGCAGCGTTGGCTTCTTCCAGTTCGTTCTGACCGTACAGTCCGCCGGGCAGCAGGTCGGTGTCGCCGGAATCCTCAATCTTGCACTTGGATAACATCTGGCTGACGATTACCTCTACGTGCTTGTCGTTAATATCTACACCCTGCTGCTTGTATACGCGCTGTACTTCCTTCAGCAGGTACTGATATACGCCCTCGACGCCGTTTAAGCGCAGGATATCGTGGGGATTTAACGGGCCCTGGGTAATTCCCTCGCCAGCCTTTACAAAATCGCCCTCCGACACCTTCAGCCGTGCGCCGTAAGGAATGATATAAATGCGATCCTCCTCGCCAACGATGTGCACCTCGGTCTTATTGTCCTTGCGGCCCTCGATGGAAACCACCTTGCCGTCGGATTCGCAGATTTCTGCAAGACCCTTGGGCTTTCTGGCTTCAAACAGCTCCTCGACACGAGGAAGACCCTGGGTGATGTCGTTTCCGGCCACGGATACACCGCCGGTATGGAAGGTACGCATGGTCAGCTGCGTTCCGGGCTCGCCGATGGACTGGGCGGCGATGATTCCCACCGCCTCGCCGATGTTGACCGCATCGCCGGTAGCCAGGTTGCGGCCATAGCACTTGGCACAGACGCCGTGCTCGCTCTTGCAGGTCATAATCGAGCGGATCTTGACGCACTCGATACCGGCCTTTTCGATAGCTTCCGCCTGCGCCTCTTTAATTTCTTCGTTGGCCTTCGCAAGCACATTGCCTTCGCCATCCACCACATCCTCTACGGGGACGCGGCCGATAATCCGCAGGCGCAGCGCTTCGATGACTTCCTTGCTATCGGTAAAGGCACGGACTTCGATGCCCTCCGTCGTTCCGCAGTCCTCCTCGTGGATGATTACATTGTGCGAAACGTCTACCAGACGGCGCGTCAGATAGCCGGAGTCTGCGGTACGCAGCGCCGTATCGGCAAGGCCCTTGCGGGCGCCGTTGCTGGAAAGGAAGTAATCCATAATGGACAACCCTTCACGGAAATTCGCCGTGATGGGGATTTCAATTGTCTTTCCGGCAGCGTTAGCCATCAGGCCGCGCATGCCGCCGACCTGCTTGATCTGGTTCTTGCTGCCCCGGGCTCCGGAGTTTGCCATGATAAACAGGTTGTTCAGCGAACCCAGGGAATCCATCAGCGCATCGGCCACGTCGTCGGTGGCCTTATGCCACGTCTGGATAACGCGCTCGTAGCGCTCTGCATCGGACATCAGGCCGCGGCGGTAGGCCATTTCGTACTTGTTGACCGTCTCTTGCGCCTTGGCGATGATTTCCGGCTTTTCCTTCGGGATTTCCATGTCGGCCACGCTGATGGTAATGGCCGCCCGCGTGGAATATTTATATCCGATGCTCTTGATATGGTCGAGCATCTCCGCCGTTTCGGTATTTCCGTGAACGCGGAAGCACTTGTCGATGATCTGCCCCAGCTTCTTCTTGTCGCAGAGGAAATCCACCTCCAGCGAATAGGGATCGACGCTGCGGTCCACGTAGCCTAAGTCCTGCGGGATGTTTTCGTTAAAGATAAACCGGCCCACGGTGGATTCCACCAGCTTGCCGTTGTCGCCCGGATAGGCGTATTTTCTCACCTTTACCTTGGCGTGAATTCCCACGGCCCCGGTCTGATAGGCCATCAGAAGCTCGGCGTAGTCGGTAAAGGCCTTGCCGTCGCCCTTCTCCGCCTTGGTGTCGCGGGTTTCCAGTCCCGGGTGCGTCAGATAGTACGAACCCAGAATCATATCCTGCGAAGGCGTGGTGATCGGCGAGCCGTCCTTTGGCGCCAGGATGTTATTGACAGACAGCATCAGGAACCGCGCTTCCGCCTGCGCCTCTACGGACAGGGGAACGTGCACGGCCATCTGGTCGCCGTCGAAGTCGGCATTGTAAGCGGTACAGGCCAGAGGATGCAGCTTGATGGCCTTGCCCTCTACCAGCACCGGCTCGAAAGCCTGGATGCCCAGGCGGTGCAGCGTAGGTGCGCGGTTTAAGAGCACCGGATGGTCTTTGATAACCTCATCCAGCACATCCCATACCTCGGGGCTTACCTTTTCCACCTTGCGCTTGGCCTGCTTGATGTTGTGCGCCAGCTTATCCTGCACCAGCTTCTTCATGATGAAGGGCTTAAACAGCTCCAGCGCCATCTTCTTCGGCAAGCCGCACTGGTAGAATTTCAGCTCAGGGCCTACCACGATAACTGAACGCCCGGAATAGTCTACGCGCTTGCCCAGCAGGTTCTGGCGGAAACGCCCCTGCTTGCCCTTTAACATATCCGACAGGGACTTCAGCGGGCGGGAACCCGGCCCGGTTACGGGCCGTCCACGGCGGCCGTTGTCGATGAGCGCATCGACAGCTTCCTGCAACATGCGCTTTTCGTTTCTGACGATGATATCCGGAGCGCCCAGTTCCAGAAGCCTCTTTAAGCGGTTGTTTCTGTTGATCACCCGGCGGTACAGGTCGTTTAAGTCCGAGGTGGCAAAGCGGCCGCCATCCAGCTGTACCATGGGCCGCAGGTCCGGCGGGATGACGGGGATTACCTCTAAGATCATCCACTCCGGCTGATTGCCCGATACGCGCAGCGCTTCGATGACCTCTAAGCGGCGCACGATGCGCACCTTTTTCTGGCCGGAAGCGTCGCGCAGCTTTACCCGCAGGTCGGCGGACAGCTGTTCCAGGTTGATCTGCGTTAAAAGCTCGCGGATGGCCTCGGCGCCCATACCTGCCTTAAAGCCATTGCCGAATTTTTCCCGGGCCTCGCGGTACTGCTGCTCGGACAGGATTTCCTTGTAGCCCAGATCCGATTCGCCGGGGTCGGTTACGATGTATGTGGCAAAGTATAAAACCTTCTCTAAATTCCTCGGAGAGATGTCCAGCACCAGGCCCATGCGACTGGGAATCCCCTTAAAATACCAGATGTGCGATACCGGAGCAGCCAGCTCGATGTGGCCCATCCTCTCGCGTCTGACCTTGGATTTGGTAACCTCTACGCCGCAGCGGTCGCAGACGATACCCTTGTAGCGGATTCTCTTGTATTTACCGCAGTGGCATTCCCAGTCCTTGGTCGGCCCGAAAATGCGCTCGCAGAACAGGCCGTCCTTTTCCGGCTTTAACGTTCTGTAATTGATGGTTTCCGGCTTTTTTACTTCTCCGTGAGACCAGGCCCGGATCTTTTCGGTGGACGCCAGACTGATCTGCAGCGATTCAAAATTATTTAACTCGTACAAGGAGCAACTCTCCCTTCTTGTAATCTTTCAAATGCATTAACGGATTTCAAAAGCGGCGGATTAAAATTCGTCGTTAAATTCCTCATCTAAATCCAGCGTTTCGTCGAAGTCCTCCTCGGCATCTTCCGGTTCATCTTCTTCCGTCTCGTCCAGCTCATCTAACGGTTCCTCGTAGATATCGTCCATATCGTCTGCGGGTTCGCGGCTCATAATCTGGTCGATGCTCCCCACGGTATCGTAATCGCTGGAATCCAGAATCTCGATTTCCTGATTGTCGTCGGACAATACCTTTACATCGAGGCCGAGGCTCTGCATTTCCTTAATCAGCACCTTAAACGACTCGGGGATGCCCGGCTCGGGGATATTTTCGTTCTTGACGATGGCTTCATACGTCTTTACACGGCCCACCACGTCGTCGGATTTTACTGTCAGGATTTCCTGCAGCGTATAGGCGGCGCCGTAAGCCTCCAGCGCCCAGACTTCCATCTCTCCGAAGCGCTGGCCGCCGAATTGCGCCTTGCCGCCCAGCGGCTGCTGGGTTACCAGGGAGTACGGGCCCGTGCTTCTGGCGTGGATTTTATCGTCCACCAGATGGTGAAGTTTCAGCATGTACATGTAACCTACGGTTACGGGATTGTCAAATTCTTCTCCGGTTCTTCCATCGCGAAGCACCAGCTTTCCGCTCTCCGGATAACCGCACTCCTTTAGAAGCGATGTAATATCTCTCTCCTTTGCGCCGTCGAATACAGGCGTGGAAATGTACCAGTCCTTTTTCATGGCGGCAAGCCCCAGATGAACCTCTAACACCTGCCCGATGTTCATTCGGGAAGGAACGCCCAGCGGGTTTAACATTACCTGCAGCGGCGTGCCATCCTCTAAGAACGGCATATCCTCCTGTGGCAGAATCCGGGAGATAACACCCTTGTTTCCGTGGCGTCCGGCCATCTTGTCGCCCACGTTGATCTTTCTCTTGGTGGCGATGTAGCAGCGCACCAGCTTGTTTACGCCCGGCGGAAGCTCGTCGCCGTTTTCGCGGGTGAAGATCCTCACATCGACCACGATTCCCGTTTCGCCGTGGGGAACCCGCAGCGATGTATCGCGCACTTCTCTGGCCTTTTCGCCGAAGATGGCGCGAAGCAACCGTTCTTCTGCCGTCAGCTCGGTCTCGCCCTTGGGTGTTACCTTGCCGACTAAGATGTCAGAGGCATCCACTTCGGCGCCGATGTGGATAATGCCCTCTTCGTCCAGGTTCTTCAGCGCATCCTCGCCCACATTGGGGATGTCTCTTGTGATTTCTTCCGGCCCCAGCTTGGTATCTCTGGCTTCGGATTCGTATTCTTCGATGTGGATCGACGTGAGCACATCGTCCATCAACAGACGCTCGTTCAGGATGATAGCGTCCTCGTAGTTATAGCCTTCCCAGGTCATAAACCCGATCAGAAGGTTTTTGCCCAAGGCAATTTCGCCCATTTCCGTGGAGGGGCCATCGGCCACAACCTCGCCCTTTTCGATGTGTTCGCCGTGGTTGACGATGGGCTTCTGGTTGATGCAGGTTCCCTGGTTGGAGCGCTTGTATTTCAGCAATTTATATTCGTCTACGCCGTTGCCGTCGTCTCTGCGGATTTTAATTTTCTGCGCATCGACGAATTCCACTACGCCGGCGTGGCGGCACAGAAGCACAACGCCAGAATCGCAAGCCGCCTGATATTCCATGCCGGTGCCCACGCGGGGAGCGTCGGTTACCAGCAGGGGCACGGCCTGCCGCTGCATGTTGGCGCCCATCAGCGCACGGTTGGCGTCGTCGTTTTCGAGGAAGGGAATCATGGCTGTCGCCACCGACACTACCTGCCGCGGCGATACGTCCATAAAGTCCACCTTGTCTCTGTCGTACAGGCCGATTTCGCCGCCCGCACCTCTGGCTACGACCTTGCGGTTGATAAAGTGCCCTTCGTCGTCCAGCGGTTCGTTGGCCTGGGCGATGATGATATTCTCTTCTTCATCAGCGGTCAGATACTGGATGTCGTGGCTGACGATCCCTGCTTCCTTGTCGATCTTCCGGTACGGCGTTTCGATAAAGCCGTTTTCGTTGACGATGCCGTATGTCGTCAGCGAGCCGATCAGCCCGATGTTCGGACCTTCCGGCGTCTCGATGGGGCACATTCTGCCGTAGTGGGAATGGTGCACATCCCGGACCTCAAACCCGGCGCGCTCTCTGGACAGACCGCCAGGGCCCAGCGCGGACAGGCGCCGCTTGTGCGTCAGCTCCGCCAGCGGGTTGTTCTGGTCCATAAACTGCGACAGCTGGGAGCTTCCGAAGAACTCCTTGATCGCCGCTGTTACCGGACGTATGTTCATCAGCGCCTGGGGCGTTGTCGCCTCCATGTCCTGGATGGTCATGCGCTCTTTTACGACGCGCTCCATGCGCGCAAGGCCGATGCGGAACTGGTTCTGCAAAAGCTCGCCCACCGTTCTCAGGCGGCGGTTGCCCAGATGGTCGATATCGTCCACCAGGCCGATGCCCTCGGTCAGATTCAGCAGATAGGAAATGGACGCAATAATATCGTCGAAGATAATATGCTTCGGCGACAGCTCGTTTTTCATATCCAGCATCAGCTTTTTTAAGCGTTCGGCGTCTTTGGCTTCTTCGCTTTGCAGAATTTCGCACAGCACGGGATAAAAGACCTTTTTCGGCAGCTTCGTATCCTCTACCTGGAAAGATACGTAATCCTGAAGCGCCACGAAGTTGTTGCCGATCACCTTAACCGACCGGCCCTCGTTTACTTTGCTCTCTACGAATACGTATTCGCATCCGGCATCTTCGATGGCAAAGCCCAGGTCGCGGCTGACCTTTTGTCCCTTTTCTGCTAAAATCTCACCGGTGGAAGGAGACACCACATCCTCCATCAGCGTGCATCCGATAATCCGGTTGGAAAGCCCCAGCTTTTTATTGTATTTATAACGGCCCACCTTGGCTAAATCATAGCGCTTGGCATCGAAAAACAGGGCTTCGATCAGTTCGTAGGCGCTGTCGAATGTCGCCGGTTCACCGGGACGCAGCTTTTTATAGATCTCCTTCAGCCCTTCTTCGTAGTTTGTGGTGGTATCTTTATTCAGAGATTTTTCCAGTCTGTCGTCATGTCCAAAGACAGCCTGAATCTCCGCATTGCTTCCTTCGTATAACGTTCCTGCGATCTGCGTGTGGTACTCGCCCACGCGGCGGATCTTTTTCGCCAGCTCCGCGTCGGTCAGCCCCGGATTTTTGCGGCGCTCGCTCTCCATCTTCTCCTCTACGGATTTATAGGACAGCGCCCGTAAAATCGCCGTAATGGGCTGCTTTCTCGTGCGGTCTACCCGGACGGAAAGCGCTTCGTTGGCATCGGTCTCATATTCCAGCCACGCACCCCGGTTGGGGATGATGGTGGTAGAAAACATTTTATTTCCTGACTTGTCTAATGTATAATCATAATAAGGCCCTGGCGAACGGACCAGCTGCGTAACGATAACACGCTCCGCTCCATTGTAAATAAATGTACCCTGTTCTGTCATAATGGGGAAATCGCCCATGAACACTTCCTGTTCTTTGACTTCGCCCGTTTCTTTGTTGACCAGTCTTACCCGCACCTTCAGAGGAGCCGCATACGTAACATCCCTTTCCTTGCATTCCTCCTGGTCGTACTTCGGTGCATCCGAAATCGAATAATCAATAAATTCCAACACTAAATTGTCGGCATAATCTCTGATGGGAGAAATATCCTCAAAGACTTCTTTCAAACCCTCCCGCATAAACCAATTATAAGAATCGGTCTGTATTTCGATCAGGTTCGGCATCGGAGCTACTTCCTTGATTTTGGAATAGCTCATTCTCGTTTTTCTACCTATTTTTATTGGTTGAGGCATCGTCTTTCCTCCTTGCAATGAAAACAAAATACTTTGCGTGGCAATATACTATAATAGCACACATAGTGCAAGCCGTCAAGGTAATTATTGCCTGTTTTTTGTCTCCTTAATCGACTCTCTCCTTTCTTTTTCCGGATGCGGCCTGCATTGCATCTGCTGTTGCATTCTCCACCGGCCCGGTTTCCCTGCCGGCTGCGCCCTGCCTTCTACTCCCTGCGGCTGGATTTCGCCGAAAAAAACGCCGCAGTCGCATGGTTTGCATGCGCTGCGGCATTATTTCTTTTCTATTGTCCCTGTCGCCCGCAGCCGTTTTCGAACATATCTTTGCGGCCTTTCTCTGTTTTCCGGGCACTATCAGGGCTTTTTACAGAAGCTTCTACCGATTGTCCAGCGCTAAAGCCTGCCGGTACCCTCTGCTACTGAAGCTCTGTAACAGAAGTTGCGCTCTTTGCAGCTTCCGGCAGAGTGATTTCTTTTACGCTGTTGATATTGCTCAGAGTCATTTCCACAGCGACCTTATCAAAACGAATGCCCTTTAGCTCAGCGGCATCCTCGGGATGCTCCTTTTCCATCGCGGCAGCCGTTTGCTCCATAACGCTCTGCATCATTGCCGTCATATCCATGCGGCACTTGGCCAGCTGTCCCGTAGCATCGTCGAGCCAAAGCTCGTAGCCGAAGCCCTTCATGCCGGTCAGGATCTGACTGACCATCGTCTTTTCCTCCGGGCTCAGCACTGCCATATTATCCAGCGCTCCGCTCTGCTCGATCATCTTTTCCATGTATTCGTCGCTGATCTCGCAGTATACTTTCGTAGCGGTTTTGCCGTTCACAACATCCTTGCCTTCTACGCGAACCGTTCCATAGGCGTTCAGATAGGTATCTACCGACTCGGCAGGATTGGAGGAACCCGTCAGCTGGCTCATGTCGCCCAGCGCCATTTTCACCCACTGTCCATCCATGTTCATGTACATCGTCAGCACATTGTTTTCGGTTATGTAGTAATATTCTACCTTCTGATTTTCGCCCTCTGCGGTAATATTGGCGGATGCGTACATGGCCATCGGCTCCATGATCATATCCATCTTCATGTCGGCTTTCATTTCCGCCTTTTCGCCGCCCTGGGAAAGCGCCATATCCATCACCATATTGTAGCTCATGCTCTTGACGTCTTCCATCGCCTTGCTGCTGTTTTCCATCCGGGCCGCTACTGCCTTTACCGCATCCTCAGCAGTCTTATACTTCGTCAGGCTGTATACCATCAGCGCCGCGTCGCCGCGATTGGCCGCATCGGTATTCTTCTTCGAAACGGAAATGCTTTCGTACATTCCCAGCTCCTTGGCCTTATTTACATAATTTGCAGGCCACGAACCTGTCAAATCGCTTCCTTTATATCCCAGCGCATTGACGGACATTGCCGCCATTTCCTGATACGTTACCGTATTGGCCGGACGGAAGGTCTTGTCTTTATAGCCGGATACGATGCCCTTTTCTACCGCATAATTGACATACGGCACAGCCCATCCGGACACATCCGAAAAGCCGCTGTCCTTGGCTGCCGCCAGTTCTTCTTCCGAAGGCTTTAGATAATTGACTAAAAATGCGCAGGCCTCTGCTCTTGTCAGCGTGTTGGCCGGACGGTATGTACCATCCTTATAGCCGGAAATCACGTCTGTAGAAAGCAGCGTCTTTACCGCTTCTTCGTACACCGTTCCCTGAACATCCGCAGGTACGGTTACACTGCCGGCCGCATCTGCATCCTCCGCAGCAAAGGCGGTGACTGCACCGCTGAAAGCCATCAGCAGAACCAATACCACGCTCAATACTCGTTTCATCGCTTTCGTTTCCCCTTTCCTTTTGCAATCCGCCACGCTGTTTGGCTTTCCACTGACGATTCGGATGGGAACATCGCCTCCGTATTACAGCGGGCCGATGCTATCCCTTCGCCATCCAGCCGCAAGCCCTTTGCCGCAGCGTTTGGATTGCAAGTCATTGATGAGTGCTGCCCACACCGGGCCGCACCCTGCCACACACAAAAGATCCCTCCACAATGCCGGATCTCCGACGTCGTTTTGTTTTCTCTTCCCCTATTATAAAACTTTTTGACAATATTTCAATCACCTTGCAAAAATTTTGCCAATAAATTTGCAAAAAAAATCATGCGTACAAAGAAGTTACAGTCACGGCAGATTTCATATTCGGCGAACGTTAAGATAAAATTTCCCCAAAACTCCCTGTCTTCCATCCTTTGGTCTATTGACATTTGCATGTGCCATGCTATAATGAACACAATCTACTGTTTATTAAACAGTAGATTTCATCTATTTGCTATATCCTCGATTGGCGGGGATATCTCCGGGTTGATAAAAACAACCCCATCGAATGGAGGACCAATCGCATGAAACCACATTTCACCCAGCCACCCATACCGCCTGTTTCCGACTCGGATTTTTTAATTGCCCTGGGGCGGCAGCTTCTGCCGTACTTTCCACTGCCGCAGACCGTAGAGGTTTTAGAGGATTACGAAGAATACCTCCTTTGGAAGCACGAGGAAGAATGCGGGGAATGCGCACAGACAAAACCATCCGCGCCTGTGCGTCTGTGGGAAAGCCCAAAGCAGATCGCCTTGGCGCTCCGGCGCGAGCAACCTCAGAGCAGTTCCTATTTTTGCAGGCACACCGTCGTCTGGGGCATTCTGCTTCTGGCCCTGATCTCGCTTTTTTACGCTACCTTTTCCACACCGCATGTATCTTTTGGCTTTTTTTGTTTTCTTGCAGCGGCGCCCATCAGCGTTTTCAGCCTGCTTTGCGGCCGTGGGCGGCTGGTTGTCGAACGCAGGTTTTCCGCTGCGCCCCCGCACGCAAAACAAACTGTTGCTTTTCATTTAATCTTTTTTGTGATTGCAGCATTGGCGGAAACCTCTATGCAGTGCTTGCTGCAAAATAGCGATTTTCTGCTGGCGTATCTTCCCCCTGCTTCTGTGGGGGCGACCGTCGATACGATTTTCGTCTTTTTTCTGCTGCTAACAGCGGCTTTACTTTCGTGGGCCCTGCGTTGCTCTGCCACCTTCTCTATTTACGCTTTCCCCACGGCTGTCCATGCGCTGGGTACGCTTCTATTTCTGGCAGATATTCGAAGGATTTTGCACAGCATGGCACTGCCTGTTATCTCTCCCTCATGGGAATTTGCCCTGTCGTTGCGGTTTTACGCGATGGGACTTCTTCTTTCGCTGCTCTTTTATCTCTTTCTCCGCTATTTCGGCCCCAAAAGCGATCATTTGCCAAATACCTCCTCGTTCGCTTCGCCAGGCTCCTCCGGCTCTTCCGGTTCGTCGGGCCTGTCCCCTGTATCGGAAAGGTAGGCGATATCAATGGATGCTCAGCTGAAAAAAGGAATTTTAGAAATGTGCATCCTCCGCTATGTGGAGCAGCACAGTCCCTATGGATACGACATTCTCCAGATGATGCACCGCTATTTCCCCGAGGTCAGCGAAAGTACACTGTATGCGATTCTCCGGCGTCTGCACAGCGAAGGCGCTACAGCCACCTTCACTGGAGAGGTTTCTAAGGGGCCTGCCCGAAAATATTACCGGATTACCGACGCCGGGCAGCAGCGTCTGGCGCAGATGAAGGAGGACTGGCACCGCCTTCAGGAGATTGTAAGCCAGCTCGGCCTGTAACCAGCAACCGATTTCACTTTTGTGTATGCCCTTGTTAATCGAGAGCAGGGCAGAGGAAAAACACAAATAAAAATCCGCCGTCCGGAATACATGTTCCGTCGGCGGATTCTCTATGCCACATAATCAAAGCTGCACGCTTGTTTTTTCGCGTTCCGTAAATTTATTTTACTTCTACGGTAGCTCCTACTTCTTCCAGCTGCTTCTTGATGGCTTCAGCTTCGGCCTTTTCGATGCCTTCCTTCAGGGGCTTCGGTGCGTTGTCTACAACTTCCTTGGCTTCCTTCAGACCCAGACCGGTAATTTCTCTTACTACCTTGATTACCTTGATCTTTTCGGAACCAACCGCTGCTAAAATAACGTCGAATTCCGTCTTTTCCTCCGCAGCTTCTGCAGCGCCACCGCCAGATACAACGGCTACAGGAGCCGCAGCGGATACGCCGAACTCTTCTTCGCAGGCTTTTACCAGCTCATTTAACTCTAATACTGTCATAGCTTTGATCGCTTCGATGATTTGCTCTTTGTTCATTTTTATTCCTCCATATAAGATTTTTCAGATACTCTTCATAGTTATCACTGATGCCCGAACTGCTTGTATTCAGGCAGCCGTCAAACTGCTTAAGCTTCGGCAGCGGCCTCGGCTGCTGCTTCCGCAGGCGCACCCTGCGCGTCGGCAATGGCCTGGAAGGTGCGAACCAGCTTTCCAACCGGAGACTGGATACTGCCCATAAACTTCGCAATCAGCTCGTCTCTGGACGGCAGATCGGCGATGCTCTGGATTCCGGCAGCGTCAAAATACGTACCTTCTACCACACCCGCCTTAAACTGCATCTTCTTCAGGCTCTTGATCGCCCCGTTCAGAACTCTGGCCGGTGCTACCGCATCGTCATAGCTGACCGCCAGGGCTGTCGGCCCGTGCAGAACTTCCTTCATGGGCTCGTATGCCGTGCCCTCGATGGCTCTTGCAATCAGCGTGTTCTTATATACGGTGTAATCTACATTCGCCTCGCGAAGTTTCTTTCTCATATCGTTCGCTTCTTCTACGGTCGTTCCAATGTAGTCGATGATGACCGCAGACTGCGCTTTTTCCAGCTTCTCTTTGATTTCATCAACGATCAGCTGTTTTGCTTTGATTGTCTCAACTGACATGTCTATCTCCTTTCCGGCTTTTGAAAAAAAGCCTTTTCGGTTCTGTAGACTGAAAAAGGCTTTGGATCGTCGGATCTATAAAAATAACCTCGGCAGGATATTAAGCGAAAAGCACCTGCTGTCTACAGTTTTCTTATTCTTTTTTATCGCGTCCCACGTCAGGCGATTAGCCCAGCTTCATGGGGTTGATCTTAATTCCGGGGCCCATAGTAGATGCCACGGTAACGCTTCTCAGATACTGTCCCTTCGCAGCGGACGGCTTTGCCTTAATTACGGCATCTACCAGCGCTTTGAAGTTGTCCTGCAGCTTTTCGGGGCCGAAGGAAATCTTCCCAATCGGCGTATGGATAATGTTGGTTTTGTCCAGTCTGTACTCGACTTTACCGGCTTTGATCTCTGCCAGAGCCTTGGTAACATCCATCGTAACCGTACCGGACTTCGGGTTCGGCATCAGGCCCTTGGGACCTAAGATCTTACCTAAACGTCCGACCACACCCATCATATCGGGCGTTGCTACAACGACATCAAAGTCGAACCAGTTTTCCTGCTGGATCTTCTGAGCCATCTCCTCTGCGCCTACGTAATCTGCACCCGCAGCCTCTGCTTCCGTAGCCTTGGGGCCCTTGGCAAAGACCAGAACCTTCTTTGTCTTACCGGTTCCGTGAGGAAGTACAATCGCTCCTCTGACCTGCTGATCGGCGTGTCTGCCGTCAACACCCAGCTTTAAATGAACTTCGACGGTCTCGTCGAACTTCGCTTTCGCAGTCTGCTGCAGCAGCTGCATCGCTTCTTCTACTTCGTACAGGTTCGCTCTGTCAATCAGCTTGGCAGATTCCTTGTACTGCTTGCCTCTTTTCGGCATTGTGAAACCTCCTTGTGGTATTAGCGGCAAATGCCTCCCACGCTCTTACTCTTCTACAACAATTCCCATGCTTCTTGCCGTACCCTTGATCATCGACGCAGCGCTTTCCAGGCTGGCGGCGTTCAGGTCGGGCATTTTCAGCTTGGCGATTTCCTCTACCTGTGCGGTTTTCAGAGTCGCAACCTTCTTCTTGTTCGGCTCGCCAGAAGCGGACTGAAGTCCAGCTGCCTTCTTCAGCAGAACTGCTGCGGGCGGAGTCTTTGTTACAAAGGTAAAGGATCTGTCAGAATATACCGTAATCACCACAGGAATAATCATTCCCGGCTGATCGGCGGTTCTGGCGTTAAACTGCTTACAGAAATCCATAATGTTTACGCCCTTCTGACCGAGAGCAGGACCTACGGGAGGCGCCGGTGTTGCCGCGCCGGCCGCAATCTGCAATTTGATCAGGCCTTCGACTTTCTTTGCCATAAGATATCTCTCCTTTCTTTATATTTTGTCAACCTGGCCGAATTCCAATTCGACCGGAGTATCGCGACCAAACATGGATATCTTTACGCGCAGCACCTGGCGGTCCATGTTGACCTCTTCGACGACGCCCATAAAGCTCTCGAAGGGTCCGCTGATCACCTTTACGCTGTCGCCTGGTTCGATATCCAGATCAATGTAAACTTTTTCAATCCCCATGCGCCGCACTTCCTCGTCGGTCAGCGGGATCGGCTCGGAGCCGTGGCCTACGAAACCGGTAACGCCCTGGGTATTTCTTACCAGATACCAGGATTCGCTGGTAACAACCATTTTAACCAGTACGTAGCCGGGGAATATTTTTCTTGTCTTTACTTTGCGCTGTCCGTTCTTTATCTCTACCCGGTCCTCTGTCGGCACAACCACACTGAGAACCAGCTCTTGCATGCCCCGGTTCTCAACCAGTTTTTCGATATTGACTTTTACCTTGTTTTCGTGACCGGAATAGGTGTGGACCACATACCACTTCGCTTTTTTGCTCAGATCGCTGCCATCCGCTGCTTCCGTCAGTTCGGAAAGCATTTCGTCTGCTTCCGATACATTTGTTTTCTCTTCTGACATTTCGGACTTCCTTTACTCGTTTTTTCGCACAGAAAATACTGCTTCGGGCATCTGTGCATGCCTCAAAAGCTCGTCCTCTTACAGAGAACGCAGCACGCGGATCGTGCTTTGATTTATTCCTGAAGGCGATTTATAAAGTGACTCCGATAACCATTTCCAGAAGCTTCAGGAAAACGGTATCTAAGACCCAGAATCCCAGAGCAAATGCGCAGCAGGTCATGATAACCACCATCGTGTAGTTGTACATTTCCTTCTTTGTCGGCCATACAACCTTTTTCATTTCCGTGCGCACGCCCTTGAAATACGCGCCCATCCCCGGTTTCTTTGCAGCTACATTTTTATCTGCCATAATCTTTCTCCTAAACGTATGTTTTACCGGTCTGCAAACCGATTTTTATTTCGTTTCTTTGTGAACGGTCTGCTTCTTGCAGAATCTGCAGTACTTCTTCAGCTCGATGCGATCCGGATCGTTCTTCTTATTCTTTGTCGTATTGTAGTTTCTCTGCTTGCATTCCGTGCATGCTAATGTAACTTTGACTCTCATGACTGACCTCCATTCGAATATTGCTCTATCTTATCACGGCACACTGTGCGTAATTTACCATAGTGTCACTTATTAACCGTATCATACTTGTTTGTCAATGTCAACAGCTTTTCTCAATTTCCCTCACTATAAAACCGGCCCTCAGGCCGGTCTCATAGGTTTTCCTGTATTTAGAATATCATAAGAGGCGGCGAAAATGCAAGCCCTAATTTTGAAACTTTCTTCCGCTTGCTCCGTTTGCCAGCCATTCTTTTAAAACGTGTCGTCAGATTTCAGAGCCTGGCTGCACCTGCATTTCGTTTAATGCATGGATAAACCGCATCATCATAGCTGCTGCCTCTGCGCGGGTCGCTTTCCTGCCGGGTGCAAGGGTATCGTTTCCGTATCCGCTCAGAATGCCGTTTTCCACGCTCCAGCGGACAGCCTCCCGCGCATAACTGCTGATTTCCTCCATATCGCTGAAGCTCAGCTCCCGATTGGATGTGTCGGGGCTTCCTGCGTATTGGTACAGCATCGTCGCCAGCTGCTCGCGGGTTACCTGGTGTTCCGGATATTCCCCACTGCTGATTCCCTTATCTACCGCCCAATGCACGCTGGCTGAATACCAAACCGGGCCCTCAGGCAAATCCGCCCCATCCAAATGGGCCAGAATCGTCATGGCCATGGCGCGCGTCATCGGTGCATCGGGTGTAAATGTTTCTGCAGCCGTACCGGAAAACAGCTCCCGAGCCGCTACAAACTGGATCGCTTCTTCTGCCCAATGACTGCTGACATCGAAAAAGTCCTTGCTGTTATCCAGCAATTTTACTATCTCCCCATCGGCAACAGCGGCAATGATGCCGTCAGCCGCGGAAACGGAGGCCCTGATGACCTCCTCGCTGCCATCTTCGCGGACAATGACTGCTACTGTTCCAGACGACAGCTGCACAGCGGGAACCTTTACCTTTACTGGATGCGGGCTGCCCGTATGCACAGTGACCGTCGAAGTGTTTCCGCGCTCGGAAACCATGGGCGGAAGCGGCAGGCTTACGATTTTTCCGCTCTCCTGCGCTGCGCCGACTACCTGCCCGGGAAGGGTAACGTCTGCCGTCGCCCTGCCATCTTGATCCACATGGATCGTTGCGGCGATACCATCGGCCTGCTTGACTGCGATTTCTCTACTGCCGTCTGACTGTGTTTCTACTGTAATCTCAGATCCGTCTGGCTTTTTTGTCGTCTCTGTCACAATGCCAGTCGTCTTATTTGTACTGGTAATTGTAGTCGAGCCGTCTGGATTCCGGTTTGTAGAAACGGTGGTGTTTCCAGAAGAAGAGCCCGAGGACGACCCTCCGGAACTTCCACCCGTGGCAGGAATTGTCTCTCTTTCCATCTCATAGCCGCAAACCGTACAGGATTTGTGCCTGCTTCCCGGCTGTTTCGACGTCGCTTTCTTGTCTACCACCCAGTTGCCGGCTATGTGCTCTCCATAGCCATCTTTCTTGCTATTGCCGCTCGAATCGCAATCCGCTTCTGTGCATTCGTGCCAGTGGTGGCCTTCGTCGTTTGCCCACGCTGCATCCCACTTGTGTGTATGGCTGGGCGGCTGCGGTGTTTCTTCTGTGGGCGGCACTTCTTCTCCTGTGGCAGGAATTGT
>CATJIF010000083.1 GCA_949740445.1 uncultured Peptostreptococcaceae bacterium | reverse complement strand
GTCGTGGTCTCTGCGGAAACTGCCGGCGTCAGCTGCAGGCTTCCAATTCGCAAATCCGAGATCGCTGCATTGGTGGACGGCTTCTGTTCGGTCAGCTGTGTTACCAGATAGGTTTTCGGCTGCAGCTTGGAGATATCCAAAGACAAAAAGGCATTGTTATCCATAGGGAACCCGTTGGCGTACAGCTTAATCAGATACACGCGGGCATCTTCCAGAAACTGATAGTGATCCGAATATTCGATGCGTCCGTTTGTGTCCATGCCGGCGGCCAGGAAGTATTTATATCCCATGCCCAAAAGCGCCTTGCCCTTTTTCAGGGCTGCGCTCTGGATGACGGTCATCGGATAGGGCATCACATCGTTACGATACGTACCATCTGGTGCCATGACCGTGGTCGCCGGCATTACCTTCTGCAGATAGTCCTGCGGGTTTACAATGAGGATGACATCCTTCGGCACCCGGTACTGCCCGTTTTCGTTCACGGCCAGAAGCGACACCAGATTTCCCACGGTTTTCACATCCAGATTGGCCACGGCAATCGCTTCCTTTTCCGGGTAAGCGCCATTCACCACAGCCACGCCGGGCGCAATGTTTCGGTTCATTCCCACGGGTTTATCTTTTCCATCGCCGGCTACAATCCCAGCTTCCAGGCCATTGGCTAATGCCTCGTACAGTACCTGACGGATGAAGGAATCCAGCCATTCCGGCCCCAGGTCGATCATGGCTTTGCACACCGGCAAAAATGCCGACAGCTTCTGTAGTCCCGTATCCACTTCCTTGAAGCCGGCCAGAATTTCTTTGATGATTTTGTCGCACAGCTGCCCCCACTGCGCTTCCTGTCGTCCGTTGGTATTGAGCAGCATCTTGATGGCAGCACCGGTGGGTGTAAATTGAATGTGAGATAACAGCGGATGCTCCGTTTTCAAATCTTCAAACACTGAATGTAATACGGTTTCTGGCATCACCACATCCAGATTTGCCAGCGCCTGCTTGGGATCGCTTGCCTGCATGGCTTT
>CATJIF010000082.1 GCA_949740445.1 uncultured Peptostreptococcaceae bacterium | reverse complement strand
CTCTGTGGTGCAGGCAAGAGGACTCGAACCTCCATGAAGGAACCTTCACACGGACCTGAACCGTGCGCGTCTGCCAATTCCGCCATGCCTGCTTATCGTTCTCACAACAATAAGATAATACCACGAAAGCAGGCGCTTGTAAATACCTAATTTTCTTTTTTCGCAAGAAGGCGTATGGGCTTTCATTTTCTTTACAATTTGATCTCCGCTTCCGAAAACAGCACGGCTTTGCCCGCCAACTTTACCCGGTCGCCCTCTACGCGGCAATACAGCATACCGCCCCGTCTCGATGCCTGGTGGGCTACGATGCGCTGTTTCCGCAGCTTACCCGCCCAATAGGGGGCGATGTGGCAATGGCCGGAGCCACAAACCGGGTCTTCTGCTACAGAAAGCTTTGGTGCAAAGCTGCGCGATACACAGTCGCAGTCAGAACCGCGGGCAGTCACCTGAAGCAGCAGGCCATCCAGCGCCTTGACTTTATCCATATCGGGGCTTAGCGAGTGAATTTCTGCTTCCTCCCGGAAGACGCACAGCAAATCCCTACCCATGTAGGCTTCTACCGGCGCTTTTCCCAGCGCCTCGATCATCTGCTGCGTTACCTCCACCGGCTGTAACTGGTAGGCGGGAAAGTCCATCTCGTAGAGATCCCCCTGCTTTTCTACGATCAGCTCGCCGCTGAGCGTATCGAATACAATGCGTTTTGCTTCGGTTTCATAATGGTTCATCAATACAAAAGCACAGGCCAGCGTAGCGTGGCCGCACAGGTCGATTTCCCCGCCGGGCGTAAACCAGCGCAGGCGGTATGTTTCGCCCTCCCGGACGGCAAAGGCGGTCTCAGAAAAGTTGTTTTCCCTTGTAATGTCCAGCATCAGCGCCTCGCTGGGCCACCGCTCCAAAATGCAGACAGCTGCCTGATTGCCGTGAAATAGGCGGTCGGTAAATGCATCGACAACGTATTGTTTCATGTCTCTTCTCCTTTATCCCAGATATACAACTGCCTCTGCTTCGCGCAAGATGCCAAAGGATTGATTGCGTTTCCGATGGAATGCAAAGAAAAACAGCTGCTCTCCATTTTCTGAGAACAGCTGTTTTTCAATGTTTTTGGTTGCGGGGATAGGATTTGAACCTATGACCTTCGGGTTATGAGCCCGACGAGCTACCAACTGCTCCACCCCGCGATGTCGTGTTATGAAATTGGTGCCGGAGACCGGGGTCGAACCGGTACGATCGGTGAGGATCGCAGGATTTTAAGTCCTGTGCGTCTGCCTATTCCGCCACTCCGGCATCTGCACTGCTCCGCACGGAAATCTCCGCTGCTTTGCCGAAGCTTGCTGCCCTCGGTGCTTTCGCTTCGTCGGACCTTTTTATAGATGGCTCCAAGGGTGGGGCTCGAACCCACAGCCTATCGGTTAACAGCCGAGTGCTCCACCATTGAGCTACCTTGGAATACCAGTCGTCCAGCGACATTTATTATTATATTCGATTTCCCCGTGCTGTGTCAAGGCCTTTTTTAATTATTTTTTCTTTTCTGGGTTTTTTCCAGCAGTGCCGCCGGATGTCTCTTGTCTGCTGCCATGATTTTTTCTGCCCTTCGCTGCTGCCGCTGCCAGCCGGCCACAGATTCGGCGCCGGCACCGATCCGGTGGACATCGGACAGCATCTCCATCTGGCCGCCTATCCGCAAGCCTTTTTCGCATTGGAAAGCCGGCCGGGTATGCGCCGGCCGACTTGCCTATTTTTCGTTTTCGTCGCCCCATTCCTTTACGAATTTCACATCTTCGAAGTCTGGAATGGCTTCTTCTGCTGCCCCTTCAATTGACGCGCTGTTTGCCAGGGGAAACGTGCGGAAGCGCTCCACAGGGGTCTGGTCGCCGATGCTGGCAGCCGACCGGCTTTGAGGCGGCGGTCCGCTGAGATTTCTCTTGGCATCCCAGACATCCTCGCTTTCCAGAAATCTCGCGCTTGCTTCATCAACCAGAGCAGCGTCTGCGCGTGCCTGCACATTGCCTTTCTCTGCAAACATATCGACTGTACCTGTTGTGCGGTTTTCCTCCATGGCGGTTCCTCTCTTTCTGTGCACAGTGCTTTTTCGCAGTACCTTCGCAATGCTTTTTACAGTACCGCCCCACGTGCGTTTCTCTAGTGCGCCGGTTGTTAAAAGAAACCGGCGGCATCGGATGTTCCGCCTTTAGCATTTCCTTTATCTTTGCTGTCTATTCACGTTTCTTCGAATCTCTCCGCTCCCTTTTTACAGCCTCCTTTAGCTGGCGCACCAATTCTTCGTCTTGCTGAATTTCCGCCTTTGTCTTTCTCCTGGGAATAAACCGGGTGGCAAATCCTCCCTTGCTTCTTCCTTTAATATAGAATACGCCGATGATGGAAAACACCACAGCACCTATAAAATTAACGAAAAGGTCCATCATCGTATCGTGCAGGCCGATGTCGATATAGCCGCCGTAATTCCATACCTGCCCGTTGACCACCACGCTTTCCACCGGTATGGTTATGGGAATATTCTTTCCGGATGGCTCGAACATAACCGAGGTAATCGACGATATTACGGTATCCTTTTGCATATCCGTAAGAAAAAAGCAGTCCATCCCGTATTCGAAGAACTCCCAGAGAACGCCCACAGTCATGGAGAAGCAAAACGATACAATCGCTACAAACAGCGGCGATAACTTGATGGAAAAGCGGTCGCTTTCGTTGAGGATGTCGATCAGCGAAAACCCTATGGCTGCCATCAAAAAGCCGTTGATCGTATGCAGCAGGCTGTCCCAGCTGGGAAACAGCAGATAATATTCGTGAATTTCCCCTAAAATCTCTGCCGCAAAGATAAACAGCAAGATGATAATCTCCAATGTGTTAGGCAGCTCAATGTGCAGCCGGCGGTCGATAAACATAGGAATTAAAAACAAAATCAGCGTTAGAATACACAGAAATACGCTGTTCCAGTCCCGGTTAAACACCTGCGCGATCATCGTTAAAATAACCAGCGTGCGCAGCACAATATATACGGCGGCAGTCCTCTTATTCTGCCTGATTTCTTCCTTTGCCAGCTGCAGCGCCTCCTGCCGCTTTTTATTCTTCACCTTTCATCCCCCTTTTTCCTGCAAAACCTGCGTTTAAATAAAAACAGAGCGCGCAAGCAAAACTCCCCTGCGCGCTGCAGTTTTATTTGTATGACAGTATGCGGTACATCCGCTGCTATACCTGCGCTTCTCCTGCGCGGAAGGCTTTGATATTGATCTCTTCAAAGCCCTGCTTTACATTGCTGCAAATCGCCTGCTCCCAGTCGATTTCCGGCATGTTCAGCACCTTGACCAGAGCGCCCAGCAAGACGATATTCATGGTTTTGGAATTGCCCAGCCCTTCTGCGATGGCCCCTGCCCGGAATACCGATACATCGGCCTTTGCCGCAAGTTCCTCTAAAATGCCCTTCGGGTATTCTGCCGCTCCCATCTGGATGGGAACCGAAGGGATCTCGAAGTCGTTGATTACCATCTTTCCTGAGGGCTTGAGGTATTCGATCCAGCGCAGCGCTTCCATTGTCTCGAAGGCCACAATCACATCCGCCTCGCCCCGCCCGATGATGGGCGAATATACGGTTTCGCCAAAGCGGATCTGCGTGCTGACATTTCCGCCCCGCTGGGACATGCCGTGGATTTCCGACATTTTAACATCGTAGCCAGCGCTCAAAAGTCCTGCCGATAAAATCTTGCTGGCCAGGATCGTACCCTGCCCGCCGACGCCGACCAGCAGTATGTTTTTCGTTTCTTTCATCTACTTTACCTCCTTGATCGCATCGAACGGGCACACCTGCATGCAGATGCCGCAGCCTGTGCAGGTATCGCCGTTAATCGAGATGACATCGCCGGAGTAAATCGCAGGGCATCCGGTCTTAACGCATATTTTACATTTTTTGCAGGCCTCCTGGTCGATTTCGCACTTCTTTTTCGACAGGTCGAAGGCTGCTTTATCCTCCTGCGTAAACTTCTTCAAAATGCAGGGCCACTTGGTAATGATAACGCAGGGCTCTTCCTTTGTCAGAGCCGCATCCAGCGCCTCATCTACCTCGGTCAGCTTTAATGGATTGACGATGTAGATATTTTCTTTTTTCAGTCCGATGGCCTGGCACAGCAGCGGAATATCCACCTCCACCGCCGGCTCGCCCATCAGCGTCAGCCCTGTGCCGGGGTTCTGCTGGTGGCCGGTCATGCCGGTAATGCGGTTGTCCATAATCACCGAAACCGAAACACCCTTATTATAGGTAACGTCGATCAGGCTCGTAATCCCGGAATGGAAAAACGTAGAGTCGCCGATGACTGCCACCACTTTCGTATCCGTGCCGCTTTGCTGAAAGACCTTGGCTGCGCCGTGCCCCATGCTGATGGATGCGCCCATGCAGACCACGCTGTCGATGGCGTTTAACGGCGGCGCCGCTCCCAGCGTATAGCATCCGATATCGCCAGTCACCATCACGTTCTTGCGCTTGGAAAGCGCGTAGAAAAAGCCTCTGTGCGGGCATCCGGCGCACAGTGCGGGCGGCCGCACCACAGCCTTCATGTCCGAGTGCAGCGCCGGCGCCTCTTCGCCGAACACCGCCTTGCGGATGATATCGGGGTTCAACTCATCGTATTCGGGGATTACGTCTTTGCCGATGCAGTCAATGCCTGCCTCGCGGATCTGACGCTCCATGTACGGGTCCATTTCCTCCACCACGTACAGCGTTTTTACCTTCGAAGCAAAGGCGCGGATTTTCTCCATGGGCATGGGATAGGTCATGCCCAGCTTCAGATACGATGCCTCCGGCCCAAATACCTCTTTGGCGTACTGATAAGCCACACCAGCGCTGATGACGCCGATGTCCGTGCCGTTGATCTCTTCGCGGTTGATGTCGCAGCTGTTGGAATACTCGGTCATCGCCTGAATCGCCCCGCCCAGCTTCGCCCGCTTTACTTTGGCGTTTGCCGGCGTCATTACATACTTAGCGATGTTTTTTTCGTAGGGCCTGATGGAAATCTCGCCGCGCTCTTCGAAGGTGACGGTGCTCTTGCTGTGGCATACGCGGGTAGTCATGCGCAGCATCACCGGCATATCAAAGCGCTCGGAAAGCGCAAGCCCTAGTTTCGTAAAGTCTTTGGCTTCCTGGCTGTCCGCAGGCTCCAGCATCAGGAGCCTGGCCGCCGTTGCGTAGTTTCTGTTGTCCTGCTCGTTTTGCGAGCTGTGCTGCCCCGGGTCGTCAGCAGAGACCAGAATCAATCCACCATTGACGCCGGTGTAGGCCGCCGTAAAGAGCGGGTCTGCCGCCACGTTGACGCCCACGTGCTTCATCGCCGCCAGCGCCCGTCCGCCGGCAAGGGAAGCGCCGATGGCTGCCTCCAGCGCCACTTTTTCGTTAGGCGCCCATTCGCAGTACAGCGAATCCTTATACGCTGCCAGCGTCTCCAGAATTTCCGTGCTGGGTGTGCCCGGATACGCCGAAGCGAACACCAGCCCCGCCTCGTAAGCGCCTCTGGCCACCGCTTCGTTTCCGGTCAGTAAATGCCTGTTTTCCATCTGTTACCTCTCGTTACTTTCCCGCGCTTCTCACGGCCCCGCCTGTTATTTTGCCTCGTCCGTCTGTTCCGCGTTTCTTTGAATCAGTGCTATTTTATTTCTGTATTTTTCGCTCATATCCCGGTCGCCCCGCGCTTCGTAGATATTTACAAGCTCCTGCATGGTTTGCGTATGCGAAGGGCTCAGCTGCAGCGTCCGCCGGAACTGCGCTTCCGCCAGGTCGCTGCGCCCCGACTGCGCATAGGCAATGCCCAGATAGTAGTGCAGCGGCCACCACTGGTCGCAGGGCCCGCCACAGCAAGGTTCCAGAATCCGCAGGCCGGCATCGAGCCGGCCAGCCAGGATGTGGTTGATCCCGCCTTCGATGCGGACCGGTACAGAAAGCTGGTCGATTCTCTGCTGCACCTCGATTCTCTGCTGCGCAAGCACCCCTGGCTCCACTGGTATGTGCATATCTGCGTCGCCGGCAACCGTTTTGGCCTGCCCTGCGCCATCCCCGCCTGGCCCCTCTTGCTTTGACAGCTGCAAAAACGTCTGAAACGCCAGCTGTGCCTTGGTGTATAGCCCCATATTTAAGTAGATGTAGCCCAGGTAATAGTAAGCCGGAAAGAAATCCGGGCAGCTGACTGCAAGCTCTTCAAATGCCTGGATGGAATCTGCCTTCAGCGCCCCCCGGTAGGCCTCCGGCAGCAGGGGCGCCTCTTCCTGCTGCGTCCCTTCCTCGCCAGCTTCGTACAATTTGCGGCAGGCCAGCCCGTAATCGTAGAGCGCATACGGATTGTTTTCGCAAAGCAGCAGCGCTGCCCGGAAATAAATCAGCGCCTCTTCCGTATCGCCTCTCTGCGCTCGCTGTTCGCCGTCGTGGATTACTGCCTCGGCCACGCGGCTATCGAAGTATTTCCGAATGTATTTCAAATACGGCTCCACATAGGGAAATTCCGGGTTGATGCCGATGATGCGAATCATATTCTTCGCCACGTTCATCACCTGCAAACCCTGCTTGCCGTGAAAATCCACCACATCTTCCGTGCGCAGCGGCACGGGGACCCCCCGCATAAAATCGGCGAGACCTTCCCGCCGCAGATATTTGTCCTGAAACTGGTCGAATACCAGCGAATCCGCGTATTTTGTCAGGTAGCTGCCAACGCGCCCCGGTTGTTTCAGCATGAAAGCTCCCATCCCTTCCGTTCGAATTTTTTAATGGCCTCCGGATTGAGCGCATCGCGCATATCCTGCCGCAGCAGGTCGCGAAGCTCACAAGCTTCGCCCGGTTCGCCGCCGTTTTGCTCTCTCCATCGGGCAAACTGATCGAAGATCCGGTAAAGGTCCTCTTTTTTATGCGAGCGGTGCTGGTAGCCTTTCAGGTAATAAAAGCCGGCAAACTGCTGGTAAAAGTCGAAGGGTTCCAGGTAGCGCCGGTCGGTCATAACGTTCAGCGCCCGGCGAAACCCTCCGCGGTTCCAGTAGAGGTCCAGCACGGTTTCTACCATTTTCAGCCGCACCAGGCTGTCCGCGGATAACGCATCGCTTTCGAGGATTTCATACGGTGGCTGCGGCCGGTAGATAATGCCGTATTCCTCCGCCACATCCGCCATGGGCGAACCTTTCAGCACCTTCAGAAAGCCCAACTGCAGCGCATCCGGCTTTAACCGGTACACATCGTTAAAGGACTTTTTTATGCTGATGTCATCTTCTCCCGGAAGCCCTGCAATCAAGTCGAGATGCAGGTGTACGTTCCCCGGCCCGGCAAGTTTTCGCACCGCCTGCGACAGCCGTTCAAAATCGCAGTGCCTTCCGCAGCGGCGCAAGACCTCTTCGTTCGTGGACTGCACGCCGATCTCAAACTGAAACAGCCCCGGCCTTGCACACTTCACAAGCTCTATGGTCGCCTCGTCGATCAGATCACCGCACAGCTCAAAGTGAAAGTTTGTAACGCCGTTATCGTGATCCATCAGGTATTTCAGAATGTGCTGACAGCGGTCGCTGTCGTAATTAAACGTGCGGTCGATGAATTTAACCTGCTTTACCTTTTTATATATAAAATAACTCAGCTCGCTTTCCACCCGGACAGGCGAAAGCGCCCGGACTGCCCGGTCCACGGAGGACAGGCAGTAGGCGCAGCGAAACGGGCAGCCCCGCGAAGATTCGTAATACAGAACCTTATCCTCTTCCGCCGGCAGATATTCGTAGGGGAAGGGAATGGATTCGATTTTCAGCGGCGGCGCCAGCGCATTGACTGTAATCTCCGCACTGCGCCATGCGAGGCCCGCCACGCTGCCAAAATCCGGCTTTGGGCTGTGCAGCTGCTCTAAAAAGCGGTAAAATACGCCTTCTCCTTCGCCCATCAGGACGAAATCCGCCCACCAGTGCTTCTCTAAAAACCGCTGCGTCCCAAAGCTGACCTCCGGCCCGCCCAAAACGATAAATGCCTGCGGCCGGACCAGCTTTATCTGCTCTGCAAGCTCGCAGATCTGCCGAATATTCCAGATATAGCAGGAAAAACAGACGGCATCGTATTCGCCGCGCAGGATTTCCCCAAAGACATAATCCAACGGATGGTTGATGGTAAATTCTTTCAGCTCGACCTGGGGGCTCCAGTCCTGGGCCACCGCATACAGATACTTCAGCGCAAGATTGGAGTGCACATATTTGGAATTCAACGTGGTCAACAGAATCTTCATTCTTTTATTCTCCGCCTTCCTTAGAATTCTTATCGGGCAATCCATTAAATTTTATATTACCATACTTCGCCGCCGGGTTCAACCACCGGGTTTTTGGATTTGCGGGTTTCCGGTTTTAGTCTGCGAGGATTCCTTTGAATGCAGGCAGCCGCTACGCTTCCACATCGAATACGCTGCGCACCGCCTGCGCAATTTTTTTGAAAATCGCGATCATGCGCTGAAACGGCGTCGCCTCTTTGTCTTCTGTTTCCAGGTCTTCGATGACTGCCGCCTGATCCTCTTCGGAAATCTCGTGGGTGCGGACGATGATCTGCAGCGTATTGGGGCTGCCGTTGCGCTGCGAGGTGCAGGACACAATTGCCGCCTCCGGGTCGATTTCCAGAAGCTGGTTATCCTCGCGCAGCGCATCCATTTCATCGTCGATGATTCGCTTTAACGTGTGATTTGCATTTTTTACTGCCCCGGTGCTGTCCAGCGCGTTCATGGTGAGATCCAGCGTAGAAATCATGCCTTCCATGCCCTTTTCGCTGCCGGAGCTGACGTAGGGCCGGCTCTCCCGAACCATTTCCTGCGTTTGTGTCAGAAGCCCGCCGGCGCTGTCCAAAAGCGCCGAGGTCTTGTGCAGCGTATCGCGGACATCCTTTATGCTGGCCGAAGCGCTTCCTGTAACGGCTGCCGTAGCTGACATCAGCCCTTCGATATCGTCGCCGGCATCCTTCAATTCCGAAGACAGGTTCTTTAAGGAGCTCTGCAGTTTCTTTACGTTCGCATAGTACGGAATTTCCTTGCGCAGGCGCTCTTCGGTCAAGATGCTCTTTTTCGCGCTGGCCTCCGCTTTTTCTGTCAACTCGTCTTTCGTATCTTTGTCAATACTGGCAAGGCATCCCATAACCAGCGCCGCCTGTTCCTCTTCGGAAAGCTGCGCAAAGGCTTCTGGCCCGCCCGCCTGCTCCACGGCCATTTTCTGCGCCATAGCTGTCAGCTCGCCGCTCACCTGGTCTTTCACCTGCGAGGTGATTTCTCCCATCAGAGTTGCATTGTTCTTTACTTGCTCCTCTACAAAATTCTCCATATATTCTGTCAGCAGGTCGTCCAGATCGTCTTCCACGTCGTCCATTTCGTCGGTAACGCTGGAAATCTGCCGCCGGGCGGAACGCAGCCGCGCGCCCAGCTGGTTTAAGTCGTCCTCTGCATCTTCTAAATTTTCCCCGGTGGCCCGCAGGCTTTCGGAGGCTTCCGCAACGGATGCGATTACGCCATCCACGCTGTCCAGCACGCTGTCGATTCTGGGCTCAGTCAGCTTTCTGGCCTCGTTTAAGTCCGCAACGCCTTCCTTCACCTGCGAAAGCCCTGGCTTCATGTCCGCCACAGCGGAAAGCATGGCGTTGATTCCCGAATACAGCGCATCGCCCGCCTCCTCGGCCTTATCCATGGTTTCTTTGATTCCCTTGATTTCCGAAAGCTGCGAGGCGGTTGCCGGCACCATGGTCATAATGACGCCAGCGCTTTCAAAGCTGTCGGTTCCGATCTGCACGGTGTAGGTGTTTTCCTCGCCGGGCAGGCCCATAAACAGGGCGATGGTATTTTTGCCCACTGATTGCAGCTGCGCTCCCGGCGCCTTTATGCTGTTGACCTTTTCCATGTCAGCCATCACCACGACCTGAAGCAACATATTCTTTTTGTAGTATTCCGACGCCCTCTCGTTGAGCTGCGTGCGGATTTCAATTTCGATCAGGCCATCTGCGCCGGCAAGCTGCGCCGGGTTGGCCGGTTCGCCGTTTCTGCGGTAGCTTACATCGAACAGCCACGGCAGCTGTATCGGTTCTTTGGGCTCGGCGGAGAAATAAAAGCGCTTCGTATCTTCGCCCACCGTCCACTTAATCGCATCGCCGTTGATGACAGGCGAGGTCCGGTCGCTCATATTGTTGACTGAGACGTAGTTTCCGTAATCCACAAATTCGGTCAACCCATTGGTATTGCACCCCTTTACGACCGTAGTGTCCTGCAGGCCGCCGTAGTAATCCGCGTTGATGTATACCGCCTCATCTACCGTAACGCCGGGCGCTGCTGCGACGGCGCAAAGCGGCTGTGCAAACGCCATTCCCAGCGCCAAAGCAGTTGCCGTCAGGCGCTGCAGCGAGTGCGGCAGGTGCTGGCCGCACGCATTCCGTTTTTCTGTTCTTTGTCCGATCCTTTTATTCTGCATTTCTGTTCTCCGTTCCATTGCCTATGCCGCCTCCTCTGCCGCTCTTTGCCCGTTCTTTTCCTTTTTATGCTCTTGTCTCTGCTTCCTGCGCTGCTTTAAGAAATTCCCCAGGCTTCCGAACCGTCCTGTAATGATCTTATCGAAATAGACCAGCAGCGCCGGAAGCATCGTCAGCACCATCAGCATGGAGAGCATCGCTCCCCGGCCGATCAGATGGCCCATGTCGCCGATGGCCGGTATGGTGCAGATAACGTTTAACATATAACCTACAATCGTTACAATCAGCCCCGAGGTCAGTATGGATGGCGTGCTCAGCCGGATCGCCTCGATGGCCGCTTCTTTTTTCTCCATGGTTTCGCGGTTGGCTACGTAGTGGTTGGATAGCAGAATTGAATAGTCCACCGTAGCACCCAGCTGGATGCAGCTGACGATGAGATATCCCATAAAGATCAGTTTCTGGCCGGTCAGATAGGGGATTACCATGTTGATGAATATGGCAAGTTCGATGGGAATCAGCACTAAAACCGGCATAATCAGTGATTTGAAGGCAAACAGTACCACCACCGCCACAGCGGAAAGCGACAGGAAATTGACAAATCCGTAATCGGCGTTAATAGTCGCCTTAATGTCCTGCGTGGTCGGCGTTACGCCCACTAAGTACGCCCCGTCCGGATACAGGCGGCGCATGATCTGCTGGATCTTGTCGGATGCTGCAAATGCCAGCTCGCTTTCGTCCTTCGTTGCCGTCTTAATCAGAACCCGCGCATAATCGTCGGTGTGCAGCAGGCCCGTAACGCTGCGCGGCAGTATGCTTTCCGGAACCCCATCCGGCAGGGTCTGCGCCAGCGACGTTACGCTTTTGACATACGAAAGCGCTTCTACCTCGTCGGCGAACTGCCGCTCGGCCAGGAACCCCTCGTTGGGAAGAATGGCCATCATCAGGTTGCTCCTGCCAAATTTTTCGTTGATGATCTGCTCGTTTTCGTAAAGCTCCGTTCCGGGGCCGCCGGAGACAGCGCTGGTGCCGTAGGTAAAGGTATTCATGCCCTGCCCCACATACGAGGGGATGGCTACGATTAAAACGATAGCGAAAATCGCGTGGCGCATACGATAGACGCCCTTGCTGAACAGCGCAAAGTCCGGAAGAAAGCTCCTGTGCCTGGTTTTGGAAATCAGCCCTTCAAAGCGCAGGATCAGCGCCGGCATGAGAAACAGCACGGTTACCAGGCTGATGACAATGCCTTTGGACAGCACCAGCCCCATGTCAAAGCCGATGGAAAAGCTCATAAAGGACAGCGCCAAAAAGCCCATGATGGTCGTTGCCCCGCTGGCTAAAATGGAGCTGACCGATTCTTTGATGGCCTGCCGCATGGCCTGGCGTTCCTCTTCGCAGTACATTTTTCTGCGCAGATACGTATGCAGCAGAAAGATGGAATAGTCCATGGAAACTGCCAGCTGCAAAATGGCTGCTACGCTCTTTGTCATAAAGGAGATGTGAGGGAATATGATATTCGTGCCTTCATTGATGAGGATGGCAACGCCCATCACTGCCAAAAAGAGCACCGGCTCGAACCACGAGGTAGTGGTAAGAGCCAGGATCAGCAGAATCATCGCGCAGGCGATTCCCATAATCAGCTTGATCTCCCGCGCCAGGTTTTCTTGCAGCGCCTGCTGTTGGGCGGCGTTCCCCACCAGGTAGCTGCCCTCTCCTGCGATTTCCCTGATTTTATCCAGCGTCTTGTGCGTTACTTTTTCCGTATCGCCGTTGACAAAAGTAATGTCCATCACAGCGCAACGGTCTTTATAATAATCGGTAATATCCTCGTAGTCGATGTAGCTTTCCGCCATGTAGATGTCGCTGACCGTATCGCACCACAGCACCTGGTCTACCTGTGGCAGCTCTTCGATCTGCTCCTTTACGGATTTCGCCTGATAGAGCGTTACATTCTCCAGCATCAGCCGGGCTGTTCCCGGATAGCCGAATTCTTGCTCCATCAGCATCAACCCCTGTTCGGACTGCACGGTCTTGGGCAGATATTTCGCCAGATCGTAATTGACCTGTACAAAGGGAGCCATAACCAGGTTAATCAGCAAAACGAGAATAAATGTCTTCTCGATGGCTTTGCCCCGGTCTACAATAAATCCCGCCATTGTTTCAATACATTTTTCCATAATTCATCATTACCTCGTTTGTCAAAAATAATTTATTAAAAGAAAATTGTTGATTATATTTGTACTGTGTATTATAATCAACGAAAAGCAAATACTCAAGAGGTTTTTTTATATTGAACATACAGGCAGTTTTTGATGATTATTCATCAGATTCAGGAGGTTTTCACATGACGCACACAACCAAAGAAAAAGCGGCCCAACCCAGGCCCGCCGAACCAGCAGCACAGCCAAAGTCCTCAGAAAAAGCGGCGGCTCCCGAAGCGCAGGGCGCCCGCAAAACAGACCGGCGCATCCTCCGCACGCGGCGCATGCTGCGCGACGCGCTGCTATCCCTGATGCAAGAAAAGGACTTTTCCGAAATTTCCGCAAGGGACATTACCGACCGGGCGGATCTCAACCGCGGCACCTTTTATCTGCACTACGATTCTACCGAGCAGCTTTTGGAGAGCATCTATATCGATGTCTTAAACGATATCGAACAGACCATAGATGTCTTTCAGCCTCAGCAGAAGCAAGAATCCCTGCGGCGGATCGTCGATCACATTGTCAATTACATCGAAGAATCCCGCACGTTATTCCGCTGCCTTCTCCTCAACATCCAAAGCGATGCCATGGTCCGCGGCATGGCGCATATTCTACAGGAAAAGGGCCTGCAAGTCCGCAGCCAGCTGTCCATCGACGCCTCTACGCAGAAGCTGCTTTATGCCAGCTACTTTATCACCTACGGCATCGTAGGCATCATACGCCAGTGGTTCCGCCGCGACTGCGATCTGAGCAGGGAACAGCTGCAAAGCTACATTTATCAGTTTGTCGCCCCTCTCATCGATCAGGAAAATGCAGCCTCTCCGGCAGTGCTGGCATAAGGGCACGGCAAATAACCAGCCGCGCATCCAGAGCGTGGCTTTCCTGTACGCAAAAAGCTGCCGGTACGGCCAAAGGCACCGCACCGGCAGCTTTTTTATGTGGCTCAGAACAGACCGCCTAAGAAGCCGCCTCTTCCTTCGTTCCCGTTTCCGTTCCCGAAGAAACAAAACAGGAGGATAAGTAGCAGAATCCAGGTCCAACCCCCTCCGCTGCCATTGTCGCATCCGTTCTCCTGTCCTCCGCCAAAGCCAAAGCTGGAGAAACCGCCGCACAGGAAAAAGAGAATTACCAGAATCGGAAGCCACGTTTCCCATTCATTCTTTTCCTGGCAGGGATCGCAGGGCCCGCACGGGCTGCAGGAATTGCACGGCTCGCAGGGATCGCAGGGCGGCAGGGGCCTCGGTGGCCTCTGTGGCTGGCAACAGCCGTCGCTGCACTGCTTCGTATATTCTTCGCTCAAAAAAATCACCTCCCTCTATGGTTCTTTCCATAGTATGAAGGTGATTTCTTTTTTGTTCCTGTTTTATTCCGGATATTCCCTGCCCAGGCGCGCCCGGAGCTGCTGCATGTCCTGCGGCATCGGAGCCTCAAGCCGCACCGTCTCCCCTGTCGCCGGATGGCGAAGGAACATGCGACATGCGTGCAGGGCCTGGCGGCCGATCAGCTCCGGCATCGGATTGCCGTATAACCGGTCGCTAATTATCGGATATCCGATATGCGATAAATGCACGCGGATCTGATGGGTCCGCCCCGTTTCCAGGCGCAGCTCCACCAGGCTGGCGTCCGCTTCAAACGTCGCGATGCTGCGGTAATGCGTTATCGAAGGCGAGCCGCCCTCGATTACCGCCCGACGCCAGGGGTCGCCCGGCTTTCGGCCGATGGGCAGGTCGATGGTTCCCGCACCGGTAAGCGTGCCTTTTACAAAGGCCAGATACGTTTTTTCTACCTGGTTTTTCTGCATCTGCTTCATCAGAAAATCCTGGCAATAACTGTTCTTCGCCACGATGCACAGGCCGGAGGTATCCATATCCAGCCGGTTGACCAGCCGTATCTTGTACTGCTCGCCCCTCTGCTGCATGCGGTAGGCCAGGCCGTTGACCATCGTGTGGTCGGGCTTTCCGTTGGTGGGATGCACCACCAGACCCGGCGGTTTATCCACGGCCAGCAGGTCGCTGTCCTCGTAGACGACGCCAAATTCCACCGGCTGCGGCGCAAACCAGCTGCTTTCTTCCGGCATCTGTATGCTGAGCACCTGCCCCGCCAGGGGCTTTGCAAAAAGCGGGGACGGCGTTCCGTCTAACAAAACGCCGTCCGTTTCTTTCAGCCGCCGCAAAAGCCGCGTCGATACGCCGAACTCCCTGCGCAGAAGAGATCGCAGCGCCAGTTCTTCATCCTGCTTTTGCACTGCATATGTAAATCGTAACTGTTCGTCTTTTCGCTCCACCTTCGGGCCTCCCCTCCCGGTTTTTTCACTGTTGCTTCTCTACGTTTGGTCGCTTACTATCACCCTCTGCGGCGTTCTGCAGCCTGCCTCTAGCTTCGCCGCTTCCTGCTGCCGCGCTATCCTTCTACAGCAGCTTGCTCTTTACCTTGCGCCAGAAATCGTAGTTTTCAAAGCGCAGCAGCTGCACGGTTTGTCCGGAAAGCTCCACCGTAATCTGATCCACACTGTCGTAGTGGCGGCTGATGGAATCGGCGATTACGCTGATGCCTGCATTCTTGCGCTTTTCCGGATAAATGGTTACGGGCAGGCTTGCCGGCAGCAGCACGCTGGAAGTAAAGGAACGGTACGCCGTGGTATTCTGCGGCGCCATGGGCGTTACCTGCAGAAGATCCAGCCGCGGATCGACGATGCTTCCCCGCAGCGCGTAATTGTAGGCCGTGCTTCCGGCCGGCGTGCAGATTAAAAGCCCGTCTCCGCTGAATTTTTCGATAAAACTGTCGCCGATGGACATATTCAGGTGAATCAGCTGCAGCTGATCGCCGGTGATGACGATTTCGTTCAGCCCCTGCTGGCAGAAAGCCTCTCGTCCGATTTCGACCGTGGCCTTTACTGTTTTCAGCTGCTGTACCGTGCAGCGCCCCTGATCGTACAGAAAAATAAACTCGTCCAGCTGGTTGGGATGCAGCTCCTGAAAGAAGCCCAGATGGCCGGTATTGACACCGACAAAGGGGATGGCCGGAAAATTCAGCTGGTGCAGCGTCCGCAGCAGCTGGCCGTCTCCTCCCACGCAGATGATAAGCTCCGCCTCAGGGTGAAACTCCCGGACTACCGCATAGCCGCAGTGCTCCAATTTCTGCTTCAATATGCGCCGCGTCTCTTTGGACAGCGGCGAGTCGTTTTCAAAGATATTGATGATTTTTGTCTTTCCTTCTCCCATGGGCTGCATGCTCCTTGTTTCCAGCCCGCGCTTACAGCAGCGCTTCGAGCTGATCCAGCAGGCTGCGGAAGGTCTCCATCGCCTGCTTTATGGGCTCCGGACGGCTCATATCCACGCCCGCGATTTTCAGAAGTTCTATGGGGTAATCGCTTTCGCCGGATTTCAGAAACTGGATGTAGCTGTCTCTGGCCGTCTCTCCTTCTGCGAGGATTTTAGCGGAAATCGCCGTGGCTGCCGAATACCCGGTGGCGTATTTATACACGTAAAACGAATTGTAGAAGTGGGGAATCCTCGCCCATTCCATGGCGATGGCCGCATCGCATTCCACCCGGTCGCCGAAGTATTTCCGGTTGAGCGCATAATACTGGTCGGACAGCCACTGGGCGGTAAGCACTTCGCCCTGCTCCGCCGCCTGGTGCGTCAGCCGTTCGAACTCCGCAAACATGGTCTGCCGGAATACGGTCGTCCGGAATTCCTCCAGATACAGGTTGAGCAGGTATTTCTTTTCTTCTTTGTCTTTGGCGTTGTTCAGAAGATGCTGCATTAAAAGCGATTCGTTGACCGTGGATGCAACTTCTGCCGTAAAGATGGAATGGCTGCCGTAGACAAAAGGCTGCGCCTGCCTGGTATAGCAGGAGTGCATGGAGTGGCCCATTTCGTGGATGACGGTAAAGACATCTTCCAGGCGCCCGTCGTAGTTCAAAAGGATATACGGCTTGCTGTCATAGCTTCCAAAAGAATACGCCCCGCTGGTCTTTCCCTCACTTTCGAAGACATCCACCCAGCCTGCGGCAAAGCCCTCGTTCATGCGACGCAGGTAATCCGGCCCCATGGGCGCAAGCGCTTCGTTGATCATCGCCAGAGCGTCTTCGTAAGAAACCTTGCGCTTGGGCGTCTCTACCAGAGGCACGTAGATGTCGTACATGTGCAGCGTTTCCAGATGAAGCATCCTGCTGCGCAGCTCCATATACCGGTGCAGCAACGGCAGGCTGTCGTTAATGACCGTAATCAGATTATCGTAAACTTCTGCCGGAACGTCGTCGCCGGACAGCGCCGCATCCATGGCAGATGCGTATCTGCGGATTCTCGCACCGACGATATCGGTTTTTACGTTATAGCTGTAGGTGGTCGCCAGCGTGTTTTTCTGCGCCGTATAGGCGCTGTACATGTGGTCGAAGGCATCCTTTCGCACGCGGCGGTCCTGCGACTGCATCAGGCCGATGTAAGTTCCGTGCGTTACCTCTACCTGCCGCCCCTCCTCGTCTTCGATGCTTCCGAATTTGATGTCCGCGTTGTTGAGCATGGTGAAAATATCGTCGGTCGCCGAGGTGATTTCGCTCATCTGCGCCAGGATATTTTCTTCCGCCTTGGAAAGCACGTGCTCCTTCTGTCGGAAGATTTCATCGAATGCGTGGCGGTACATCGCAAGTCCCGGCGTCTGCTCCATATACTCCTGCACCTGGCGTTCCGAAAGCTCTAAAAGTTCCGGCGTAAAAAACGCGGTCTTTGCGGAAATCTTCGCCAGCATGGTCTGCGCCCTGTCGGTCATGGCCTGCGTCTGCGCCACGCGGTTATCCTCGTCGCGCTTCATGCGGGCATACACGTACACTCTTTCTGCCAGCTGCCACAGCTGATCTTTTTTCTGCATGGCGCAAAGCAGCGCCTGCCCGCTCTCGCCGATATGCCCCGCAAGCTGCACAAATCCCTCGGCCTGCGAAAGCGCCTGCTCCATGGCTGCCTCCCACTGCGCCTGCGACGAAAACATATCTTCAATATCCCATTTGTATTTCTGCGGAATCTCGCTTCTCTGCTTCTGCTTTTTTTCGCTTCCCATCGTTATTTCACCCTTTCCTTTCGAAAAACCCCGGCGGTTTTGTGCCCCGCGCCCGGCCTGCTGTTTCGCTTGCGGCTTTCTGCCTGCCGCTTATCGTTCCCGAAACAGCCCCGCACTATGCGCCACCGCGCCGTTGCCCGCCTGCGGGATTCAATTCATCTTATCACAACCGGCAATGTTTGCCAAGAATTTGAGCCCTTTTTTACCCGCCTTCCATAGACAAATATTTCGATCTCTGATAATATAATTTACTACGAACTGCCGGCGGCCAAAACTATGGCGGACATACACACAGCAGCCATCTGCCACGCTCCGGCAGAGAAAGGAATTTTAGAGGATACGCTTATGGACAACAGACCCATCGGCTTTTTCGATTCCGGCCTGGGCGGGCTGACCTGCATCGCACCGCTGATGCGCGCCCTGCCCAACGAACGGATTATTTACTTTGGCGATACTGCGCGCACGCCCTACGGCTCGAAGAGCCCCGAAACCATCCGCGGCTTTGCGAGGCAGATTGCCGCGTTTCTGATTCAGCAAAATGTAAAGATGATCGTAATCGCCTGCAATACCGTTACAGCAACCTGCCTTCGCGACCTGCAGCAACGCTTTCCCCAGCTGCCCATCATGGGCGTAATTCAGCCGGCGGCCAATCGCATCGGCGATACCTGCAACGAAACCAACCGCATCGGTATCATCGGCACAAAGGCTACGATCAAAAGCAAGAGCTACGAGGCGCTAATCCACCAGAAAAATCCAGCGCTGCAGTTATATTCTGCCGCCTGCCCGGCTCTCGTTCCCCTGATCGAAGAGGGGATTATCGAAAACGAAATCATGGATCTCACCATCCGCTATTATATGGATCACTTCATTTCTTATTACAAACTCGACACTCTCGTTTTGGGTTGCACGCACTACCCGTTGATTTTGGATAATTTCCGGCGGCTCTATCCCTCTTTGCGCATCGTCAACCCGTCGGAGGAGGTCGCCGGCCGCATTCAGCAGGTGCTGGACAACGAAAACCTGCTGGCCGGACAGCCGCAGACAGACCACACTTTCTATGCCAGCGACCTGTCGGAAAACTTCGTTCATATGATTAACCGCATTTTCCAGCTGACGGAGTTCCGCGTGGCCTTCAAGAGCTTCGACCTGCCGTCTGCCTGAGCCATCTGCCTGAAGAAAGGAGTTTTTATGGAGCTGAACGAACTGCTGGAGTACCTCGACATGGACTCTCCCGAAGATTTTTCTTATTTCGAACACCTGGCCGACCTGGTCGAGCTGGAGCAGACCGTAGATTACGATGCCTTTTTCCAGCTGCTGTCGCAGGTGCCTGCTGCGACCATGCAGGAACTTCTGCAAAATTATTTTGCCGACATTACAGCGCACATGCCGGATTCTACCGTAGATATCCACACGCTGATGGCGCAGCTGCGCCAATGCCTCTGCGGCCTTGCCCGGCAGATGGAAAGCGAAGAAGGCCGCCGCGCCTTTACCGAAGAGCTCTACCGTTTCCGCAACTGGTACGCCCTGGAAGGAGAGGTCGCCGTTAAGCACATCGACAGCGGGCGACGCATGCGGGTTTCTGTCAGCGAAGCGCTGGCGCTTTCCCGTCTGGAAGCCCTGGGAGGCGACGCCTACGATTACGACTTCGGAGACTGCCTGGAATATCCGCTGGACGAATACAGCATGAGCATCAACGAAGCGATGTCCGCCGCCTACGGCGATGCACCCTTTTCGGACGAAGCGTCTTCCGAAAGCGACTCCTCTTTCGATAGCGAAGCCCCCAGCAGTGACTTTCACAGCGGCCACAGCCATCAGCAGGAACTGATCGACGGCCTTGTGGATTTGGAAAATCCCGTGATGGACGACGAATTTTCGTATCTGGATGAGTAATACCCGCCCTTTGGAGTGCAGACACTGCTGCTACAGCTTTGGCAGCTCTCTATTCCTCGCTGCTGTCGCTTTTTGCGCTGTCGAACATTTCCTTTACCGACGGCGCATTTTTTGTCAGCCGCTTTATGCTCAGCTCCTCGGCTTTTTTATTGGCTAAGCGCAGGTTGTTTTCCGAGGAAAGCAGCGCATCCTTTGTTTTTTGCAGGTGGGTAATGGTTTTATCAATTTCTTCGATGGCTGTCTGGAACTTATCGCTTGCAAGCCTGTAATTCCTCGCAAACCCGTCTTTAAATGCGTTCATATTTTCTTCGAAGTGAAGAATATCCACCTGCTGATTTTTTACAATCTGCAGCTCCTGCCGGTATTTCAGCGAATGCAGCGCCGCATTGCGCAAAAGCGTAATCATGGGGATAAAAAACTGCGGACGGATCACGTACATTTTCTCGTACCGATAAGATACATCTACAATGCCGGTGTTATACAGCTCGCTGTCCATCTCCAGAAGCGAAACCAATACCGCGTATTCGCAGGACTTTTGCCGGCGGTCCTTATCCAGTTCTTTAAAAAAGTCTTCATTTTTATGCTTGGTCGCCGTTGTATCCATTTCGTTTTTCATTTCAAACATGATGGATATAAATTCTATCCCCTCCGGCGATGCCTCCCGAAAGATAAAGTCCCCCTTGCTGCCCGAGCGCGCATCGGTATCTCTTTCGAAATACGCTGTGGGAAACGCCGTCATCCGGAGGGTGTTAAACTGCGTCAGGCAATGCTGTTCCAGGCTCTCTCCCACCATTTTCGTGGACTGGCGGGCCTTGAAATCCCGGTAATAGGCAAGCTGCTCGTCCTTCAGCCGGAGCTTGTCCTCATACTGCTCTTTCAGGGCTTCTTCTTTGCGCAGGTTTTCGTTTTCCTGGCTGGAAATCCTGCTCTTCAGCTCGAAAATCTCTGCCGCACGTTCGGAAAGCTCCTCCTCTTTCTGTCGAACCGCCTCTGCAACCGCCAGCTTCTTTTCCGCCTCGCCGGCGGCCGCCTCTGCTTTCAACTGCGCAAGCTGCTGATCCCGTTGCGCCAGCTCAGCCTCTTTTTTAGAAACCACATCGCTGAGCTTTCTCTCCTGCTCCATGCGGGCGATTTTCAAATCGTTTTCCTTCTGTTCAGCAAGCGCCCGTTCCCTGCGCTCCATCTCCTTTTCAAACTCCCTGTCGCGCACCTGTGCGGCAATCTGCGCGTAACCGGATTCGTCCACCTGAAATACTTCACCGCAATTCGGGCATTTTATCTGCTGCATACTATCCTTCCTTTCCTGCTGCAAGCGGCCTGACGACGGCCTGTTTTTAGAACATTTTACCATACCGTCTATCGCACCGTCAAAAAGATACCACTTCCATTCCCGCTCTGGCAGTCTGCCCTGTCTCTTCCTCTGCAACATTTAGTTTGACTTATCGTTTATTCGATATATAATTATCGTTATTTCGTTAATTTCTGTTTATTTTCAATCCAGGTTTCTGATATAAAATGAAAAAAAATTGTCATTTCTCCTCAAAAATATGATATAGTGGATGACAATAACAAGCGTCAACGATGAAAAGGAGAAGTGTTATGGGCCTTTTTGGTTTATTTGGAAAGAAAAACAATAAGCATAATGTCCAAGATACTGTTGATACAAGCACCACCCCCGCGGGCGAGGACGATCTGGAAGTCTATTCTGATATGCGCGTAGAGGTTGCGACGCTCACCGACGAGCTGCTCTTTGCGGCAACCTTGCTGGAGATTCACGAGAACTGCGCCCAGCTGCAGCCCCACATCGAGACTGCGCCTTCCTGGAAGCTCGAACCCATCCGCGTAAAAATCCGGGGGTACAGCGAAGAGGATTCGAAAGCTATTTGCATGGAGGGGACGGTTACCCCAAGCATAGAAAAACTCTGGCAGGTAGAGGATTTAAAGCTGATCAGCAAAAGCAACGACCGCGCCTTTTTCCGGCCGCGTACCAATATGAATGCCATCGTAACTCTGGTCAATAATAACAGCTTCGAGGAAGACCACTGCAAGCTTTTAAACCTCAGCGTAGGAGGCGTCTGCATCAGCTCCAAATGCGAGTACCGCAAGGGGGATACACTTTTATTGAAGGTACAGCTGCCCTCCGAAAAAGAGCTGTCTCTCTTCTTCTGCCGCATACAGCGCGTTGCCGAACGGACTCCGGCCAAGTATGAATACGGATGCCAGTTTATGGACATGAGCACTCCGGAACAGGAAAAAATCGCACGGGTTATTTTCGATTTGCAGCGCAAAAAATAGCCCAGGAGCTATCTATAAAAAGATTGCACAAGAATTTGAAATGCAATTAAATGAGTTAGGTGCTGACGGTTGAGAACTGACTTCCAGTTTATCAGTCGAATAAACGTCCAAAACAGGGCGGCGGGCAGGTATGACAATCCCGCCGCCAGTGCGTTGTCCTCGTACAGCTTATACAGAAAAGCAAGCCCGACAAAGGATGGCTGTCATCCGCCGCAACTCTCCTTTTGGTGCAACACAGATGAAATTCTTTTAAAAATCCCTTGAATTTCTATCAAAATTCTGGTATCCTATATACGTTATGCGGATATAGTTCATCGGTAGAACGTTGGCTTCCCAAGCCGAAAGGGTGGGTTCGACTCCCATTATCCGCTCCAAAAAGTTGCCGTACATTTTATGTACGGTTTTTTTCTACCACAAACCGCCTGTATGTGTTTCTGGGCCTGCTGCGTTACAAAATGCGACTGTGCGCAAAAGCGCCCTCATTTCTAAAAAGGAGCTGATTTTTATGATACAGGATATCGCACCTCACGTATTTCACAACGAATATCTCCCCCGCCCCATGGGTGCAACAGATGCTGTCGTCTGCTGCGAAGATTCGCAGATTCTGCTGAATGTAACCGCCGGGGATACCTCTGTTACCTTTCCACATCTTTCGGATTTTTCGGCAGACGAACAGGTACATATCGCAAATAGCAACCCGCAATACCTGTTTTCCATCGACGAAACAGGGTATTTCTCCGTTTCTGCTCAGCAGCTCCCTTTCTCCGCTTTGCAGCAAGCGCAACCACAGGACGCTTCGCAGCTGCAACCGGCATTCCGCTGTGCCTCGGGTCAGCTGCTTCGCTTCTGCCCTGTACAGATTTTCCGCCAACAGCCGGATAACGCTACCGCCCACGCCATTATGGTCGCCTACCACCTCACCTCGTGGATGGCGCGCAGCCGCTTTTGCGGGCGCTGCGGTGCGAAGACGGCACCTCATCCGAAGGAACGGGCCATGCAATGCAGCGCCTGCGGCAATCTCATCTATCCGCAGATTTCCCCTGCGGTCGCCGTTGCTGTCGTCGATTTGCCAAACGACCGCATCCTTTTAGCAAAAGGGCTGGGAGAATTCCGCAAATTCGCGCTGATTGCCGGCTTTGTGGAAATCGGCGAAACGGTGGAGGAATGCGTGCGCCGCGAAGTGTTTGAAGAGGTCGGCCTGAAATTAGGTGCGCTGCACTATTATAAAAGCCAGCCCTGGGGCCTAACCAGCATCGAAATGCTGGGCTTTTTCGCAGAGCTTTCCGGAAGCGACGCTCTAAGGCTTCAGGAAACGGAAATCGCAGAAGCCCGGTGGTTTTCGCGAGAGCAGCTGTCCGAAGCTCCGGTGCAGAGCCTCTCCTTTACGCTGATCGAGGCTTTCCGCACCGGAGAATACCTGCGCTATCTCAAATAAATTCCCGCAAAACTGCACATACTGTCCATAAGATAGGAAAGAGCCGCTGAAAAACCGCGGCTCTGATCGTTTACATGACAGGAGTGTGCCTATGAAACCATCGAAAAAACAATCGAAAGCCAAGTCGAGCAAACAGGTGATTGCACAGAGCAGGCAGCAGAGCGCCGTGCCGGCCAATCAGCCAGGCGTTGCAACGGCTATCCCGCCAGATATTATGCAGGCAAAGCAGGCGGAGAGCTCGTTGCCGCTACAGCGGCAGCTTGCCGGGCTGCTTCCGATTTCGGAGAGCTTCGACGTGGTGGAGCGCACCGTCGTCATCGGCGGCCGCAGCGCCTGGCTATATTTTGTGGACGGCTTTATCAAAGACGAGGTTATGCAGCGAATCTTAACAGATTTCTTTAAAATCACCGAAAGCCAGCTGCAGCAGCTTCCCGGTGCAGAAGAATTTTCCCGCGCCGCTGTTCCCTACGTGGAAGTCGTCGCAGAGGCCAGCCCGCAAAAGGCCGCAGACGCCGTTTTAGCGGGCCAGACAGCCCTTTACATCCAGGGCTTCGACCGCTTTCTCCTGCTGGACCTGCGCACCTACCCCACCCGCAGTATCGACGAACCGGAAAAGGAAAAAACGCTGCGCGGTTCCCGCGACGGCCTGGTAGAAACGCTAGTGTTCAACACCGCGCTCATCCGCCGCCGGCTGCGCGATTCCCGCCTTACTTTTTCCATTCAGAGCATCGGGCGCTCCTCAAAGGCCGACGTCTGCATCGGCTATATGGACGGTGTTGCCGACCCGCAGCTCATTGCCCTGATGAAACGCAAGCTGCAGCGCCTGTCCGATTCTACCGACTCGCTGTCCGCAGGCGACCAGAGCCTCGTAGAGCTGCTGACCGCCGCAGAGGGTAAAAAAGCCAGCGCTCTCAATCCCTTCCCCAAGGTGCGCTACACCGAACGGCCCGATGTGGCCGCGGCCCATCTGACCGAAGGGAAAATCGTTATTTTAGTAGACAATAGCCCCACTGCCATGATTTTACCCACCGGCCTGTTCGATTTTCTTCAGGACAGCGACGATTACTCTTTTCCGCCGATTACGGGCAATTACTTTCGGCTGGTGCGCAATCTGACCGGCTTTTCTACGCTGCTGCTGACGCCGCTGTACCTGCTTTTAGTACAGGGCTTTGGCGGCGTACTGCTCAATTTCTGGATGCGTGCGGAAGCTGCTGTTTCGGGCAGCACGGGTGCAATCGCCACAACCGGCAGCCTTGCGGAACTTCTTTCCGTGCCTGCATCGGAAAGCCCCTTCCACTGGCAGTGGCTGGATGCGCTGAACTTCCTCCTTCCGCAGGAGGAATACGTTATCCCGCTGTTCTTTCAATTCCTTCTGCTGGAGCTCTCCATAGACGCCCTCAAGCTGGCCTCGCTGAATACGCCCAGCTCCCTGGGTATGTCTCTTTCGGTCATCGGTGCGCTGATTTTAGGCGAATTTTCCGTCTCTTCCGGCTGGCTGATTCCCCAGGCGATCCTGCTGATGGCTGTCGTGGCGCTGGCCGGGTTTTCGCAGCCCAGCATCGAACTGTCCTTTGCCGTCAAATTCATGCGCCTGCTGCTGCTTTGCGCCTCGTATCTCTTCGGATGGTACGGCCTTGCCGCCATGCTCCTTTTGGAGTTTCTCCTTCTTCTGCACACAAAAACCGTAACCGAAACCTCGTATCTATACCCGCTCATTCCCTTTGACGGTAAAAAACTCTTGGAACTTTTATTCCGCACGCGCAAAAAAATGCCGCATGCAGGCGGCACACAAAAATAACGGGCAAAAACCAGCCACGCGCTCAACGCGTGGTTTTCTAATGCACAAAAAACGCCGCAGGCGCAGCCGCCCTGCCACCGGCAAATTACAGTTTTGCCATGGCAAAGCGCAGCGTCCGCGGCGCGTCTTTTCTACCGTCCTGACCGGCGGCGCTCCAGCTCGTGAAGCAGCTTCTTGCGCAGGCGGATATCGTCCGGCGTGATTTCCACCAGCTCGTCGTCGTTGATAAATTCCAGCGCTTCTTCTAAGGTAAACATTCTCGCAGGCGTCAGCTTGACGGCATCGTCGCTTCCGGAAGCCCGCATGTTCGACGCCTTTTTCGCCTTGCAGGGGTTGACTACCATGTCGTCGCTGCGGCTGTTCATGCCCACGATCATGCCCTCGTATACCTTTATTCCCGGCTCTACGAACATCTGTACGCGCTCCTGGATATTAAACAGCGCATAGCCAGTGCAAATTCCCTCCTCCTGCGCAATGGCCACGCCGTTGGTACGCTGGGGGATTTCGCCCTTGTATTCGTCGAAGCTGTCGAAGCGGCGCACCATGGTGCCCTCGCCTCTGGTATCGTTGATAAATTCCGAGCGGTAGCCCAACAGCCCCCGGGTAGGAACCAGATATTCCAGCCGCGAATATCCGTTTTCGCCCGCCATCTGCTTCATAATGCCCTTGCGGATGTTCAGCTTGGAAATTACGGTTCCGGCATAGGTGTCGGGCACGGTGATTACAACTTCTTCGATGGGCTCTAATTTCTTTCCTTTTTCGTTGCGGCGGATAATGACCTCTGGCTTGGAAACCGCAAGCTCGTAGCCTTCCCTGCGCATGTTTTCGATGAGGATGGATAAGTGCAGCTCGCCTCTGCCCGATACCTTAAAGCAGTCGGTGGAATCCGTATCTTCTACCAGCAGGCCCACGTTGACCTCCAGCTCCTTGGCCAGCCGTTCCTTGATGTGGCGCGAGGTTACATACTTTCCGGACTGCCCGGCAAAGGGCGATTTATTGACCATAAAATTCATGGACAGCGTGGGTTCTTCGATGTGAATCATCTCCATGGGCTGCGGGTCCTTCTCGTCGCAAATTGTCTCGCCGATGGAGATGTCCGCAATGCCCGAAACCACCACGATGTCGCCGCTTCCCGCCTGCTCCACGGCAGTGCGCTTTAAGCCGCGATAGACGAACACCTGGTTGATCTTGCGCTGCACGATGGAACCATCGGCCTTTGCCACGGCTACTGTCTGCCCTGCGCGGATGGTTCCTTTTGTAATGCGGCCGATGCCCAAGCGGCCGATGTAATCGTCGTAGCCCAGCGTCGATACCTGGAATTGCAGCGGTTCGTCGTTCCGGTCGGGATAGGGTTCTACATGCTCGATCACCGCATCGAACAGCGGTGCAATCGTCAGGCCGTTCTGCCCTGCCGCGCTCTTTTTTACCTTGCTCTCGCCGGCGCCGATGTCGATGTCCGAAACCTCGGCCGGGTCGGTTACCACGATGCCCTGGCGGGCGATTCCGTAAAGAATGGGGAAATCCAGCTGGCGGTCGTTGGCATTCAGATCCATAAACAGCTCGTACACTTCGTCTACGACCTCGTCGATTCTGGCGTCTTTTTTGTCGATTTTATTGATTAGCAGAATGGGGTTTAACCCCTGCTCCAGCGATTTTTTTAGGACAAACCGCGTCTGCGGCATGGGGCCTTCGCTGGAATCCACAAGCAGGATTACCGTATCCACCGTTTTCATAATCCGCTCGACTTCCGAAGAAAAATCCGCGTGTCCCGGCGTATCTACAATGTTGATTTTTACATCGTTGTGCATGACGGAACAGTTCTTGGAATAGATGGTAATGCCCCGCTCGCGCTCGATGTCGTCGCTGTCCATAATGCAGTCGGCAACCTCCTCGTTTGCCCGGAATACGCCGCTCTGCGCTAAAAACGCATCCACTAACGTCGATTTTCCGGCGTCTACGTGGGCGATCACCGCAATATTGATAATGTTCTGATGTTCTGTCATGTGTTATGTCTTCCTTCCGTTGTTCCTTTCGAACCCGGCCTGCATGTGCCCGCTTGTGCTGCTCTCTGATTTGCAGGTCTAAAACTTTTATAGTATATCACACTTATACCGTGGTTTCAAATATTTTCTGTTGAACGCCTGCAATTTTCCACTAAACTGCCGCAATGTGTTCCTGCGCTGCGTGCACGATGGCCTCTGCCGCTGTAGGAAATACGTGCGCTTCATTCACAGCGCTGTGGATGCCGCCCCGCTGCAAAAGCTCCAGCACCTTGGGCTGCACGCTGGCAAGCATTACCTCCGCGCCGCGCTTTTCATACTCTTGCACAATTTCCACCAGGCGCTGCACGCCGGATAAATCCACGGTAGGAACGCCGCGCATGGATAAAATCAGCACCGAAGCGTCGAGGCCATCCAGGGCCTGGGTCAGCCGTTCCAGCGAGCCGAAGAATACCGTTCCTGTAATATAGGCTACCTGCACGTGGTCGGGCAGGGGGTCAATTTCAATGCCGATGCGCGCCAGGCGCTTGTTGTCCACCGGTTTTACGGTTACGTCGATATCGGCCATGCGGATTACGATAAAGCAGGCGGACAGCGTTACGCCGATGACAATGGCCTGCGTTAAGTCCAAAACCACTGTCGCCGCCATGGTTACCATAAATTTAATCATGCCCCAGCGGAAGCGGTTTCCGAAGATATAGCGGATATTCTCCCAGTCGTTCATGCGCCAGGCCGTAACCAGCAGCACACCGGCCAGGGCCGACAGCGGAATCTGCGACATGACGGGCGCCAGCAGGAACATGGACAGCATTAAAACGATGGCGTGCACGATGCCTGCGATGCGGGTCTGCGCCCCGGATTTAATCGCCACGCTGGTGCGGGCGATGGCCGCTGTTGCAGGAACGCCGCCGAAAAAAGGAATTAGGATATTGCCGATGCCCTGAGCGATCAGCTCCTGGTCGCCGTCTAATTTTTCGTTTTTCATCTTGCCCGCCGACGCGCCGCACAGGAGGCTTTCGATCATGGCCAGCGCCGCGATGGAAAGCGACGGAATCAGGAGTTCGCCGAACTGTTCGAAGGACAGCGCCCCTAAATTTAAGCGTTCGGGAAGCAGCAGCGTCTGCGGAATATCGCCGACCACCGCCACATCCAGCTGCAAAAACCGGTTGAGAATCAGCACGAAAATCAGCGATACCAGCGATGCCGGAAGCTTGGCATTCCATTTTTTCGGCCAGAATACCATTACGACGATGACGAACAGCCCGATTCCTACCGTAGCTAAGTCCGGAGAAAATCCAGAGGTAAAATAAGAGAAAAATTTCAGAATGGCCAGGCTTCCTTCGGAGGTGACGCCGAAGAAATTATCCAGCTGCCCCAGGGCGATGATAATAGCGATGCCGCTGGTAAAGCCGGTGATAACCGACGAGGGAATCAGCGATATCATCCGCCCCAGCCGGAACACACCGGCGACAATGAGAAAGATGCCGGCAAAAAATCCGGCAGCGAAGATGCCGTTCATGCCGTATTTCTGCACCAGCGTCAGCAAAATGGCCGTCATAGCCCCCGTGGGGCCGGAAATCTGATAGGACGCCCCGGACAGCCCGCCGATGACAAGCCCCGCGATAATGGCGGTAATCATGCCGGCTGCCGCCGTAGCGCCGCTTCCTACACCGAAGGCCAGCGCCAGGGGCAGCGCCACCGCCGCCACGGTAATTCCGGCCATAATATCCTTTGTCAGCTTCTGCCCATTATAGCCTGCAAATTCAGCTTTCAGGGATGCCACAAATCTCTTTGGCACAATAGACTCCTTTCCTTACAAAAAAAGCTCCGCTTGTTTCGGAGCTTTGCGTTTCGGCCCTGTGGCCGAAATACCTGCAAACCTTTTATTCTTCTTCGGAGGCGTGCTCCGGAAAAGCCGCTGTTGTTTCTCCGCTCCCGTTCTCTTTCTGCTCTGATGGCAGGCGGTGCCTCATGTGGACGCCGATGACGATCATATTTGCCCCCTGCAGCAGGAAATAGACACCCAAAAGCGAAATGATGGAAACCGCCGTCGTCACTGCCGGCGAAAAGGATGCCCAACCGCACAGCAGCGTGCACAGGCCGAAGCCGAAAAACCATCCCCAGTGGGAATCGCCCCGCCGCAGCCAGCGGAGTGCCGCCATAATGCGCATCATGCCGCTGAAGATCATCCACATGCCGAAAAAGACGGGGATTACCGCATCGACGATCAGCTGATCGGCTAAAACGATGGTGCTGCAGATGAGCGTAATCACGCCCTCTGCCAGCAGATACCCCGAGACCTGCTGCGTCTTTCTCTTGACAACCCAGGTCAGGCAGTTGCTGGTCGCGCTCATCATCATGGCCGCGCCGAACAAAAACGCCAGATTGATGAAAGGCTCGCCGGGACGGGCAAAACACCACATTCCGGTAATGGTCAGCAGAATGCCCGCAATGATGGTGATTTGTTTCATGGCAGTTCCTCCTTCTGACGCGACAGTTCCTTTGCCTTGCCTGCAAATGGATGTCGCTAAACACTAAAATTATATACAATCCGCCTTTATTCGTCAACAAAAACCTGCAAATCCGGCAAAACCGTCTCCGTTGCGGCAGACTGCGCGGCGTGATATAATATCGGCTGAAAGGAGATTTCCATGAAACGATATTTGATATGCTTTCCCTTAATCGCAATGCTGCTGTCAGGCTTTCCTCTCTCCTCGTTTGCCGCCTCCGGGCAGGCGTCTTCCGGGGCGCTTTCAGATTCCGGGCTTCTGTGGCTTGTTAATTTCGACCACAGCATCCCTTCCGATTATACGCCCTCCGGGCTGCGGGGATTTAGCGGCACGCAGCAGCAGCTGCGCAGCGATGCCGCCGTTGCTATGGATCAGCTGCTTTCCGCCATGAAAAGCGCGGGTTATACGGCACGGCTGCAGAGCGGCTATCGCTCCTATGCCACTCAAAACTATCTGTTTACCACGCGGCTGAAAAAGCGCCAGGCGCAGGGCATGTCTTACGACGAAGCGCACCGCGCCACGCGGTTGTATACGGCGGTTCCCGGAACCAGCGAGCATCAGCTTGGGCTTGCGATGGATTTTTCTACCAACGGCACACTGTCTGAGTCGTTTTCGCAAACGCCCGTCGGTCAGTGGCTTTCAGCCAACAGCTGGCGCTACGGTTATATCCTGCGCTACCGGCCGGACAAGCAGAGCTTAACCCAGATTGGCAGCGAGCCGTGGCACTTCCGCTACGTAGGAATTCCCCACGCGCAGATTATGTACGAGCGCGGATGGTGCTTTGAGGAATACATCGCCCATCTGAAGGAAACCGGCTTTCTGAGCATTTCCGTCGGCGAGGACGTATATGAAATCCACCGCACAGCGGAGGTTCCTTCCGGTTATTCCAATGTGGTTGACTGCTCGCGCGACAACGCTGGCGGATGGATTGTTACTGTGTGCCGTCCAAAAGACCCGTGGAGCGAAATCCGCGGCCACTGGTCGGAGCCCGCCTTCCGCAGCCTGCTGACCGATGCAGCCATCGCTTCTATCGAAACCATCGAGCCCGATCAGCCCATTTCCCGCGGGCAGTTTGCGTTTCTCTATGCTTCTATCTTAGAGCCGGCGCAGGAAAACGCTCCCGCTTTCTCCGACGTTTCCGCAGACAGCCCTTACGCGCAGGCGATTCGCACCGTGGCCGCTGCCGGTTTTATGCGGGGAAGCGGAGGAAGCTTTTCGCCGCAGCGAACCATTTCGCGCCAGGAAGCCGCCGTATCCATAGCCGCCGCTATCCCCGGGCAAGATTTAGCCTACCTCACCTATTCCGATACTTCTTCTATCGCCGGTTGGGCCTTTCAGAGCGTGCAGAAGCTGAGCTTTCACGGAATAATGCAGGGCTCCGGCAACGCATTTCGCCCCAAAGACCCCCTGACCTGGGGCCAGGCTGCTGTGCTGATCCATCAATTAACGCCATTTTTGCAACAGGACAGCGGAGTCACTTCCGCGGGCCGTCCCCGCAGCTGATAGACCTCATCCGCCAGTGCCGCAGCCTCCTGCAGGTCGTGCGTAATAAATACTATGGTCTTTGCGCGCCGCCTCCACAGGCTGCGAATTTCCTGCTGCAGCCGCTGTTTCAGCTCCGGGTCGAGCCCTGTAAACGGCTCGTCCATCAGCGTAACCTCACTGTCGAACAGCAGCGCCCGCCCCATGGCAACCCTGCGCCGCATGCCGCCGGACAGCTGCTGGGGAATGTAGTCGCCGAATTCTAAAAGCCCCATCATGCGCAGGATATCGTCCACCGCATCCTCTTGTTTTTCTTTCTGCCGCAGCACTGCGCGCAGATTTTCGCGCACTGTCAGCCAGGGCAGCAGCCGGTCTTCCTGAAATACAACGCTGACCGATCCGCGCCGGGAGGCACCGCCGATCTCTTTGGCCGCTGCACGACCGTCCGCCCTGCTTTCCTGCGCCGCGCTTTCCACTGTTATGCTTCCCGCATCTGGGCGTTCCAGCCCGGCAATCAGGCGCAGCAGCGTTGTCTTTCCGCCCCCGGATGGTCCTACGATGGCCGTAACCCTTCCGCCTGCAATGGAAAGCGAAAAATTGCGGTAAAGCTGCAGCTCTCCAAAGGCCTTCGATACGCCGCAAAGACGCACCGCCACCCAAGAGTTGCCACCTTCCTGCGCTTTTTCTGCTGCAATTTCCGCATCGGTCGCTTGCACTTCTTTTCGCGCCTCCATTTCAGCCGCATGGCCCGCCACTTCTCCGGTTTTTGCTGTCTCTGCCTGCCCTGCCCCGGTGGCATCCGATACGAGCTCCTGCGCTGGCGGTTTTCGCCCGCTCAGCAGCATCCGCACTGCTTTTTCGAAGCCAAAGGACAACAAAACGATGGCGATGGTCCAGGCGAACAGCTCATCCGCTGCCAGCACCGCCTTGGCCGACAGCAGGTGATAGCCCATAGAAAAGCGGGGAACTGCCAGGATTTCCGCCGCCACCACTGTTTTCCACGACAGGCCGGTGGCCAGCACGCAGGCCGCGCGCAGATAAGGGCGAAGCGACGGCCAGTACAATACCCGCAGGCGCCGCCACCCGCTGATGCCGTAGACGCTGCACATTTCCTGAAGCGCCGGCTCTACGTTGTCGAGGCCTTCCAGCAGGTTGGTATACACCACCGGGCAGCACATCAGAAAGCAGACGAACACAGGAACGCCATCTGTGGGAAGCCACAGGATGGCAAGCAGGATGACCGCCATCACCGGCACGGATTTCAGCGTCGCCATTACGCCTGCGCACAGCTGTCGCACTGCGAAAAGCAGATATGCCGCCGCGGCAAGCAAGCTGCCTGCAAACAAGGACAGCGCGATTCCCGACACCACCCGCCCCATGGTCCAGGCGGCATTTACATAGAATTCCGCAGACAGCAGCATGCGTCCGAGCAACAGCAGCGTGTGGGCCGGCGCCGGTATAATGTATTCTTTTCCTACTGCCGTGCAGGCAAGCTGCCAGAGGCACAGCCAGAACACGGCGGTCAGCGCAGCAGCACCGCGTCCCCGCCGCCGCTTCTCCCGTCCCTGCCTATTGCAGGTAGAAGCTTTCATCGGGCAGCGCCCCTCCTATGGCCGCCGGCTGCAGCCGATTGAGAATTTCGTACAGATTGCTCAGAGCCGCCTTCATCTCCGCGCCTGTGATAAAACAGATATTGCACTGTGGTATGGCCTGCTCCACCACAGCAGCTTCATTTCCGATGCCAGCCTCTACGATCATCTGCGCGGCCTGCGCCGGGTCGTCATTTACCAACTGGACAGCCTCTTCCATGTCAGCGGCAAAGATATCCCAGTCGCCTTTCCTCTCCTCGAGAAAGCTCTTCTGCGCTACCAGTACTCCCATGGGTAAATCGTCGTTATATGCTGCTTTCCACAGGGCATTCAGGTCGAAACTTGTCACCACAGCATCGTTTTTCGCCTTTACTGTTGTAACGAAGGGTTCGGGAAGCAGGGCTACGCTGCCCGGGTTTGTGAGAAGCGAGGATGCCACATCGCTGTGCGAGGCCAGCCACTGGATGGTAACGTCGTTGTCAGGGTCGATTCCGGCATCGGAAAGCAGCTGCCGCAGCACGTATTCCGGAACGCCGCCCTGCCCGCTGCCGTAAATCGTACATCCGGACAACTGGCTGAGTTCGTTTTTTGCCGGCGCGTCCTCTGCAGGATTTTCTACGATGTAGAGGATTCCACCGGTCTGGATCGCCGCAGCCTGTACGGCGCCCTCTGTCTTGTTGTACAGCACCGATGCCACATTGGACGGCACCGCAGCGATATCCACTTCGCCTTTAATTACCTTGGCAAGCACCTCGTCCGGCGCCTGATAAACGGTGATATCGTATTTATCGGTTTCGCCGATGAGCGGCGCCATGCCCATGCCTGTGGGCCCGTTCAGCGCAGCGATGGTAATTACCTGGCTGACCGATGCCTCCTGCTGCGAGCCGTCCAGCTCTGTTTCTTCTTCCTGCTCGTCCGCTCCGCTCTCGCTGTCATCGCCTGCGCATCCGCTCAGGGCAAAGGCTGCACCCAACGCCAGCAGCAGGGCCAGGGCTATGGCCGTCCATCTCGTACTTTTCTTTTGTTTCTGTCTCATTGCTTCTTTTCCTCCTCGATATCAATGCCGATATCGTTTTTCATCAGGCCGCCATAGGTAATGGCCGCCCCTCCAAACTTCTGGCGGATGGAATCCATCGTCCGCTCCATCTGCTCTGTTTTGCTGCGTCCCTTTTCTTCGCTTTCGAACAACGACAACTGCACTGCCTCGTTTTCCGGACACAGGTGAATTCCCGTCAGCGTAATCAGCCGGATGGGCTCGTCCATGGTCCAGCTGCGCCGGATCAGCTCCATCGCTGCTGTGCGCAGGTCTGCCGCCGTATTGGTGGGCGGTGCGATCTGCTTCTGGCGGCTGATGACCCGAAACTGCGGGTCTTTAATATCCACCTTGACGCCGCTGCATTTCATTTGATTTTTGCGAAGCCTGGTGGCAACGCGGTCCGACAGCGCCGTCACCGCCACGTCGATATCGGCTTCTCCCCGCAGATTGCGCCGGAAGGTAACGCCGTTGCCGATGGACTTGATTTCCTCGCGGTCGCTGTAGCGGGCGACAGGGCTGTCCTCCAGGCCGTTGGCGTAATCGTACATCTGCCGTCCGTGCTTTCCAAACGCGCCAGTCAGCACCGACGGTTGCGTCTGCGCCAGCTGCCCGATGGTGTGAATGCCCATCCGCGCAAGTTTTTCTGCGCTGGCCTGCCCCACAAACAGCAGCTCCGCTACCGGCAGCGGCCAGAGGATTTCGCGGTAGTTCTGGCGGCTGATTACCGTGGTCGCATCGGGCTTTTTGTACTCGCTTCCCATTTTGGCAAATACCTTGTTGAAGGATACGCCCACCGACAGCGTCAGGCAAAGCTCCTCGCAGACGGTTTTGCGGATGCGGTCGGCAATTTCCTTACCCGTGCCGAACAGCTGCAGGCTGCCGGTAACATCCAGCCAGGATTCGTCGATGCTGAAGGGCTCTACCATATCGGTAAAGCGCAGGTAAATCTCGTTGATCTTCTGCGAATACTCCCTGTACTTTCTGTGGTGCGGAGGCACCAGAACAAGTTCCGGGCACTTCCGCCTGGCCTGCCAGACGGTTTCCGCTGTAACGATGCCACAGCGCTTTGCGATTTCGTTTTTCGCCAGGATAATGCCGTGGCGGCTTTCCGGATCGCCGCAGACTGCCATGGGCACCTTTCGCAGGTGCGGCAGCTCCAAAAGCTCTACTGAGGCGTAAAACCCGTTCATATCGCAGTGCAGAATGGTTCTGTCCCTCTTCTGTTCCATCTGTCGCGTCAACCTCCTCCCCTCCATCGGATTTCTACAGGCGCAAAGACGGGGCTGCGCGGCGTTTGCGGCTTGCTCCGTAAACTGCTGCGCGGCCCCGCCCGTATACCAGCGGCTTTTTTGTGCCTCCCGGTTCAGGCCGGGATAACGATGACATCCGCAATGCCGATGGTCTTTCCCCGCAGCGCTTCAATCAGGCTGTTGCGCCCTGCGGTGGTTCCCGATTCGCCTAAAACGATGTGGGTAATCGCGTTTTTCTTTACCTGTTCCATCAGGGTAGCTACCACGTCGTCGGATTTCAATACCGTCAGATTGGCACCGTAGGCGACTGCCTTTTCGTACAGATACTCCAAGGCGTCTCCGGTTTTGTCCTTTCCTAAAAAATTATAGTGAGAGCCGGCTACATGGATGATGTACAGCTCTCCCCCCTGGTCGGTGAGCATTTCGTGGCCGAACTTAATCAGACGGTCACAAGTCCGCTGCTGTGTAACACAGACCATTACGTTGCGCATATCGCATCTTCCTCCTGTCTGCTCCCTCTGCACGCTGACACTGGCTTCGTTCTGGTGCAGACGGCGCACTTCGCACCTGGGCTTTCGCTTTCCGCTTGTCTCCCGTCTCTGCGGGACTGGTAACAGCGACTCCTACGAGAGGATCTCCGCCAGGCGGATCATGGAGGTTTCGGGCAGCCGCTTCATGTTCAGCGCTTCCTGCAGGTCGTAATCCACAATCTGGTTGCCGCTGATGCCGATGGCCCTGGAACTGCTGTCCTCGTGCAGCAGCTTTACCGCCCGGTAGCCCACCTGGCTTGCCAACATCCGGTCCCTGGCCGTGGGGCTACCCCCGCGCTGAATGTATCCTAACACTACAATTTTTGTCTCCAGGCCGGTGCGATCCTCCAGCACCTGCGCCAGCTCCTGCGACGACATTTTAACGCCTTCGGCGCGGATGATGATGCTGTGCACCTTGCCGCGGTTCTTTCCAGTGATGATTTTCTTGCAGACGGAGCTGATATCCACGTCGATTTCAGGGATGAGAATCGTTTCCGCCCCACCGGCAAGCCCGGCGTACAGCGCGATGTCGCCGCAATTGCGCCCCATAACCTCTACCACTGTCGTCCGCTCGTGAGACGACGAGGTGTCGCGGATGTTGCTGATGGCAGACAGCACTGTGTTTACCGAGGTATCGAAGCCGATGGTAAAATCGGTATACGCCAGGTCGTTGTCGATGGTGCCCGGCAGGCCCATGACGGGCACACCGGCCTTCGTCAGGTCGCAGCCGCCCCGCAGAGAACCGTCGCCTCCGATCACGACAAGCCCCTCGAGGCCAAAATTTTCGATCATATCCAGGGCGCGCTTAAAGCCCTCTTGCTGCAAAAACCGTTCGCTGCGCGCTGTCCGCAGGATCGTTCCGCCACGCTGGATAATATCCGCCACGGAAGAGACATCCATCTGGTTGATTTCCCCATTGATCAGGCCTTCGTAGCCTCTTTGAATTCCGTAAACCTCCATGCCCTCTGAAATCGCGCCTCTGACGACGGCGCGGATAGCGGCGTTCATACCGGGGGCATCCCCGCCGCTGGTCAGTACTCCAATTCTCTTCATATTGCACTCACTCTCTTTCTTTCATTTATGGTAATCTCCGGACCGCGGTCCGGCTTTAGCGACACTTTCAGTTGACCGCTTCGCTTCTGCCGGTGGCGCGGATGCTCTCCGCCCCCAGCAGGGCTTTTACCTGAGCGAAGAAGAACTCTCCCGGCGTTACCCACATATCCGGCTCCGTGCAAAGCTTCCGTCCGTTTTCCTCGATGAGGATCCAGACGGGAACATCGCCGTGATAGTGCTTCAGGATATCGCCAAGCTGTGCAAGCGCTGTGCGCCAGTTTTTCCCCTTCGGGATCATCAGTTTTACCACCCTCTGGTCGGCCGGCCTCAGCGGAGAAGCCGGCGAAGCCGCACCTCCGCGGCCGCCTGCATCCTTCCGCTCCGATGCCTCCAGGCCCGCTGTGCCCTGGCCTGATGCCGCCTTGCCCGATGCGCTCTGCCCTCCGGCGCTGCGACTGCTGCCCTTGCGGCTTCGGGAACGCTGCAGATCGCCCGGCTGGCAGCTGGCAAGCTCCAGAATGCGGTTGGCCAGTACCTTCGGCGCTTCTTCCTCGCGGCAGTTGATCGTTCCCTGCACGACGATGATGCTGTCCTCGCGCAGCCACTGCTGGCTCTGCTCGTAGACGTTGGGAAAGGCGATCACTTCGACGCTTCCGCACAGGTCCTCCACCTGCAGAAAGGCCATCATCGTATTTTTCTTCGTCAGCAGCGTTTTTTTACGGGTAATAATCCCTCCGGCGATGATTTCCATCCCGTCGGCAAGCTGCGGGTTATCCTCCATGTGATTCAGCTCTTCGGTGGTTGCCGTAATCAGGCTGTTGAGCTTTTCCGCCACCACATTCAGCGGATGGTTGGTCAGATATACGCCCAGCATTTCCTTTTCCATGGATACCAGAAGCGCGCTGTCAAACTCCGCCGCCTGCGGCAGCTGATGCCCCAGCGACGGCGCCTCCATGGCGGGGCTTCCCATCTGAAACAGGCTGATCTGCCCCTCGATATTGCGCTTTACGCTGTTCTGCGCCGATTCCAGCAGGCTTTCGTATATAGCCAGCTTCTGCGCGCGGTTGCCAGCAAGGCAGTCCATGGCCCCCGATTTAATCAGGCTTTCTATCGCATTCTTCTTAATTTCGTGGATGTCCAGCTGCTCGATAAAGCGGAAGATATCCGCCGGCTTTCCCTTTTCTTCCCTGGCCCGCAGAATTTCGTCGATGACGCTTTCCCCCACGTTTTTTATGCCTAAAAGCCCGAAGCGTATCTTTCCATGATCGGCGCTGAATTCCTTCTGCCCCTCGTTGATGTCGGGCGGCAGCACGGGAATGCCCATCTCCGTGCAGTTGCGTATATACGCTGCAATCTGCCCGGGGTCGCCGATGACGCTGGTCAGCAGCGCCGCCATAAACTCCACCGGATAGTATGTCTTTAACCATGCCGTTTCGTAGGCGAGTACCGCATAGACCACGGCGTGGGATTTGTTGAACGCATATTCGGCGAAGCTGATCATATTGTCGTAAATTTCGTTGGCTTCCTGTTCGGCAATGCCGTTGCGGATGCAGCCTTTGATCTCTATCGCACCGTCCTCGCCCGTCTTTCCGTAGACGAAATACTCCCTCTCCTGCTCCATGATATCGCGCTTTTTCTTGCTCATGGCCCGGCGCACCAGGTCGCTGCGGCTGTAGGTATAGCCGGCTAAATCCCGCACGATCTGCATGACCTGTTCCTGATAGACCATGCATCCATAGGTGACGGAAAGAATCGGCCGCAGGCTTTCGTGGATGTATTTGCTGTTTTTCGGGTTCTTTTTATTTTCTATATAAACGGGGATCGACTTCATGGGGCCCGGCCGGTACAGGGCGATGCCCGCCACGATATCCTCGAAGCAGTCCGGCTTCAGGTTGCGGATAAACTGCCGCATACCGCCGCTTTCCAGCTGGAACACCCCCGCCGTATTGCCGCTGGCAATCAGCTCGTAGGCTTTGGGGTCGTCGTAATCCATATTGGTAAAATCCACCCGCCTGCCGTGATTTTTTTCGATCAGCTCAATGGCGTCGCGGATGACGGTCAGGTTGCGCAGGCCCAGAAAATCCATCTTTAAAAGCCCCAGCTCTTCGATGGTCGTCATGGTAAACTGGGTGGCGACGCCCTTGTCCGAAGAGTACAGCGGCACGTATTCGCGGATGGCCTTTTTGGAAATCACCACGCCCGCCGCATGGGTGGAAGCGTGGCGCGGCATCCCCTCCAGCGCCCTGGCTGTGTCGATCAGCTCGCGCACGCGGAAGTTTCCTTCATACGCGGTCCTCAGCTCGGCATTGGCCGCCAGCGCCTTGTCCAGCGTAATGTGCAGATCCGCAGGAACCATCTTCGCGATGGCATCTACCTCGGCGTAGCCCATATTCAGCACGCGGCCCACGTCGCGGATTACCAGCTTCGCCTTCATTTTGCCAAAGGTAACGATCTGCGCTACCCGGTCGGCGCCGTATTTTTCCACCACGTAGTCGATGACCTCCTGCCGGCGGTCGTCGCAGAAATCCACGTCGATATCCGGCATGGATATCCGGTCCGGGTTGAGAAAGCGCTCGAAGATCAGGCCGTATTTGACAGGATCGACGCTGGTGATATACAGGCAGTAAGCGACGATACTTCCAGCGGCCGAGCCCCGCCCTGGCCCCACGATGATCTTGCGGTTTCTGGCGTAGTTGATAAAATCCCAGACGATGAGGAAATATTCGATATAGCCCATGTTCTCTATGGTCGCAAGTTCGTATTCCAGCCGCTGGGAAAGCTCCGGACTCAGCGTTCCATAGCGCTCCCCAGCGCCTTTTTCGCACAGCTGCCGCAGATATTCCTTCGGCGTCAGCCCCTCGGGAACCTGATAGTCCGGGATGTGAATCTCTCCGAACCGTAACTCCACATTGCAGCGCTGCGCAATGCGCTGGGTATTTTCTATCGCCTCCGGCAGATCGGCGAACAGGTTGCGCATCTCCCGTTCCGGCTTAAGGTAAAACTGATCGTTGGGAAAGCGCATCCGGTCTTCGTCCTCCACCAGCTTTCCGGTCTGGATGCACAAAAGCACGTCGTGCGCCTTCGCATCTTCGCGGCGGATGTAGTGGACGTCGTTGGTAGCCACCAGGGGAATGCCTGTCTCGCTGTGCAGCCGCTTGATGTAGGGCAGGATTTTCAGCTCTTCTTCCAGCCCCTGGTCCTGCACCTCGAGGAAAAAATGGTCCTCGCCGAAAATCTCCTGCAGGGTCAGCGCTTCTTCCTTCGCCGCTTCGTAATCGTCGTTCAGCAGAAAGCTCTGCACCCTGCCCGAAAGGCATCCGGACAGGGCGATGATGCCTCCGCGGTACTGCCGCAGCACGTCGTAGTCGATGCGCGGCTTGTAGTAAAACCCGCGGACAAAGCCTTCCGATACGATTTTCATCAGGTTTTTATAGCCGTCCTCGTTTTCTGCCAGAAGCACCAGATGGCCTCTGGGCTTATCGAACTCCGGCGTCTTATCCTCCATGCGCCGGGCCGCCGTATAGACCTCGCATCCCAAGATGGGCTTGATGCCCTGCTTCTTGGCTTCTTTATAAAAGTCGACGACGCCAAACATAACGCCGTGGTCGGTAATGGCGCAGGCATCCATGCCCAGCTCCTTTACCGCTGCAATCAGCTCGCCGATTCTGGCGGCACCATCCAGCAAGCTGTATTCTGTATGTACATGCAAATGGGTAAATGCCATTCATAATCTCCTTTTCGCAGGCGGCTTTCGCTTGTGCCCACTCCTTTATATTTTACCACAATCCCCG
>CATJIF010000081.1 GCA_949740445.1 uncultured Peptostreptococcaceae bacterium | reverse complement strand
GTTGCGGCGGTAAGCTTTTTTTATTGCTTTTTAAGTTCGCAGCTTTTTTTCCACGATCTTCCGCTGCCGTTGTAGTATTCTACACTTGCAAGGCGGTTCAGCGAGACGATGAAATGGTCTGCGGCGCTTGAGGCCATGCCGCAAAGCGTGCCAAAACCGCAGTCTTGCCACCATAGCGACGGGGTTGGCTTCAGGTCGATACCCGTGTGGGCGCAAATCCCACAATAGAAAATGCGGGTTCGAATCCCGCGCTGATAAGGGATCAGTCTTTTGGTAGAACTTGCTTAGCCAAAGCAAAAAAAGAGTGCGCAGCACATCTGGCCGATGGGTTTGCTTCAAAGGAAGCAGAACACAGCAGCAACAGGAAGGACGCCATGCCGCGGGACAGATACCGGGCTGCGGAAAGACAGTCAGGGCCAAGGCGAGAGCGGTTGCTAAAAGCTGCCTGCCAAAGGGCGCCGGGGAAAAGCCTTTCCCGGGCGCTCCAAGGGGGCGGGCAGATGCACCGATACCGCAATGCCTCCGCTGTTTTGAGCGCAGTACTCAAGTCCGGCGCCGCCCCTTCCTGGGGATGGACTGCAAAAGAAAGGAGAAGAAGGTATGAATACATACATTATTCAGGAAAATCAGAGAGGCTTTCTGTTTAAGGACGGAGCCTTTGTAAAAATACTGACGCCGGGAAAGCATCGCTTTTTCGGCAGCGGCTACAGCTGCGCTACCTTGCGCACGGCAGGACGCTTTGTCATGGAAAATTTCGACGCGAAGATTTTCGAGGCAGACGACCGCTTCCGCCAGGAAGTGGTTCACGCAGAGGTAGAGGACGAAACCGTGGCGCTGCACTACATCGACGGTCGCTACGACAACTGCCTGGTGGCGGGAAGCTACGATTTCTGGGCAGTAACAGAAAAGCACGACTTTCGCGTAGTATCCATGAAAGAGACGGAAATCGGCGAAGAAATTCCGCGCTACGTGTTCGAGTACCTGCCTCGGGCGCTGTACAAGAAGATTGAAGTGGCGCCCTACCAGCAGGCATTGCTGTACATGAACCAGAAGCTGGTCCGCGTGCTGAGCGAGGGTACATACTACTTCTGGAACAACGGCACAAAGGTCGAAGCGGTATTCGCCGACATGCGCCTGCTGCAGATGGACATCACCGGGCAGGAGATTATGACGCTGGATAAGGTGGGCCTGCGCATCAATTTCGTCGCGCACTATCGGATTGCCGATGTGGTGAACGCCTGCACCCAGGTGCAGGACTTAAACGAGCAGATCCACATCCTGATGCAGCTGGCCCTGCGGGAATACGTAGGCAAATACAAGCTGGATGAGCTGCTGGAAAACAAGGAGCAGTTATCCCGCTACGTGTTCGACGCCCTGAAGAAGCGGGAGGCCGACTACTATGTTACCTTCTTCGATGCTGGCGTAAAGGATATCATTCTGCCGGGAGAGGTGCGGGAGATTATGAACACCGTGCTGCTGGCGGAAAAGCGGGCCCAGGCCAACGTGATTACGCGCCGGGAAGAGGTGGCTTCCACCCGGAGCCTGTTGAACACGGCGCGGCTGATGGAGGAAAACAAGACGCTGTATAAGCTGAAAGAGCTGGAATATCTGGAGAAAATCTGCGATAATGTAGGAAATATCACGGTCAGCGGCGGAAGCGACCTGCTGTCCCAGCTGACTGGCATACTGCGGGGCGCGTAATGCGCCCCGTCACCTCGGAGCATTGTATAAAAGCGTACAATGTACCCCGGCCGAAAACGATGGCAAGGGCGCAGCGGCAGTGCAGAGGTGAGAGAGGTGAGAAAGGAAAGATATAGGATATGATTGAAATTACAGGAAAAGTCAGTACGGCGAAGGTCTTTTGCAGCGAAGTGGAGGAAAGCGCTGCACAGCAGATCCGCGCGCTGTGCGATATGGAATATACCGCGGGCAGCAAAATCCGCGTCATGCCCGACGTGCACGCTGGCGCCGGGTGCACCATCGGAACCACCATGACCATCCGCGATACCATCGTGCCCAATCTGGTGGGCGTGGACATCGGGTGCGGCATGGAAACGGTGCGCATTAAAGAAACGCGCATGGAGCTGCAGAAGCTGGACCGCTTGATCCACCAGAATATCCCCGCGGGTTTCGATATCCGGAAAGAACCGCATCGCTATGCGCAGGAAATTGACCTGCGCCAGCTGCGGTGCGCCGCAAGCGTGAACCTGGAGCGGGCGGAACGCAGTGTAGGAACCCTGGGCGGCGGCAATCACTTTATCGAGGCAGACCGGGCGGAGGATGGAGCGCTGTATCTCGTCGTGCATTCGGGCAGCCGGCACCTGGGGCTTGAAGTGGCAAATTTCTATCAGAAGGCCGGCTACGATGCGCTCAACCGAAAAGACCCGCAAGCAATTGAGCGGCTGATTGCCGAATACAAAGCCCAGGGACGCGAAAAGGAGATCCAGAAGGCGCTGCAGGAGCTGAAAGCGCAGGTGCTGACGCAAATTCCCTACGCGCTGGCCTATGTCAGCGGGCAGCTGTTCGACGATTACATCCACGACATGAAGATCGTACAGGAATTTGCCCGGCTGTCCCGCAAGGCCATGATGGACGAAATCATCCGGGGCATGAAGGTATCGGTGGAGGAGGAATTTACCACCATCCACAATTACATCGACACGGAAGCCATGATTCTGCGGAAAGGAGCTGTGTCGGCACAAGCCGGAGAAAAACTGTTGATTCCCATCAATATGCGGGATGGAAGCCTGATCTGCGTGGGAAAGGGAAATGAGGACTGGAACTGCTCCGCGCCGCACGGTGCGGGCCGCCTGATGAGCCGGCAGAAGGCGAAGAACAGCTTTACCCTGCCCCAGTTCCGGGCGTCCATGGAAGGCATCTACACCACGTCGGTCAGCCGGGATACTATAGATGAATGCCCCATGGCCTATAAAGGCATGGAGCACATTCTGGAAAATATCGGGCCCACGGCGGAAGTGACGGATATCATCAAACCCATCTACAATTTTAAGGCCGGCGGCGAGTAGGGGCAGGGCAGAAAGCGGAAAAGCAGCCGGGGTGCATCGGAACACCGAACGGCGGAGGTTTTACCGGCAGCGGAGAAAATAAGACATGGAGGGCTGTTTGCGGCAATATATTGTACCGGAGAAAGAGAGGTGCAAAGCCGATGAATAGCCCTGTTTTTATGGAAAATGCCGTATTTGTATTGACCTTTTCCGTGATTTTCGTCAACGGTTGGACCGATGCACCCAATGCTATCGCCACCTGCGTGGGAACCCGGGCGCTGCCGCTGAAAACAGCTGTGCTGATGGCAGCGCTATGCAACTGTCTGGGTGTAGTGGTCATGTGTACTTGGAGTTCTGCGGTAGCTTTTTCGATCGAAGGGATGATAGATCTGGGCGGCGATGCTCACCGCGCCGCCGCAGCGCTTGGCGCGGCACTGGCAGCCATCGTTATCTGGTCCTGCGGTGCGTGGTATTTCGGCATTCCCACCAGCGAAAGCCATGGCCTTGTAGCCGGGCTTGCCGGGGCAGCCATCGCCCTGCGCGGCATGGAAGGCGTCGTCTGGGACTGCTGGGCAACAGTAATCGGCGGGCTGTTTTTTTCTGTGCTGTTAGGCTTTGGAGCAGGTGTGCTGGCGTGCAGCGTGCTGGCGCGCCTCTTTGCACAGGCGGATAGACGGCGCAGTCGGAGGCTTTTCCGGCGTGCACAGATCGCTTCGGCGGCGGGCATGGCGTTTATGCACGGAGCGCAGGACGGACAGAAATTTTTGGGCGTTCTGCTGTTAGGCAGCCGGATGGGCAGCCAGTTGAACGGGCATCCGGTCGACTGGCTGCACGGAGTGCAGGCCGCAGAGCTCGACGCAGCGCAAGCGAATGCCGTCCTCGGGACGATTCCCTTGCGGATCATAATGCTGTGTGCCTTAGTAATGGCACTGGGAACCGCTGTGGGCGGTGGGCGCATCATCAAGGCAGTGGGCATGGACATGGCGCGGTTGAAACCCTACCAGGGCTGTGCAGCGGACGGTGCGGCCGCTGCCTGTCTGCTGTTTGCATCTGTCTTAGGATTTCCCGTCAGCACGACCCACGTAAAAACCGCGGCCATTTCGGGGGCGGCTGTCTGCGGTCCGCGCCGCGTGCTGCGGCTTTCCGTAGCAGGAGACATGGTTCTCACCTGGCTTTTGACCTTTCCCGCCTGCGGGCTTCTGGGCTATGTTCTGGCGGAGGTGCTTCTTAGATGTGTTTGATTTTCTGGCAGGTTTCGGGTATACTATGAGAAACAGTGAGTGAAAATCGTGTGGCAGACTGAACAGCCGCCGTAACATCCGTGGCAAGAGAGCACAAAGGAGAGCGCAGATGGCAAAAGATATCAACCAACCGTTGGAAAATACCAGGCTGAGAAAGCTGTTTATGCAAAGAGAGGCCGCGATGCAGGCGCTGGCACGGCTGGAGCAGCTGTCCGACGAGGAGCGCAGAGAGCGCGAAGCCCAGCAGCAGAAATACTACGACGATATCATGGACCAGCTGTACGAGGAAATAATAACCAGCGACGGGTTTTTATCGGTCGTCGAGCTGTCGCAGCTGCCCAAGCGGACAGAGGATGGGCAGCTGGCGCTGGCAGAGGGCACAACGATGAAGATTCCTACGCTGGAAACAGCAGACGGACGGCGGTTCTATCCAGCTTTTATCGGCTGGGATGAGCTGGAGCAGTGGACGGAAGCATCGGAGCGAAACTTACAGACGATGGTATTCAGCTTCGATCAGTACATATCCATGGTGCTCGGCATGGAGGGCAGTGCAGGTCTTGTCGTCGATCCTTTCAGCCACAACCTGCTTCTAGACCGGCGTATGGTAGAGTTGTTAAAGGAAAGAAAAGAGGCAAAGTACAGCGGACAGGCTGCCGGGCAGGAACACAGCGCTGCGGCCGCAATCAGCGAGCTTCCGGAATATCCGAAACCGCTGGTGCAGGCGATCTGCCGCTGTGCGCAGGCAGAAACGACGGTGCGGCGGATATGGCTGTGTCTGATGGAAGCCAATGGCCAGCAGAAATATCTGCTGGTGGCTGACATCGCAGGCGATGTTCAACGGGCGCTGGAGGCCATTGCGGCAGCAGCAGGACCGCATCTGACAGATGTGAGCCTGGACATGCAGCCGCTGAGCGAAAGCTTTGCCCAAAAGGCGGCGGATCGAATTGCGCCGATTTACAGCAGGCAGTAGCAGAGCGCTGCCACAGGTGAGAGCGGCAGGAGGTAGGCGATGATGATTTCGACGAAAGGGCGATATGCGGTGCGGGTAATGATAGAGCTGGCTGTTCACGAAACAGAAGCCTGCATTCCTCTGGAGGAAATTGCCCGCCATCAGGAAATTTCCAAAAAATATCTGGAAGCCATCGTAAAGCGTCTGGTACGGGCAGGACTTGTCATCGGATTGCGGGGCAAGGGCGGAGGCTATCGCCTGGCACGCACGCCGGATACGTACACTGTTGCAGAAATCCTTCGCGAAGCAGAAGGGCCTCTGGTACCAGTGGCCTGTTTAGAACCGGGGGCAAAAGCCTGTCAGCGGGCAGAAACCTGCGCGACGCTGCCCATGTGGCGGCAGCTGATGGAGCTGACAGAAGCGTATCTGAAAAGCGTTACCCTGCAAGACCTGGCGCAGCAGGCGCTGAAAAACGGGGAAAAGGATGGGCTCGACGCCGTGTGGGAGCACTGCGGGTCGTGCCAGTGAGCTGTGTGAATGCGCGGCCTGCATCCTGCGCCTTGCGCAAAACCTGTGCCGGCGACAGGCCGCAAATACAGGACTGGCGCTGCGAGCTGAACATGCAGATGCAGGTTTAGAGCAAACGTTTGCGTAAAAATTCTGCTGCAAAAAATGCTTGCAAATCGAAAGAGCTGTGCTATAATGAAATAGTGCTTGGGGAATTAGCTCAGCTGGGAGAGCGCATGGTTCGCAATCATGAGGTCAGGGGTTCGATCCCCCTATTCTCCACCAAGAAAAAAGCCGTGAAATCAATGGTTTTACGGCTTTTTTTTAGTGCCTTCAGGCAAAATATCCCCTGGTTTTACCAGGAGTAAGAAAAAAGCCCTGGCAAATAAAACCTCCAATAATAAACCAAGCTACAAAAAGTCATTTGATTTTTTGTGGTTTTGTTATATAATATCATTAGTATTATTGTGAGGTGATGCTCATGTACCGAATGGCAATAAAACAACTGCAAAGGTGGAAAGCAAAAAAGCAACGCAAGCCTCTTATTATCCGGGGGGCCCGTCAGGTAGGTAAGACCTGGCTGATGAGGGAGTTCGGCGCCAGAGAATATAGTTCGACCGTCTATATCAACTTTGACAACAACAAGCGAATGAAAACTCTCTTTGAGGGCAGTCTGGAAGTAGAACGGCTCATTACCGGGCTGGAGCTGTATGCTGGGCATAAGATCGATCCAGAAGACACCCTGCTGATCTTTGACGAGCTGCAGGAGGTGCCTAAAGCACTGACCAGTCTAAAATACTTTAATGAGGACGCACCACAGTATCAGATCGTTTGCGCCGGCAGTCTGTTGGGGGTCGCGCTCCATCAGGGAACATCTTTCCCCGTGGGCAAAGTGGAATTCCTGGATCTCTATCCTCTCTCCTTCTTCGAGTTTACGATGGCGGTGGGAAAAGAGCGGCATGTTGAGCTTCTGCATAAGGAAGACTTTGATATGGCCATCACTTTTAAGCAGGATTATATTGACCTGCTCAAACATTACTACTATGTGGGCGGTATGCCGGAGGCAGTGCAGGCCTTTGTGGACAGCCGGGATTTCAACGAAGTGCGGGAGATCCAGCAACGCATTTTGGAAGCCTACGAGCAGGATTTCTCGAAGCACGCTCCCAATGAAGCGGTACCCCGTATCCGAATGCTTTGGAACAGCATTCCCTCTCAGCTTGCCAAGGAAAATAAAAAGTTCGTCTATGGTCTGATCAAAGAGGGCGCCAGGGCAAAAGAATACGAGCTGGCAATGCTGTGGCTGACCGACTGTGGGCTTGTACACAAAGTCCACCGGGTGACCAGGCCCAGTCTGCCGCTCAAAGCCTATGAGGACTTAAAAGCCTTCAAACTGTTTCTGATGGATGTGGGGCTGCTCTCCTGTATGGTGGGTTTGCGGCAGGATGTACTACTGGATGGGAATGAACTGTTTAAAGAGTTTAAGGGAGCGTTGACAGAGCAGTATGTACTTCAACAGTTGGAAACCATCAAAGGGTTGAATATCTACTATTGGACTGCGGAGCGCGGTACTGCGGAAGTGGACTTTGTAATTGATAACGGCAAAGATGTAATTCCTGTGGAGGTCAAAGCGGAGGTAAATCTCCAGGCAAAAAGCTTGAAAGTATACCGGGATAAGTTTCAGCCAAAGTTGTCTATCCGCACCTCCATGGCGGATTATAAAAGGGAAGATTGGCTGCTAAATCTGCCGCTGTGGGCAATAGAAAGTGTGTTAAAGGGGAAAGAAATATAAAGCCTGAATCAGTTCAAATTAAAAATTTCAGAATGCTTTAAGACTTTGGAACGTATAGCGACGCTGACAATCTTAGTGAGGTAGCAGACCTCATTTTAGATTTAGACGAAATGATTCTACACCAAACGACAAAATCCGAACTCATGGGGTTCGGATTTTTTTATGTACATACATTCGTGAAGACCGCAGACTACGCAGAAAGGCTAAGCGGTAAATCATCGCAATTGAGAAGTTGTTTTATTCTAATTTTACTGAATTTTAGAACATTTTGGCGGTGTATGCAGGGGTGTTTCAGGCGGAAATATACACTTGATTTTCTTATTTTTTTCATGTTAGAATAAACTAAATTAGGTTTGGAAAATACTCAGTAACAGAACAGGGAGGCAATCATAATGCAGAAACGCATTTTAGTGGTAGATGACGATACCATGAATCTCATGAGAACAAAGCTGATCCTGGGCGAGGATTATGATGTCATTTTTGCGAGTTCCGGGATGGAGGCGCTGGATACGCTGAAGAACGAGGAAGTGGACCTGGTTCTTTTGGATATTGAGATGCCAGAGCTCAACGGCATTGAGACATTCAGACGCATGAAGGACTTCGCCGCCGAAGTGCCTGTGATTTTCTTAACAGCATCCGGATTGGAAGACGATGTTATCAATGCGATCCGGCTGGGCGCGGTAAATTATCTGAAAAAGCCCTTTCGGCCACAAGAGTTAAAAAAGCGGGTTGCACAGGAGTTTGAGAAACAATGAGGACGGAAGAGCAGACAGGCAGACACCTGATGCTGGCTGTCATAACTACGGTATTCAGCGGAGTTTTGAGCTTGATTACGATTGTTATGGCATGGGAGTTCTGGGTGGTTCTGCTGATGGTAACAGGCTGCTTCAGCGTATGGCTTTTGCACATTGCAAGGATAGACTCGGTAGGGATGTACGAGAATCTGTGTGCAGGGCTGATATTGACTGAGTTCTTTTTCTTTGGCGTACATGAAAGCTGCCTTTTCGACATACCTGCTGTGGCCTGCATTATGGTCCTTGCATTGTTTATGTTGAATACGAAATGGATTTTGCATGCGATAGAGCTGCTTTATGTGCTGGAAATGCTGTATCATGCCTTAGTCCTTCACACGATTTCCCGCGACATGGATGTTCGGGCCATGTTTCGCCTGGGACTTGGTGCAGTCGTGGTCTTTGGAGGGACAGCGCTTGCAAGATATTGGATCAACAAACGAAGTGCGCAGCGGATGTGGTATGAGAGCGTATTTTCAGAACTGGAGACGGCGGGAAAGCAGAGCGCCGTTTTTTTGTCGAACGTATCGCACGAACTTCGCACGCCGATCAATATGGTAATCGGGATCAGCGAGGTGGCGCTTGGAAAGAATCTTTCTCCGGAGCTTCAGGAAGATATGAACTCCATAAAGCTGGCGGGAAAGCGCCTGTCCAATCAGATCAATAACATGCTTGACTATACGGAGATCGTAGAAGGTACGCTGACCCCAGCCAAAGAAGAATACATGATCACCTCGGTACTGAATGACGTGATCACGATGACTGCGCTGCAGAGCAACCGACAGCATTTGGAGATGGTGTTCGATATCAATCCGAAGATACCGGCAGTTCTCATCGGAGATTCCGAAAAAATTTCCCATATACTCAAAATTTTGGTGGAAAATGCGGTTAAATTTACAGAAGAAGGTGGTGTAAACGTCTGCATAAAATACCGGTGGGAAAATTACGGTATCAATCTGATCATAGATATCCACGATACGGGCATCGGCATGACGGATTCTCAGCTTTTGCAGATGTACGATGAGTTTTACCAGGCGGATTCTGGAAGCAATCGCTTTGTCGGAGGACTGGGGCTGGGGCTTCCCATTGCGCGGGGGCTTCTGAATGCGATGGGCGGCTTCATTCACTTCGACAGCAAAGGCAAGCAGGGGCTGCATGCTCACATCGTAATTCCGCAAGGCGTTGCAGATGAACGGCCATGCATCGTACTCACCCATGCGGATCAGCTCTGCATCGCATGCTATTTCAGACCGGAAAAGTACAGCTGCGACGAGGTGCGGGGGTATTACGACGGACTGATCCTGAATTTGGTGGAAGGGCTTGGAATCCAGGGATATCAGGCACATAATTTCGAGGGATTACTTAAATTGCAGCGCAACCATGCGCTGACCCATGTGTTCATCGCACAATCGGAGTACGAAGAGAACCGGGAGTATTACGAAGAGCTGGCGGAAATGCTTCGTGTAGTCGTGATTGCGGAGAGAGAGTTTGTCCTGGACAGTGCAAGTCGACTGTTTGTGATACATAAACCATTTTCTGCTCTTTCCGTTGCCAATCTGCTGAACGGAGAGACGGGAGACCGCGGATTTGCAGAAGCACAGGCTGCAGGTCGCAAGCCCTTTACCTGTGTGGGTGTTCGGGCGCTGGTCGTAGATGATGAAGAGATGAATCTCGTGGTTGCCAAGGGCGTTTTGGGCAGTTATGGAATCGAAGTAGACACTTGCTTAAGCGGAAGAGAAGCGGTGGTGCAGTGCAGCAAGGTTCCGTATAATATTATTTTCCTGGATCATATGATGCCCGGCTTTGACGGCGTAGAGACTCTGAAAAAGATCCGCGAGCTCCGCAATGGCACGTATCAGGAGCTGCCGGCAATCGCCTTGACTGCGAATACGGTCAGTGGCGCGAGAGAAATGTTCCGCAGCGAAGGATTTACAGAGTTTGTTCCAAAGCCGATTGAGCGGACTGTCCTAGAACGGGTGTTGCGAAAGGTGCTGCCTAAGAACTGCATTCAATACAGCACAAAGCCTTCGGATAAGGCAATACAGATAGACGCGAGCGTGTCCATAGATAAGGAAATCCCCGCGGTTGAAGATACAATGGAGAAAACTGTGGAAGCTGTCGAAATCGTTTCGACAGCAAATGCGGAGACATCGGAGCCGGAGGTCCTGTCAAAAGCTGCCTCGGATGAGGCGGCGATTTCGTATGAGCAGCTTGCCCAGGCAGGGATTAACGTAGAGCTCGGGTTGGATTATTGCTGTGGCGAAGAGAATTTTTACCGGGAAATGCTGCGCATATTCTGTTCCCAGAGCGAAGAGAAACGAACGGAAATCGTTTCGCTGTATGAAAGCGCCAACTGGGCGGATTATGCGATCAAGGTGCATGCACTGAAGAGCACATCGCTGACGATTGGCGCAGAAGCGCTTTCGGCACAGGCAAAAGAGCTGGAGATGGCCGGCAAAAAAGGCGATGCGGATTATATTCGGGAACATCACGCCGCACTGCTGTGCGCGTACAAAGAGCTTTGTGCGCACATAGCCGGGATATAGTGCTTTGCTTTCAGCGGTTTTTCTGAAAATGCAGTGTTTTGAAGGGTGGGAGATTGCGTGATTAAAGAATGGTTTAAAATTATCTCTGATCACAGAATCAGTCTGCGCGAGCGTATGTTCCGCATTGTGACAGGTACGTGCATGGTCGCATTGGTGCTGGTACTGCCTATGGGCAGGAGCGTTCTGAATATCCTGATCCTGGCAGTCAGCCTCATCGCCATGACGGCCATTGTAAAGGTCAGCATTCGCAAAGGGCGCATTCATGCGGGGGCCACAGCCATAGCGCTGCTGCTGCTGACGCTGTTTCCTGTCAGCTTTTTTACAGCCGGAGGATTTTACAGCGGAGTGCCAGAGTGGTTTGTATTTTGTTTTATTTATGTCTGCATTACTTTGCAGGGAAGGCGCATGCTCGTGTTTTTTGTGCTTTGCACCATAGAAACACTGCTTTGTTATGGCATTGCCTTTTATTTCCCGGAGTTTGTCGCAGGCAATACCCAGCAGCATTCCTTTTTTGATTCTTCGTTTTCCGTCATCATGGTCGGGCTGCTGACCAGCGTGCTGCTCATGTTCTTAAACCGGATGTACGAAGAAGAAAATGCGCTTTCTCAACAGCAGAAAAAGGAGATCGAGGAGCTGAACCGGGCGGAGAATCACTTCTTTTCCAGCATGAGCCACGAGATACGTACACCGATCAATACGATCATCGGCTTAAACGAGATCATCCTGCGGGAGGATATTTCGGAGGAAGTAGCGGAGAACGCGAGGAACATCCAAGGAGCCAGCAAACTGCTACTTACATTGATCAATGACATCCTGGATATCTCTAAAATCAAATCCGGAAAAATGGAGATCATCAATGTTTCTTACGAGACAGGAGCGTTTTTTTCGGAAATCGTCAATATGATATGGATTAAGGCGAAAGAAAAGGGCCTGGAGTTTAAGCTCCAGGTGGATTCGTCCATTCCCAGCATGCTCTGCGGCGATGAGGTGCGCATCAAACAGGTTTTGATTAACCTGTTGAACAATGCGGTAAAGTATACCAGCGAAGGGTCGGTTACGCTCGCTGTCCGATGCGAACGGCAGGCGGTCAACAGGGTGCGTGTCTGGTATTCTGTGGAAGACACCGGCCGGGGAGTGAGAAAGGAAAATATCCCCTACATTTTTAACGCATTCCAGCGGGTAGATGAAGAGCGAAACCGCTATATTGAAGGAACCGGGCTGGGATTGAGCATTGTTCAGCAGCTGGTGGAACTGATGGGCGGTGAGATCAGCGTAAACAGCGTCTATACCAAAGGCTCGAAATTTATCGTTACGCTGGAACAGGACATCGTTGACAAGAAAGAGCTGGGGACATTTACGCTGGCATCTCGCGTTAAGAACCGTGAAGGAGAACCTTATCGGCAGAGCTTCGAGGCGCCGGATGCACACATACTCGTAGTGGATGACAACGATATGAACCTGATGGTGGTTAGAAAGCTCCTTTCGGAGACAAAAATCCACATTGATACAGCGTCCAGTGGAGCTGAGTGCCTAAGGCTGACGCAGAATCACCACTACGACTGCATTCTCATGGACCACATGATGCCAGAGATGGATGGAATTGAGTGTTTCCATACGCTGCGTGCGCAGCCGGGGGGATTGTGTCAGAACGTACCTGTGATTGCTCTGACCGCCAATGCAGGCAGCGACAACCAGCGTCTCTATCGGAAAGAGGGGTTCAGCGGCTATCTGGCTAAGCCAGTCAGCGGTGTACTGCTGGAGGCTGCAGTGTTAAGCATTCTTCCAAAAGAATTGGTGAAGCTGAGCGAAGAGGTCAGACAATCGGATATCGAAAAGGATATTCTGATCTTCGAACAGGTAAAGCGGCGCTCTGTCATCGTTACGACGGACAGCGTATGCGACCTTCCACCATCTCTCAGAAAGGAATTTGGCATTTCCGTATGCCCTTACTATGTCTGTACAGATGAAGGTCGTTTTCTGGATGAGCAGGAGTTGCAGCCAGATGAGTTATTGATGCACATCGCCGAAGGGCGCAAAGGATATTCCCAGCCTCCTGAAGTAGAAGACTACGAACGGTTTTTTGCAGAGAAGCTGACAGAGGCGCAGAATGTAATTCATATTACAATGGCAAAGCATGTCAGCGAGGGATATCAAAATGCGCTTGAAGCAGCGAAATCCTTCGAAAATGTTACGGTAATAGATTCGGGGCACCTTTCCAGCAGCATGGGCCTGGTAGTGTTGGGTGCAGCTTACATGGCAGAGCACCACGCGACAAAAAAGGCGATCATAGAAATGGTAAAACGGTTAGAGCGCTTTATTTCCTCTGCGTTTATTATAAACAGCACGCACATGCTCTGCCAATCTGGACGGATATCAAAAAAGGTACAAATCCTCTGCGATGCACTGCTGCTGCACCCAGTTCTCGTATTGAAAAAGAGCAAAATGGTAGTTGGCAGGGTAGAGATGGGCAGCTTTTCCCACGTGGCGAAAAAATACGTCAAAAAGACGCTTCAGGATACGAGAAATATCGACCGGCGCATTTTGTTTATCACATATTCGGGGATGGACAAAGAAAAGCTTCTGTTTATTCAAAACCTGGTGCGGCAGTACTGTCCGTTTGAGAGAGTCTATCTGCAAAAAGCATCTGCTGCGATTGCAAGCAACTGCGGTCCGGAGTCCTTTGGTTTGCTGTTTATGAGAAAGGATGACGCAATCCCCCTGTTCCAGATGCAAAATCAGGAGGAGGCAGAGTAAATCTGCCTTGCACTGCAAATGCGAGAAGCGTTGCGTTTCGATGCTTCTGCCGCATCCACTAAATAAAACCCATCGGTTTGGCCGGTGGGTTTTATTGTTATCGGATTTTATCGAATGCGCGTTCTGCCTGGCCATGCTGCGAATGCAGCTGCAATCCGTTTGCCGAAAACGAGGATTCAAACTTGCCCTCCATCAGCCTCTGGCCGCAGAGCGGCTATTCCTCTGACAGCATCAGCGCCTGCGCAAGTTCCGCCGCCCGTAAAAGTTCCGCAGTGCTGGTATATTCGCCGCAGGAGTGGCAGTTGTTCATACCGGAGGCCACGACCAAACCGCGAAGACCGTGATGAAAGAAGTGGTTGTTGTCGCTGCCAACATAGGTGCTGACCAGATGCCCCGAAAGTCCTACCTGCTTGCAGGCAGCCCGAAACCGGTTGGCGACGGGCTCTTCTGTCCCCACTTTGTAAGCCAGGCAAAGGGTATCGTCTCGGAAGTTCATCTGCGCGCCTGCATCAGCTGCGGCTGCGGCAAAGCGCTCCCGGATGTGCAAAAGCTGCTGCCTGGCGCTGGCGGCCTCAAAGCTGCGCACCTCTCCGGTAACGATGCAGTGTTCCGGCACCACGTTATCGGCACTGCCGCCGCGGATGGTTCCGATATTTACAGTCGTATCTGCGACGTGTCCACATTCGATGGATGAAACGGCGTTCGCCGCTGCTTTGATCGCATGGATGCCGCTTTCTGGCGAAAATGCCGCGTGGGCGGCGCGTCCGTGAAATTCGGCGCAAAAAGACAGGATGGACGGCGCCTGGTAAGCGGCGCTGCCTACAGGGCCGGTCAGGTCGAAGATGTAGGCCTCTTTGGAGCGCAGGCGGGAAAAATCAAACTGCTGTATGCCGGCGCAGTAGGTTTCTTCCGCGGCATCGAAGAGCAGCTCGATGGGGCGGTGCGCTGCGCCGGATTCCCGGATAGATGTCAAGGCCTCGAGAATGACGCAGACGCCGGACAGGTCGTCGGCGCCCAGAACCGTTGTTGCGTCGGAAGTGATGGTTCCGTCGGGATGGAAGACGGCCTTCTTGCCGCAGGCCGGGGCGACAGAATCCATGTGTGCGGAAAAGAGAAGGGGTGCAAGGGGGCGCGAGCCCTCGACATAGGCGTAGAGGTTGCCGGAGGTGCCGCCGATTTTAGCGGCAGAATCGTCTTCGCTAGATGCGATGCCTAAAGCCGCCAGCGTTTCTCTGATTTTGGCGCACAGGGCGGCTTCGTTTTTCGAAGCGTTATCTACGGCCACAAATTCCTGAAAACGTTCTAAAAGCCGGGTGGGGTTTATCATGGCGATACCTTCCTTTCGTTTCTGCGGGGCGATGGACCCTGCGCTTGGAATGAAATGTATTATATTGAAGTTGCGCGAAAAAGTCAACGCCACTTTTTTTATTTTTGCAGGAAATAAAACAGGCGGCGTTGCAGTGCGAGATTGACAGCAGCAGGTTGCGGTGTTACAATATTACCTATAAAGGAAGTGGGTTAAGAGAACGAAAGCAACCTGTGTGTGTTCGGGAGGTAACGCGATGCGGATTTATGAGGATATTACGGATTTGATCGGTTCTACCCCGCTGGTGCGGCTGAAGCGCTATGAGGAAGCCCATGCCATAGGTGCGCAGCTTCTTGCCAAGGTAGAGTTTTTTAATCCCGCGGGGAGTGCCAAGGACAGGGTTGCAAAGTCGATGATCGAGGCCGCAGAGGCCAGCGGACAGCTGACAGAAGGAGCGGTTATCATCGAGCCGACCAGCGGAAATACCGGCATCGGGCTGGCGGCAGTGGCTGCAGTCAGGGGATATCGGGTTATTTTTACCATGCCCGAAACCATGAGCGCGGAGAGGCGCAGCCTGCTTTCCGCCTACGGGGCGCAGATTGTTCTGACTGAAGGCGGGCGGGGCATGGCGGGTGCCATAGACAAGGCAAAAGAGCTTGCAGCAACCATGCCGGGCAGCTTTCTTCCCGGCCAGTTTATAAATCCAAAAAACCCGGCAGCACACTACGAAACCACAGGACCGGAAATCTGGAACGATACCGATGGAACGGTAGATATTTTCGTGGCCTGCGTCGGTACAGGCGGAACCATTACCGGCGCGGGCGAATACCTGAAGGAGAAGAAGCCTGAGGTCAGGATTGTTGCGGTAGAGCCGGCGGGATCTCCCGTGCTCTCTGGCGGGATGCCAGGCCCTCACGGCATTCAGGGGATTGGCGCAGGCTTTGTGCCAGAGGTGCTGAACACCGGGATTTACGATGAGGTCATCGTTGTTTCCGACGAGGAGGCCTATACTTCTGCAAGGCTGCTGGCGAGAGAAGAGGGCATCTTGGCCGGCATTTCTTCCGGCGCGGCCCTGCATGCGGCGGCAACGCTTGCCGGGCGGCCGGAAAACAGGGGAAAGAGGATCGTCGTGCTTCTGCCGGATACCGGCGAGCGCTATCTTTCGACTCCGATGTTCGTTCAAAAGCAGTAAGGCCGCACCGAAAGCGGACAGAAGGCTCTGCGCATAACAAGCCGCATGCAGAGTGCGGCGCCAGGCGATGCGCTTATCGACCATTGCGTGCATCCGGGCACTTTTGTCGGTTTTCCGATGGAAGTGCTTTTTCTGGTGGTAAAGACTTGCCACCGGTGAAAAGCGCCGATATAATAAAAAGAGTACGTGTTAGACTTATTGGAGAATAAGGGAGAAGAAACGACTATGAACGAAAGCGGACGGAATGCAGGCGGCAGGATGCTGGAACATATTCTGATGCTGTTACAGCTTCTTTCAGAAAACGGGCTCGAAATTGATCAGCTGATAGAAATGGGAGGATGGGATGCGTTGTTTTCTCTGTCGGATTCGCAGGACATCCGGACCGCGTACGAAATGATAGAATTTATGGAAGAAATGCCAGGAGGCTTCCTGATGTACTATGCGGACGCCGACGGGCAGATCATCTATGCCAACAGGGCGCTGCAGCGGATGTACGGTTGCAATACCTTAAAGCAATTCCGGAAATTTACCGGGAATGCCTTTCGCGGTATGGTGCACCCGGAAGATTGGGAGGCGGTGATGCAAAGCATCGACGGACAACTGGCGGATAGCCACTGTCATCTGGATTATGTCGAATACCGGATGCGACGCCTGGATGGGGAGCTTCGATGGATCGAAGATTATGGCTATCTTGTCCGCAGCGAATCTATAGGAAATATTTTTTATGTATTTATAAGCGACGCGACCGAAAAAAAGAAGCGCCAACAGATGGAACGGGAACTCCTGCTGTGGGAAAAGCAAAAAAGCGAACAGAAAATGCAAGAGCTGATCCAGGAATACGATAAAGAGCGCCTCCAAATTCATCGGGAATATCTGCGGCGGATGGAAGTGATCGAGGGTCTCAGCGCCAGCTACGAATCAATCCTCTATGTCGATTTCGATGAGGATACCGTGTGGCCTTACCGCCTGAGCCAGAGGGGCGATGGACTGTTCGATGAAATCCTGCAAATGCACTCCTATACCTGGTATGCTTCGAGGTATATCAACGACCATGTGTACCCGGAAGAACGGGAGACCATGTTTAAGGTGACCACGCCGGACTATATCCGCGAACGGCTGGCCGAATGCAAAATGTACAATATCAATTACCGGGTGCTGGAAAACGGCAAAACGCAGTATTTGCAGATGCACGTGGTGAATGTAAGCCACGGCGAACGCATATCGCAGGTTGTGATGGGATATCGCTGCGTGGATGAAGAACTGCAGCGCGAAATGGAGCAGAAGCAGTTGATGGCAGAAGCGTTAAACAATGCCAACCTGGCTATTGTCGCTAAAAATGCGTTTCTATCCAACATGTCGCACGATATGCGCACGCCGCTGAACGCCATCTTCGGATTTACGGCTCTCGCCAGAAAGAGCACTGATAATGTGGAGGCGCTGCAAAATTATCTCCATAGAATTGAAGCCTCCGGCAAACAGCTTTTGGAGCTGATCGAAGAAGTACTGGAAATCGCCTGGAAAGAATCGAAAGAGACGCATCAAGCGGAAAGCGGTGGTGAACTGTGCGATTTGTGCGATATTCTGCAGGAGATCTATGAATTTCTGCTTCCCCATATAACAGAAAAGGAAATTGTCTTTACTCTGGATTGTTCCGGTATAAGGCACAGCAGCGTATATGGCGATTTGAACAAGCTAAAGCAGGTAGCCATGTATCTGGTCAACAACGCTGTTACCTATACAGAGGCCGGGGGCCGGATCACCGTTATCGCGGAAGAAAAGGAAACGCTGCCCAATCACTATGCGGTGTACCAGCTTGTGGTGGCAGATACGGGTATCGGCATCAGCGAAGCCTTTTTAGAGCGCATATTCGAGCCTTTCACCAGGGAGAAAAACACTACGCTCAGCGGCGTTCACGGCACAGGGCTGGGGCTTACCATCGCAAAGAACATCGTAGATATGCTGGGCGGAACCATCGAAGCGAAAAGCCGGGAGGGGGAGGGCAGTACCTTTACCGTTACGCTTCGGATGCGGGCGCAGATGCAGCCGCAGACCGCCAGTGTAGAAGAAGTGCCGGAGGAGCTGCCGAGAAAGCAGAAAATACTGCTGGTAGAGGATAACGAGATCAATCAGGAGATCGAGACGGAAATCCTGGAGGAGCTGGGATTTCTGATCGAAACAGCAGAAGATGGAAGCATCGCTGTAGAGAAGATGACGCAGGCATCGCCCGGCGATTACGATTTAATCCTGATGGATATTCAGATGCCGGTGATGGACGGCTGGAAGGCAGCGAGGGCGATCCGCAGCCTGAAAAACCCGGAGCTTTCCTGCATCCCGATCATTGCGCTGTCGGCTAACGTCTTTGAAAGCGACGTGCAGGCCTCTATGGAAAGCGGCATGAACGCCCACCTGGCAAAGCCGATGGATGTGGCTCTGCTTTTAAAAACCATCGAAGACGTAACGAAGAAAAAACGGCTGCAGAATTAGAGCAGCCGTTTTTTTATAGTCTGTAAAGCGCAGGGCGTGTGGACCTTCTGTGAAAAAGATAGAAAAATGTAATATTTCCTCGAGAAAATCTATGATACAATAATCACAACACATTCGATGTTGCAACAAGCGGAGAAAGAGACAGGGGAACAGGGAATGACGAAGCCATACGAAACAAAACAGACAGAAGCAGGTCGTGGCAGTGCGAAAAAGAGCAGGTCGTGGCGGATCAACGAACGGGGAAAGCGCAGGCTGGGTGCAGCGGCAATCCTGACGCTGACGCTGGTGCTCATGTGGGCTGTTACGCTGCCCTCGGCAGCGGACAGCGGCGACGTAAAAATAACCATCGACGGGGTGGAGCTGAAGGCGGAGCCTTCGATGGGAGCCCCCTTCATCGACCAGAATCGCAGGACGCAGGTGCCGCTGAATGCCGCCATGTCGGCCATCGGCGCGCAGGTCAGCTGGAACGCCCAGGAGCGCATCGCCATCGTGGAAAAGGACGGCGTGCGCGTGGAGGTTCCCATCGGAGAAAGCTACATAATAAAGAACGGGCAGCGCATTGATAACGATACGGCGGCGATTATCAAAGACAGGCGCACGTATCTTCCCATTCGCGTGGTAATGGAAGCCTTCGGCGCTTCGGTGGGCTGGGATTCCAAAACCCGCACTGTAAGCATTGTTACAGCGCAGGGGGATGGAAGCGCCGGCACGCAGACCGGCGGACAGGGAAATGGCACGGGCAGCACAGGCAATAGCGAGCTGCGGGCCATGTGGATTTCCTATCTGGAATTTTTAGATATGCCCAAGGAGGAAGCCGCCTTTTGCAAAGCGGTGGATACCATGATGGACCGCTGCGTTTCTTACGGTATGAATGCAGTGATCGTGCAGGTGCGCGCGGACAGCGACGCCATGTACGATTCGCAGCTGTTTCCGTGGTCGAAATTCGCTTCGGGAACCCAGGGCGTAAGCCCCGGCTACGACCCTACGGCGTACATGATAGAAGCGGCGCACAAGCGAGGGCTGGAGTTCCACGCGTGGATCAATCCCTACCGCATTACCGGCTACAAAATGAGCTGGAACGAAGTATCGCAGGATAATCCTGCCTATCGCTGGCGTTCCGACGGCAATGCGGCGACGGACCGCTACGTGCTTCTGCACAACGGCTTTTACTATTACAATCCGTCGATTCCCGAGGTGCGCCAGCTGGTGGTGGACGGTGTGTCGGAAATTCTGGAGAGCTACGATGTGGACGGCATCCACTTCGACGATTATTTCTATCCCAGCTTAAACGACAGTTCGGAGGAATACTGGTTCGACAAGCCGGAATACGACCGCTCGGGAAGCAGCCTTCCCATCGCGCAGTGGCGCAGAGAGAACGTCAATGCGCTGGTAAGAGAGGTATACCGGACGGTAAAGGCAAAGGACGCAGGGCTTCAGTTCGGCATCAGCCCGGCGGGCAATGTAAGCAACCTGCGGAGCAATTCCAACCACTTTGTGGATATCGACACCTGGATGTCGAAAGACGGGTATATAGATTACATTATGCCGCAGCTGTACTGGGGCTTTGAGACGAAAACCGCCCAGGGCGAGGCGGCACCTTACGCTTACGAGAGCAACCTGAAAACGTGGATTGCCTTAAAGCGCAAAGGGAATGTAAAGCTTTACATCGGTCTGAACGTGGCCAATGCGGGAAGCGCGGTCAAGGACAACAACGCGGTTTCGGAATGGCTGCGCTACGACGATATCCTGGCCCGCCAGGTCAGCACGGCAAGAAATTCCGGAGAAGTCAGCGGATTTGCCTTCTTCCGCTACGGCGTGTTCCAGACCACGGCGGCGCAGAAGGAAGTCAACAACCTGAAGAATGTGCTGTAAAACGGAGACAGACGGGCTCTGTGCACCTGCTGGTGCGGACGCGGTGCGAGAAAAGAAACACGGATAGGCAACGGGCCGCTGCAAAAAGCAGTGGCCCGTTTTCGGATAGCCAAAAAGAAACCCGCGGGAGGGAAGAATCCCCGCGGGTTTTGTTGCAAGAAGACGAAGGGCTATGATATACTGATACAACAGCCCATGCGGCAGTGCAGAGATTTGCAGGAACAGTCAGGAGAGAGTACCGTGGAACAGAGCAAAAGAGAAGAAGGCAGAAAGGAAGAGCAAAAGCGCTGGATACGAGGCGAAGCGTCGATGACGCAGGGCGGCATCTGGAAGCCGGTCCTGTGGTTTGCGATACCCATCATGGCCAGCAATATGTTTCAGCAGTTTTATACCATCGTGGACAGCGTGGTGGTGGGCCGATTTGAAAGCAGCGAAGCCCTGGCAGCAGTCAGCGCCGTCATGCCGGTTATCAACCTGCTCATCAATCTCTTTATGGGTATTACCACAGGAGCGGGCGTCGTCGTAGCGCATCACATCGGTGCTCAAAACAGGGAGGGTGCAGAAAGTACGGTGCACACGGGAGTTCTGATGGGGCTTGTCTGTGGCGTGATTATGACTGTTATCGGTATGGCAGCAGCGCCGATGGTGCCGCGCTTTATGAACTTTTCGCAAGAAACGGCAGCGTTAGGAACGCAGTATCTGCTCGCTTATTTTGCGGGCATTCTGCCGATGCTGATGTACAACATGGGGAGCGCGATGCTGCGGGCAGCGGGAGATTCGAAACGGCCGTTTTACTTTCTTTTGGCGGGCGGCGTTTTAAACTGCGTTCTGGATGTGCTGTTTGTAGCCGTCTGGCGGGGTGGCGTAATTGGAGCGGGGCTTGCCAGCAGCCTGTCGCAGCTGGTTGCGGCAGTGCTGGTTTTGAGCTGCATGACGCTCGATTCCGGCGACTGCCACCTGAATTGGAAGAAGCTGCGGTTCGAAGCCCATGCGGCAAGGCAGATTATGCGCATTGGGCTGCCTGCGGGCCTGTCTTCTGCCATGTTTGCCATCTCGAATACGCTGATGCAGACAAAGCTGAATCTCTTCGGCACCGCGGCCATGGCGGGTACGGGCGCTTATCAGAGGCTGGATGGGTTTATCTATACCATAGAAAACGCCTTCGGGCTGACGGCAACGACCTTTACCGGGCAGAATCTCGGCGCGGGAAATATCGAGCGCGTAAAGCAGGGAGCCCGCGTCGCTATCATTTACAGCTTTCTGTTCCTCATACCGCTGACGGTTCTGTATCTGATCTTTTCCGAACCTATATTGGGGATATTTGCCGACGATCCAGAGGTGATCGCCTACGGCGTGCAGCTGATGCGCTATATGGCGCCACTGGGCTGGGTTTACATATTTACAGAAGTATACGGATGCGTTGCACGCGGGGCGGGCTCTACCGTGGTGCCGATGCTGATTATGATATTGACGGTTTGTGTCTTCCGCATGGCGGTGATTTATACCGTACTGCCATTTTGGAACGATATTCGCGTTATCTTTTTTTGCTATCCTGCTTCGTGGACGCTGTCGGCGCTGTGCTTTATTGCATATTACCGAAGCGGCAAATGGCTGCGGAGGATAAATGAAACGGGCAGAATTGGCTGAGCTTTCTGGTATTTGCCCAAACGCAGGCTGGCCCATGTGGCCGCAGAGGGAAAGGAGGTCTGCGAACATGACATGGATGCCCTTCATCTGCCTGGGAACAGGCCTGTTGCTCGGATGGCGAAAGCTGCCGGCACGGGCCCTGCGCGCGGTGGACTGGCTGGTCAACGGTGCGCTGATTCTGCTGATGGCAGTCATCGGCATGAACGTGGGTATCAACGAGGAAATCATGCAGAACCTGGGCAAAATCGGGCTGAACTGCGCGCTTTTGTGCCTGTCTGCCATCGGTGGCAGCGTAGTTTTTGTGGTAGCTCTGGAACACACTATCCTGCCATTGTCCCGGCTTGTGCAGCTGTCGCAGCAGAGCGGCGGACAGGATGCCGAAGCCTCTGAAGCCGTGCAGTCAAAAGCGCCGGCTGAAGGCGGCAACGCGTTATTATGGCTGATTCCCCTCAGCGTGGCCGCTGGAATTGCCGCGGGCTATTTTATGCTGACGCCGGCCAGCGCCAGGCTTCTCGATGCCCTTCTCTACGGTGCTCTGATCGTGTTGTACACAGGCGTAGGCATCAGCATGGGGGAAAACCGCAGCGTGTTTGCCTACCTGAAGCAACTGGGGGCCAAGGTGCTGCTGCTCTGTCTTGCCATCTTCTTCGGAAGCGTGGGCGGCGGGCTGCTGGCGGGAATGCTTTTGGGCGTTGCACCGAAGACGGCGCTGCTTGCCTCCTCTGGCATGGGCTACTACAGTATGACGGGCGCGTTTATGACGCAGCACATGGGAGCCGAGGCCGGCATCTACGGTTTTATGGTAAACGTAATGCGGGATTTCTTTACGGTGCTGCTGCTTCCGCTGCTGGTGCACATAAGCAAGGGCAGCGCCATCGCCTCGGGAGCTGCCGGAAATATGGATACAATGCTGGTGCCGGTTACAAAGCTCGTAGGCCAGGAGCTTGGGCTGGTGGCGCTGGTGGCCGGCGTGATTACCACGTTTTCCGTCCCCTTTTTGCAGCCTCTTCTGTACCGGTTCCTCTGATAGCAGGGCGCAGAGCGAGCTGCGCCAGGTCATCCGGTGCAAAGCGATAGAAATAAAAAGGCGCAAATGAAAGGTTGACAAATGTATACCTTTCGCATATAATAAACTCAAGGTAGACAAATGACTACCTATAAGAGGGGCGGCGCAGGCCGCCTTGCCAGAAGAAAGGGGTTTTTTATATGCAGGAGAAATGGAAGAACGCTGCGCAGCAGGAGACGCCGGAGCTTTTGCTTTCGGATGGAGAGTGGGAGATTATGAAGGTGCTGTGGCAGCAGTCGCCGAAAACCATCACGCAGCTGGTGGCAGTGCTGAAGGAGAGCACCGGCTGGACAAAGCACACGGTGATTACGATGCTGGGGCGCATGGAAAAGAAGGGCGCGGTATATTACGAGGAGGGCAACCGGGCAAAAGAGTATTATCCGGCGGTGAAGGAGCGCGAGGCAGTGCGGAGCCGCACCGAGCGGTTTTTGCAGAAGGTATACGACGGAAGCCTGGGGCTGATGCTCAATGCCATGGTACAGGAGAAATCGCTTTCCCGCGGGGAGTTGGACCAGCTTTATGAAATTCTAAAGCAGGCACAGCAGCGAGAGGAGGAAGGCAGATGATGGGACTTCTGATATCGGTAACAGTGATTGCGCTGGCACTGCTTTTGTTGCGCCGGCTGTTTCAGGAGCGGCTGCATCCGGGGCTGCAATATGCGCTTTGGTCGCTCATTCCTCTGCGGCTTATAGCCTTTGGGGCAGAACAGATCGTCCGCCTGCCAGAAAGCCCTTTCAGCGTGATGAACGCAGCCGAAGCTGCGGTGCAGACTGCGCGCAGGGTTGCATTTTCCCACTCGCAGCAAGTCTGGGGCATGTGGCAGGGAACTGGCGCTGCGCCAATAGGAAGTGGCATGCCGGCAGGCGATGTCGATGCTGCTTGCATTTCTGCGGGGTGGGAAGGTGCACAGGCGCCGTTTACCAGTGCTGGGCTGCTTTTTCCGAAACTGCTTTTTGGGGTGTGGCTTGCCGGTGCGTTCTTCGTGTTCGCTTGGTTTTTAGCGGTAAATGCGGGCTTTCAGAAACAGCTGCGCGCAGGACAGCATCCGATGGACGAACGGGAGCTTGCAGCGGTAAAGGCCGCCTGGTGCAGCGCTGGCATTTCCGAAGCGCAGAGAATTGATGTGAAAATCAGCACGGCGCTGGCAAGTCCCTGCTTAACCGGCTATGGCGGCTGCTGCATCTGGATTCCGCAGGGACTTGCAAAAGAGCCGGACTATCTGAAATACGCGCTGCTGCACGAATTTTGCCACAAGCGGCAAGGGGATTTGCTCTGGTCTGCGGTGCGCAGTGCCGTGCTGGTCGCGCTGTGGTTTCATCCGCTGCTGTGGCTTGCTGCTGCGGCTTCGCGCAGGGATTGTGAGCTTTCCTGCGATGCGGCGGTACTGCGTCGGATCGGAAGGGAAGAACGGCTGCAGTACGGCAGGGCGCTTTTGCAGATGCTTTCTGCACAGAGAGACGGACTGCGGCTGATCAGCCTGTCCGCTGCCATGTGCGACAGCAAAAGCGGCATCCGCGAGCGCATTATCCGCATTGCATCGCCGCGGAAAATGGCGGCGCTGGCTGTGGCGGCAACGATTTTTGCCGTTGCCATAATCACCGGAAGTACGTTTACACAGGCGATGAGCGGCCTGGATGAGGATGCGCAAGCGCTTGCGCCGGCCGGCAGTGCAGAGCAAAGCGAAAGCGCAAAGCAAATGCCGCAGAGGCAGCAAGAGGTTTTCGCGCAGTGGGCAGAGGCGTTTACGCAAAGAGATGGCAGTACAATATATCAGCTGTGCGCCGATGAGGCTCTGTATCTGAGCATGGGCGATATCATTACAGAAGAAGACGGCAGCAAAAATTATGTGATGGGCGTTTCCAGCCCCTGGCCGTGGGTTTCGGATTATAAAATCGAAGCGCGGGGCGAATTGCAGGCGGATATCTATTATAGATTCCGCACATCGACCGATGTATATATTGCAAGGGAAAGCGTAACCCTTGCAGAGAACAGCGGACAAATAAAGGTGGCGCAGACGCAGTGGAAGCATTTTGATGCCATTACCTCAGCTGCGGAGTTCGACGAAAGCTATGGGGCTGCCGGCTTGCTGCAGATGAGCGAATACGCAGAATTTTATCGGGATCAGGCGCGGCTTGCGCAAACGGGAGAGAGCCTCTACGCGGATGCGGAAGGCAGCCTTTTCGAACAGCCGGCACAGGCGGCTTGCTGCCAGCTGCACGTGCAGGCGGAAAAGACGCGGCTGCGGCCGCAGGTGGATGGCAGCGTGGAAGTGGCATTTTTCTGGAGCGACGGCCAGAGGAGCGTCGTTATGGAGCAGCAGGATGGAATCTGGCTGCCAAAGCCATAGCAGCAGGGCGGACGCAAAGCAGCGGAGACAGGCGGAGAGCCGCAAAAAGGCAGAACGCGGTGGCAGACAGCATAAAAGGAGTAACAGAAAGGGAGAGTGTACGCAAATGAAAGAAATGGAGAATACGATGGAACAGACAGCGCAGAAAATCAGCGAAATCGGCATTGTGCCCGTCATTAAGCTCAACGAGCCGGACGATTCGAAGGCGCTTGCCCGGGCGCTGTCGGAGGGAGGAATCCCGGCAGCGGAGCTGACGTTTCGCGCAGCCGGCGCGGAGAAGGCCATCGCCGCCATGCGCGAGGCGTTTGCGGATATGGTGGTAGGCGCTGGAACCGTAGTCAATGCGCAGCAGGCGCAGAGGGCCATCGAAGCTGGTGCGCGCTTTGTAGTCAGCCCTGGTTTCGATGCGGAAATCGTAGAGCTTTGCCTGCGGCAGAACGTGTTGCCCCTGCCCGGCTGCGTTACGCCGACGGAGATTATGCAGGCATTGAAGTGGAATCTCCACATTGTAAAGTTCTTTCCGGCGGCGCAGTTTGGAGGGCTTGTGACCATCCGGGCGCTGGCCGCGCCCTTTGCTTCGGTAAAATTTATGCCTACTGGCGGCATATCCCTTGAAAATCTGGCGGAATTTGCTGCGGACAGGCGCGTAGCTGCCTGCGGCGGTTCCTTTATGGTAGCCGAAAAGCTGCTGGATGCCAGGCAGTGGGACGAAGTAACGCGGCTGTGCGCAGAGGCTGTCCGCATCGTAAAGAATGCGCGCGGGCAGGCATAGATGCAAACAGCAGTGGCGTATCCCCTGACGCGGCTGTGCGGCGGGGTGTGCGCGAAATCATTTGCGCGGCAGGGCTTGTGCGGTGGAAGCAGAGCTCCGCAGCAGCAGGTGCAAGCCGGCGCAGAAACGACAGGAAGGGAGAGAACATAGACTATGTCTGCAATTATTACATTTGGCGAGGTAATGCTGCGGCTGGCCCCGATGGGGTATCTGCGGCTGTTTCAAAACGATACGTTAGAAGCGACCTTTGGCGGCGGTGAGGCCAATGTGGCGGTTTCGCTGGCAAATTACGGGCTTTCGGCGGCGTTTGTAACAAAGTTGCCGGATAACGACATCGGGCAGGCGGCGATCTGCGGCCTGCGGAGCTTTGGCGTAGATACCTCCAAAATCGTTCGGGGCGGGGAGCGCGTAGGCATCTACTATCTGGAAAAAGGGGCATCGCAGCGGCCTTCCAAAGTGATCTACGACAGGGCGCATTCCGCCATCAGCCAGGCGAGCGTAGATGACTTTGACTGGGAGAGCATTTTCGAAGGTGCAAAGTGGTTTCATTTTACGGGAATTACGCCGGCCCTGGGGCCCAATGTGGCAGAGATCTGCCTGCGGGCCTGCCAGGCGGCAAAGGCGAACGGGCTTACGGTCAGCTGCGACCTGAATTACCGTAAAAAGCTGTGGAGCACAGAGGAGGCGGGCCGGTGCATGGGACAGCTGATGCCCTATGTAGATGTCTGCATCGCCAACGAAGAGGATGCGGAAAAGGTCTTTGGCATCAAGGCCGCGGGTTCCGACGTTTCTGCCGGAACGCTCGCCCGGGAGGGCTACGAAGAAGTGGCAAAACAGCTTTTCGACCGCTTCGGATGCAAGTATGTAGCGATTACGTTGCGCGAAAGCATCAGTGCCAGCGACAACCGCTGGGCAGCCATGCTGTACGACGGAAGCCAATGCTGGGTTTCCAGGCGCTACGACATCCACATCGTAGACCGGGTGGGCGGCGGCGACAGCTTCGGCGGCGGCCTGATCTACGGCATGATGAGCGGGATGGAAGCGCCGGAGGCGCTGGAGTTTGCCGTTGCGGCCTCTTGCCTAAAACATACGGTAGAGGGCGATTACAATCGCGTATCGGTGCAGGAGGTCCGGGCGCTGATGAACGGCGACGGTTCCGGACGGGTGCAGCGATAACCTGCAAAGCGCTGCTGCCGGCGCAGCCTGCAAGCAGCAAATGCGGAAAGGGATTTGCCGGGCAGGGCGGACCGCAGACAGCGGTCTGCCCTGCCCGGGCCTCTGAAAGGAGACATGAGATGATTGAGGAAAACCGGCCGGAGGGCCAGGGCAGCACCCACCTGAAATTTTATCAGATTGCGCTGATGTACGTAGGGGCGCTGATGGGCGCTGGCTTTGCCTCTGGCAAGGAAATGTGGCAGTTTTTTGGCGTATTTGGAATGGAAGGCCTGAAGGGCATTGCCGTAGCGGCGGCCTTTTTTGTCGTTTTTGGCTATTTCAGCGTAGCGAACGCCAAAATGGCGCAGACCGCGGATTTTGGAACGCTGATTTCCCCCATAGAAAACCCGAAGGTAACGGCGACAATCGGCGCGGTGATGTCTGTCTTTCTCTGGATGGCCTATCTGTCCATGGTTTCTGCCGGCGGAGCGCTGATCGAAGAACAGACAGGGTTGCACCACAGCCTGGGAAGCGCTCTGTACATGCTGCTTGTGGTAGTTACGGCGGTTAAGGGCTTTGCCATCGTCTCCAGCCGCATCCGCAAGGTGACGCCGGTTTTGGTCTGCGGTTCGCTTCTGATCTGCATATGCCTGCTGGTTCGCGACGGAGCCGCCATCGGGGGCGAGGTGGTGGCGGAGAAGAGCCCGTTGGCGCAGAACTGGTTCAGCGCGGCGGTAGCCTTTGTCACCTACAACCTGACAGCGGCGGTGCCTATCTTGGGAAACTGCCAGCGCCACGCCGACTGGAGACAGGCAAAGGGCGGCGCTCTGGCCGGGGCAGCGGCGCTGACCGTGTGCTGTACGCTGCTCTATCTAACCACGCAGACCAATCCGCAGATCGCGCAAGAAATCTCCCTTCCCATGCTGGGCTTTGCACAGACCATTGCACCGGCTCTGCGCACAGTGTACGCCTGTTTTCTTCTAATTGCCATCTTCGCCACGGCGACCAGCTGCCTCTACGGCATTACTACGGTGCTTCCGCAAAAGCGCCGCATTGTCTGGATCTGGGGGATCGCGCTTTTAGGCTACGGGCTGAGCCTGTTCGGCTTCAACCAGCTGGTAGCGGTGCTCTATCCCATCGGCGGCTATTTCAGCATGATCTTTTTCGCCATGATGGCCGTAAACTTTTTCCGACTGCGCACAAAGACGGCGGCAGAAAGCGAAAGAGAAGCGGAAGCGCAGGAGGCGTTGCCGCAGAAACGCGACTGATCTTTTTTACACAGAATTTACATAACCATGGCAGTGCATTTTACAGGAAAATCTTACAATACTATATAAAGAACAGCTGCATTTGGAGGCTGAGTAGATGGATGCTGAGCAGATGCGCAGGGTACACGCACAGCGTGCTGCTTGCGCAAAGCGATGGCAGGTAAGAGTCCGCACGGGGAACGTGCGGAACAGGGAGAAAAAACAGCTATGGATATTTTCAGTGTATTTACAATGTTGGGCGGGCTGGCGCTGTTTCTCTACGGCATGGACGTAATGGGCGACGGCCTGGAAAAGCAGGCCGGAAGCAGGCTTAAATCCATTTTAGAACGCGCCTCGAAAACGCCTTTGCGAGGATTTCTGCTGGGCGCTGCGGTAACGGCTATCATACAGTCCTCTTCGGCGGCCACAGTCATGGTGGTGGGTTTTGTCAACTCGGGCATTATGGAGCTGTCGCAGGCAGTGGGCATTATCATGGGAGCCAACGTAGGAACCACGGTAACCGCGTGGGTACTCAGTTTGTCAGGTCTGCAGGGCGATTCGATTTTCGTGCGCCTGCTGAAGCCCTCTTCGTTTTCACCGCTGCTTGCAGTGGTGGGAATTATCCTGTACCTGTTTGTAAAAGACAATAAAAAGAAGAATGTCGGAGGCATTCTCTTAGGCTTTGCAATTCTTATGTTCGGCATGCAGACCATGTCCGATGCCGTAGCGCCGTTAAAAGATGTACCGGAGTTTACGCGGCTGTTTGTCGCCTTTAAAAATCCGGTGCTGGGCGTGCTCGCCGGAGCTGTGCTGACGGCGATTATCCAGAGTTCCTCCGCCTCTGTAGGCATTTTGCAGGCGCTGTCCGCCACAGGAGCCATTACGCTGCGCAGCGCGGTTCCCATCATCATGGGGCAGAACATAGGCACTTGCGTTACAGCGCTGCTTTCTGCAGTCGGCGCCAATAAGAATGCCCGGCGCACGGCAATGGTTCACCTGTATTTTAACATCATCGGTACATTGTTGTTCCTGGTGCTTTACAGTGCAGCGGATGCGCTGATTTCGTTTTCCTTTATGGACGGGCCGGCAGACCAGATTTCCATCGCGGTGGTGCATACGGCCTTCAACCTCTTTGCGACAGCGGTGATGCTGCCCTTCGGCAAAGGGCTGGAACGGCTGGCGAACCTGACCATTCCTCGGCAGGAGAACGAAACTGAGCAGTTTTTAGCGCTGGATGAGCGGTTGATGGAAGCGCCCTCTGTAGCCATTGGGCGCTGTCGGGATATCACTGTGGATATGGCAAATACAGCGCGGGCTTCCATGCTGCGGGCCATGTCGCTTCTGCGCACCTACGATTCGGAAATCGCCCGTCAGGTGGAGGAGGGCGAGCAGGCGTTAGATCGCTACGAGGACGAGATCGGAAGCTATCTGGTAAAGCTTTCCTCCCGAAATCTGTCCGACAATGACAGCCGCGAAGTATCGGAGCTTCTGCACTCCATCGGCGACTTTGAGCGCATCGGCGACCATGC
>CATJIF010000080.1 GCA_949740445.1 uncultured Peptostreptococcaceae bacterium | reverse complement strand
GGTAGTGGATGGGCACTGTGAGCGCTGCGGAACGGCGGTCGGAAAGAAAGAGCTCTCCCAGTGGTATCTGAAGATTACGGATTACGCCGACCGGCTGCTGCAGGATCTGGAACGGCTGCCCGGCTGGCCCTCCAAGGTCAAGACCATGCAGAAAAACTGGATCGGAAAGTCCACGGGCGCGGAGATCGACTTCGAAATCGAGGGCATGGACCTGAAGATGACCGTATTTACCACCCGTGCCGATACCGTGTTTGGAACGACCTTTATGGTGCTGGCGCCGGAGCATCCCTATGCTAAAACGTTAGTGGAAGGCACTGGCCAGGAGGCTGCCGTAGCGGAGTTTATGGAGAAGCTGCAGCATCTCAGCGATATCGACAGAGCTTCCACTACGCTGGAAAAGGAAGGCGTGTTTACCGGCAGATACGTCATCAACCCGCTGACGAAGAAAAAAGCTCCCATCTATCTGGCCAATTACGTGCTGATGGATTACGGCACCGGTATGGTTATGGGCGTGCCGGCTCACGACCAGAGGGACTTTGATTTTGCCACAAAGTACGGCCTGGATATCATCCCCGTAGTGGAGCCGCCCGCGGGCGCAGACATCGACGTCAATCACCTGACCTGCGCCTTCAGCGCCGAGGGAAAGCTGATCAATTCCGGTGAATTCAACGGCATGGACAACATGCCCGCCATCGAAAAGATCGTCGGTCTGTTAGAGGAAAAGGGCATCGGCAAGAAGTCCGTCAACTTCCGCCTGCGGGACTGGCTGATTTCCCGCCAGAGATACTGGGGTTGCCCCATTCCCATGGTCTATTGCGAACACTGCGGCTGGGTGCCCGAGACAGAAGAACACCTGCCGGTGCTGCTGCCCACCGACGTAGTATTTTCCGGAAAGGGCGAATCGCCGCTGACCACTTCGAAAAGCTTTGCTGAGGCTGTCTGCCCCAAGTGCGGCGCAAAGGCCACGAGGGAGATGGACACCATGGATACCTTTATGGACAGCTCCTGGTATTTCCTCCGCTACTGCGATGCCAAAAACGACAGCGCACCCTTCGATAAGAAGAAATCCGATTATTGGATGGCGGTAGACCAGTACATCGGCGGCGTAGAGCACGCCATCCTGCACCTGCTGTATTCGCGCTTCTTTACCAAGGTGCTGTACGATCTGGGCCTGTGCTCCGTAGACGAGCCCTTTACCAATCTGCTGACCCAGGGCATGGTTTTAAAAGACGGCAGCAAGATGTCCAAATCCGTGGGCAACGTGGTAAGCCCGGAGGAGATCATCGAAAAGTACGGTGCAGATACGGCGCGGCTGTTTATCCTCTTTACGGCGCCGCCGGAAAAGGAGCTGGAATGGTCGGATACCGGCGTGGAAGGAAGCTATCGCTTCTTAAACCGCGTCTACCGCCTGTGCGCCGAGCTTTTAGAGCTGACAAAGGATGTTCCTGCCGGTACGGGCTTCCGCGCAGAGGGCAAGGATGACAAACAGCTGATGTACCAGTTGAATACTACGATCAAGCGCGTAACGGACGACATCAGCATCCGCTTTAATTTCAATACAGCCATCAGCGCCATCATGGAGCTGGTCAACGAGCTGTACCGCTACAAAGAGCTTGAAGACTTAAATCTGGGCCTGCTGAAGGACAGCTGCGAGAAGCTGATTCTGCTGCTTTCGCCCTTCGTTCCGCACATCTGCGAGGAAATGTGGCACAGTGCCGGACACGAGGATATGGTCTGCCGTGCGAAGTGGCCCGAATACGACGAAAGCGCCATGGTGAAGGATACGGTAGAAGTCGTAGTCCAAATCAACGGAAAGGTAAAAGAACGCGTGGAGATCGCGGCTGGTCTGGATAAGGATGCCTTCACAGAGGCGATGATGGAACAGGAAAAAGTAAAGGCGCTGCTCGAGGGCCGGCAGGTAGTCAAGGTCATTCCAGTACCTGGAAAACTGCTGAACATTGTCGTTAAATAAAAATATAACGCAATGCTTACCCGGTATAGCGCCAGGAAAGGACGTAAATTTTGAGAACAAAGACAACAAATAAGGGAGGGAGTCCCGTTCGAGTGATTCCTCTGGGCGGTTTGAACGAAATCGGAAAAAATATGACCGTGCTGGAATACAAGGACGACATCATAATCATCGACTGCGGATTGTCCTTCCCCGATGACGAAATGTACGGAATTGATATCGTCATCCCCGATTTTTCCTATCTGGTAAAAAACAGAGATAAGATCCGCGGCATGATTATCACCCACGGACACGAGGATCACATCGGAGCCATTCCCTATCTCTTACAGGAAATCAGCCTGCCCATTTACGGAACCAGGCTGACGCTGGGACTGGTAGAAAATAAATTGAAGGAGCATAACCTGAAGGCCAAACTAAAGGTAGTTCACGCAGGCGATCAGATCAAGATGGGGGCGTTTTTAGTAGAGACGATCCGCACGACCCATTCCATCGCCGATGCTATCTGCCTTTGCATCGACACGCCGGCGGGGAAGGTGTTTCACACAGGGGACTTTAAAATTGACTATACACCGCTGGAGGGCGATCCCATTGATTTTCACCGCCTGGCGGAAATCGGAAACGAAGGGGTTCAGCTTCTGCTGGCAGACAGCACCAACGCGGAGCGCAAGGGCTATACGCCCTCGGAGCGCACGGTGGGCATTACGCTGGAAAACATTTTCCGCAGCTGCACTTCCCGCATTTTGGTAGCAACCTTCTCTTCCAACATCCACCGCGTGCAGAAGATCATCGACACAGCGGTGCAGTTTCACAGAAAGGTGGCCATCTCCGGCCGCTCCATGGTCAATGTGGTCAATCTGGCCATTGACCTGGGCTATGTAAAGGTGCCGGCGGGGACGCTGGTGGATATCAATAAAATCCGGCATCTGAAGGATTCGGAGCTGGTGATTATCACCACCGGAAGCCAGGGCGAGCCCATGTCGGCCCTCTCCCGCATGGCGACCAACGACCACAAGGCCGTGCAGATTAAGAAGGGCGACGTGGTGGTGCTATCCTCCAGCCCCATTCCCGGAAACGAGAAGACCATTTCCAACGTAGTCAACCGGCTGTTTGAAAAGGGAGCGGAGGTCATTTACAGCGATATCGCCGACATCCACGTATCCGGGCACGCCTGTGCCGAAGAGCTGAAGCTGATCCATTCGCTCTTAAAGCCGAAGTATTTTGTTCCCGTTCACGGAGAATACCGGCACCTGCGCCAGCATGCGATCATCGCCCAGGAGCTGGGCATGGACAAGGACCACATTTTTATTATGAATAACGGCGAGGTGCTTTCCATGACGCGGCGCAAGGTAGAACGGCTGAAAGAGGACATTCCCTGCCAGCCGGTGATGGTGGACGGGCTTGGCGTAGGCGACGTGGGAAACATCGTTTTACGCGACCGCAAGCTGCTGTCGGAGGGCGGCCTGATTATCGTCGTGGCCGGCATCGAGCGCAGCAGCGGCGAGGTGGTTTCGGGCCCCGACATCATTTCGAGAGGCTTTGTCTACGTCAGAGAATCGGAAGACCTGATCGACGAGGCCCGCAGGATCGCATCGAGGCGCCTGGAAAACTGCCGCAGGGAGGGGCTGCGCGACTGGTCGGCCATGAAAAACGCCGTGCGGGATGATCTGCGCAACTTCATCTACCGGAAGACCCAGCGCAATCCGGTGATCCTGCCGATTTTCCTCGAGGTATAACAGAAGAGGTGGCAGCAATGGACGATAAAAATATTTATGTAAACCGATTGGAACGGGTGCGCAGTGCCATGAAGGAGCGCGATCTGGACGGCTTTTGGATTTCCAAGCAGGAAAACCAGGGCTATGTTACAGGGTTTCCGTCGCCGGACCTCTCCGTGCTTCTGACAACAGAAGAAAATTACCTGATTACGGATTTCCGCTATATCGAGACAGCAGAGGATATCTGCGGCGGATTGTTTCAGGTGCGGATGACGCAGACGGGCCAGTCGGCCTTCGACCTGCTTAAAGAGATGCGCGTTGCCCGCCTGGGAGTGGAGGAGGCTGTCCTGACCGTCGCGGACAGCAAAAAGATTTCCGAGGTGCTGCCAAAGGCGGAGCTTGTCGACGCCTCCGGACTGATGGAGGATATCCGGATTATCAAAGATGAGACGGAGCTTGCTGCCATGGAGCGGGCCATCGAGCTGACGGACCGCTGTTTTTCTCACATGCTGCAGACGCTGCATCCCGGCATGACCGAGCGGGAGGGTGCGCTGGAAATCGAAACCTTTTTAAAGAAAAACGGGGCGCAGCACCTGTCCTTCGATACCATCTGCGTCTCTGGCATGCGGACCTCGCTGCCCCACGGCGTTCCCTCGGATAAAATCATAGAAAAGGGCGATCTGGTTACCATGGACTTCGGCTGCGTGGTGGATGGTTACTGCTCGGACATGACGCGGACCGTGGCCATCGGCAGCGCGACAGACGAACAGAGAGAGGTCTACAACATCGTTTTGGAAGCCCAGCTTGCGGCGCTTTCGGCCCTGAAGGCAGGGATGGAGTGGGCACAGGGCGACAAAATTGCCCGCGATATCATCGAAGCTGCCGGCTACGGCCCGTATTTCGGCCACGGCCTGGGCCACGGCGTGGGACTGGAGATCCACGAGCTCCCCACCATGAGCCGCCGGGGCAGGGGCGTCTTTGCAGAGAATATGACAGTGACGGTAGAGCCGGGCATCTATCTGCCGAAGAAATTCGGCGTCAGAATTGAGGACTTGGCAATCATCACATCTTCTGGTATAATAAACAAAGTTAAGTCAAATAAGGAATTTATAATTCTTTAAAATAGCGCGAAATGGAGGCTTCCCTTTGCGGGGGCCAACGGAGGGAAAATTTTATGATTACTGCAAGTGATTTCAGAAAAGGCATTACGTTCGACATCAACGGTGAGCCTCACGTAGTTTTGGATTTTCAGCACGTAAAGCCCGGAAAGGGCGCGGCCTTTGTCCGCACCAAGTATAAGAACATCCTGACAGGGGCGACGAGAGAAGAGGCGTTCAACCCCAGCGACAAGTTCCCCAAGGCTCACATCGAGACGAAGCAGATGCAGTATCTGTACAACGACGGCGAGCTGTACTACTTTATGGATCAGGAAACCTTCGACCAGGTGCCTCTGGGCGCCGACCAGGTAGAGGAGGCCATGAAGTACTTAAGAGAAAACGATATGGCTACGATCAAGTTCTATAAAGGTGCTGCCTTCCTGGTAGAAGCGCCCAACTTCGTAAACCTGAAGGTGATCGAGACCGAACCGGGCGTCAAGGGCGATACGGCGACCAACGTAACCAAGGCTGCCACCGTGGAGACCGGCGCTGTTATTCAGGTGCCCATCTTCATCGACGAGGGCGAAACCATCCAGATTGATACCAGAACCGGAGAATATCTGGGACGGGCAAAATAAGACGACAAAAGAACCGGAATCCCGGTTCTTTTTCATATCTCCGCAACCAGGCTTCTGCATACGCTGCGGAGATTGACGGCTTTTGCGCGTCTTTTTTCCATTCTCTGGGGTGCAGGCGTTGATTTTTTCTGGAAAATTGTTTATACTATTTATAACTTTTGGCGGTTTGAAAGTGCAGCGCGGCTCAAAAGCGCGCAGGCCCTGGCATTCAGACACAGCTGCAGCAGGATGGATTGCAACAGGATTAGAGAAAGAGTAACAACAAATGATGAAGAGCAGAAAACGCAGAAAAAAGAAGAACGGGCTGCTGATCGGGGCAGTCATTGTCATTTTTATCATCGCAGGGGCAGTGGGCGGCTTTTCGCTGTTTATGAGCAGCGCCGACAGGGCCTTCCATCCCGACGATACGCAGATGATCAACGTGGCCATTCCCAGCGGCACAGGAACCTCCGGCATCGCTTCCATTCTGGAGCAAAACGGCATTATCGCCAGCGGCGATACCTTCCGGCTGCAGTCGCGCTTAAAGGGGCTGGATGGCAAGTATAAAGCCGGCGAATACGCGCTGTCGCCTTCCATGACCACGACGGAAATTATGGATGTGCTGATTTCCGGCAACGTAAACACCATGCGCTTTACGGTTCCCGAGGGCTACGACCTCCGAAAGACGGAGGACAAGCTCAGCGCCGAGGGGTTCATCAACCGGGAGCTGTTTGAGCAGGAAATCGAAAGCGGGAATTTCCCCTATGAATTTTTGAAAGATGCGCCGCAGGGAGCCAACCGGCTGGAGGGGTATCTGTTTCCCAATACCTACGACGTGTTCACCACAGCCACGGAGCACGATATCATCGACCGCATGCTGCGGCAGTTCGATGCCGTATTTACGGATGAGTGCTATCAACGGACGGAAGAGCTGGGTCTGTCGATCAACGAGGTGGTAACCATCGCATCGCTGATCGAGCGCGAAACCCGTGTGGACAGCGAGCGGGCTGTGGTGGCAAGCGTAATCTACAACCGCCTTGCGCGCGGGCAGAAGCTGCAGATCGATGCCACCATCCAGTACGCGCTGGACGAGCCGAAGGAATTTTTGACCTATGCGGACTTGGAGATTGATTCTCCCTACAATACATATAAGATCGACGGCCTGCCGCCGGGGCCTATCTGCTCTCCGGGCGAGGCTTCCATCATGGCGGCCCTCTATCCGGAAAGCACGGATTACATCTACTACGTGCTGGGAAAAGAGCTCAACGGCGCCCATAAATTTACGGCCGATTACAATCAGTTCCTGGTCTATAAAGACGAATACAAGCAGGCCATCCGCGACCGGCAGTAGGAGAGGCTACGCCTATGGAAACCAGAAATATTACCGTGCCGCAGACCGCGGCGTATCTGCAGGAGCTCTACTGCCAGAAAGATCCTCTGTTGGCAGAGCTTCGCCAAAAAAGCGGGGAGATCACACCTGCGCTGCTTTTGCCGGAAGCGGAAGCCCTTCTGCACCAGCTGTTGCTTTTACAGCAGCCCAGGCGCATTCTGGAAATCGGGACAGCGGCGGGCTACAGCGCCGCCTGCTTTGCCCGCTGGCTTCCCCAGGCGCAGATCACGACCATAGAGGCTTTGCCAGAGCTTTGCACTGCGGCAGAAAAAACGCTTTCCGGGCTGGGCTTTTCCGACCGCACCTGCGTGCTGGAAGGGGATGCCCGTCAGGTATTGGCAGGCGAAGCCGTCCGCGGGAAGGCGCCCTTTGATTTTATCTTCATCGACGCCGCAAAGAGCCACTACGCGGAATTTTGGAACCTGTGCCTGCCGCTGATGGCACGAGGCTGCCTGATCGTTTCGGACAATGTACTGTTTAAGGGCCTGACTGCCTCTGCCGATTTCGAGGCCGAGGGAAAGAAAAAGAGAAAGCACCGCACCATCGCCCGCCGCCTGAGAACGTATTTAACTTATCTGACGCAGCAGGAGGGGCTTCTGACCTCAGTGCTTGCCGCAGGCGACGGACTTGCGATTACCATTGTGGCAGAACCGGAGGGCGTGCTGCCCTGCAACACGTTGCAGCCACAGACAGAGAAAGAGGACATACATGGATAAAATAGAGCTTCTGGCCCCGGCCGGAGATCTGGAAAAGTTGAAAATCGCCGTGGATTACGGCGCTGATGCCGTCTATCTGGCGGGAGAGCTGTTCGGCCTGCGGGCAGGGGCGAAAAACTTTTCAACGCAGGAGATGGAAGAGGGCGTGGAGTACGTCCACCGGCGGGGAAAAAAGGCGTATCTGACGCTGAACATCTTCGCACACAACAGCGATATCGAGGCCTTGCGGGACTATCTGCCAAAGATCAGGCACATTCCCTTCGATGCCTATATCGTTTCGGATGCCGGTGTTATCGCGCTGCTGCAGGAAATGGTGCCGGGATGCGAGATTCATTTAAGTACCCAGTCCAGCACCACAAACTACATGGCGGCGGAATTCTGGCACCGCCAGGGGGTAAAGCGGGTGGTGCTTGCGCGGGAGCTGTCTCTCGATGACATCCGCACCATGCGCGGCAAACTTCCGGCCTCGATGGAATTGGAGGCATTTGTTCACGGCGCTATGTGCATTTCCTACTCCGGGCGCTGCCTGCTC
>CATJIF010000079.1 GCA_949740445.1 uncultured Peptostreptococcaceae bacterium | reverse complement strand
CATGTGCTGGAGAACAGATTCGGAAATACGGGCGTAAAATTCCCGGACCATCAACAAAAGGGCAGCAGCATCCGCGAAAAACCATCGCGAGTGCCGTTGCCCTTTTTACTTAATAATAAAAAGCAATATCGTTTTCAGGGAAAGCCGTGCAATTCATTCCGTGGACTCCCTTATTCTGTGGCATTCACGGCGTCATACCACATACCGCTGCCCCAGGCAGCCTTCTCATCCAGCAGAATGCGGGAAAGCCGCATCCACAGCTCCAGCCCTTTGTTCAGCTCGGGCAGCTTGGAGCCCTGGCGGAAATCCCAATACAGCTCACCGCACAGCAGGCTGACGGCAAAGTCTGCCCATCCCCGGAATGTCCCGGCCTGGGCAACCCAATATTCGGAAAGCGCAGAGAATTCCTCCCAGGTCAGCAGGCCGCAGGCGTAGCCCGCCCGCAGATGCCCCATGCATTCGCTGATGTCCCAGGCCAGATAGCCCTGATGGCCGACTATGGGATAAAACTGAGCGGAGAAATCCCGCGCCACCTGAAAGAACTCCAGCGCTTCCTTGTGCAGCTGGGCGATATCGAAGGGCGGCTGCCCCTCCCAAAAGCCCAAAAAGTCCAAATATTGATGGTGGCAGCGGATGTTTTTGCTGCAAAAGTCCAGAAGGGACTGCCTATCCGCAATGCCGAATACCTGTTCTAGATGAGTGCGGCAGGCAGCCTCTGCCTCCGGAGAAGTACACCGGGGCAACGTAGTAAAATAATCCGGGCCGGATTCGCCGGGGCCTGGGATGCCGGGCGTCTTGCGCAGGGCGGGGACGCCCGAAAGCAAAGCCATAAACTGCTCCCGGGTGCAATGTTTGCGGACAGGACTGGCCTTTGCCTCAAATTCTTTAGACAGCCCCGTCAAAATTTCGGATAGTCCGGTGTCGTAGGGGTGGAAATCTTTCAACTGAGAGGTGTCAAGCGCTTTCACATCAGCCGCGGGGCGCCCTGCTTTGTCAACCGCAGCAGGGGGCCCCTGCTCACCTGCACCGCTGAGCCCCTCCTCGTGTTTTGTAAAACGGTTAAAAATACCCATAGAAAACCTACTTTACATATACCCGAGGCGGCCGTGCCAGAATCCGCGCTACGATTTCGTTTTTGTTGGTTCCGGCCAGCTCGCAGGCCTCCTGGATGCTCATAGTATTGTTTTCGCCGTTGCCGTAGACGATAGCGAGATCGCCCTCCTGCGCCTGGGGAACATCGGTCAGGTCCACCATGCACTGGTCCATGCAGATCACGCCTAAAATCGGGCATTTTACGCCGTGGATGGTAACGTATCCCTTATCGCGCATATTGCGGGGATAGCCGTCGGAATAACCGAAAGGCAGTGTGCCGATGCGCGTGTCTTTCGGAGCGCGCCACAGGTAGTCGTAACCTACACCCTCGCCTGCGCGGATGTCGTGAATCTGCGAAATGCGGCTTTCGAAGGAAATGCACTGCCTGACCGGCAAATAGCCCTTGTGGAACCCCCGCAGGCCGTAAATCAGAGCGCCGGGACGCACCATGTTCAGGCGGTACTGAGGATAATCCACCAGCGAAATGCTGTCGGCGATGTGCTTGTAGCGGAAACTGAGGCCGCGGGCCTCCAGGCGCGCGATCATATCCGTCAGCCGCCGGTACTGCAGCTCGTCCTCCTCGTCGTTGACCAGCGCCAGATGAGAGAAGATACCCTCGACCTCAAGACCGGGAAGCTGACAGATCTGCCAGAATTCTTCCTCGTCGTAAATGCCCAGCCGGTGGAAGCCGGTATCGACTTTCAGGTGAATCTTTGCGACAGTGCCAGCCTTCTGGGCAGCTTCCGAAAGCGCCTGCGCCTGGGAAAGCGAAACGATGGTCTGGGTAATGCGGTTTTCCACCACGATGTCCGACAGGCGCGCGGGCGTGTGGCCCAGGATAAACAGCGGATAGTCGGGATAGGCCTGGCGAAGCTCCAGCGCTTCGGTCAGCGTGGCGACGGCAAGGTATGCAGCGCCCGATTCTATCAGCGTGGGGGCGATGCCAACAGCACCGTGGCCGTAGCCGTTGGCCTTGATTACGGGCATAACGGCCACATCCTCGCCGCACATCTCGCGAATCAGACGCATGTTTTCCGCGATGTCGGACAGATTGACTTTAACGATTGTATCCCGCAGCAGAAGTTCGCTGCCGGTAGTTTGTTCTGTTTGCATGAAGAGGTTTCCTTTCTTGACGATAAAACATTGATTGCCAGAGCCAGAGAAAGCGGCATCGGCAAAGCGGGGCGATAGAAGGTGCCGGCAATGCGCGCGGGATTGTGCAATCTCCGGCCCTCTGAGCTTTGGGTGTAGGCTATTCCTGCGGGGAAAGCAACGTCAGCGCGCCCATCGCTTCCATTAAGATGCCGTTTTTCATGGCGGTTTCATCGGGACGGTAGTATTCGTTGTGAATCTTCTGCTCGTGCTTTTCGGTGCCCGGATTGGTGCCCAGATTCATATACAGGCCATCGCAGGCCTGGGTAAAGAAGGCGAAATCGTCGGCGCCCAGGCTGGGTTCGTCCATAATGTAAATCTTGTCGCGGCCGAACAGCCGTTCCGCCAGCGCTTCCATGCGCATGCAGGTAGGCGTATCGTTAATCAACGCCGGATAGCCATCGTACATGCTGACCTGGGCGGTAGCGCCGTAGGCCGCGGCCGTCTGCTCGCAGACGGTGCGGATGCGGGTTTTCAGCGTCTGCATCGTAGCAGGGTCCAGCGCACGGATGGTTCCCGAGAGGTGCGCCGTTCCGGCAACGATGTTATCCTTTGTTCCGGCATGAAACTGCCCGACAGTGATGATGCTGGGATTGGTGGGCGCCAGGTTGCGGCTGGGAATGCTCTGCAGCGCCGTTACGATCTGCGCCGCGGCGACGATGGCATCCACGCCCCCTTCGGGGTGCGCGCCGTGGCAGGAAACGCCTTCTACCGTAACATTGAGGTCGCAGGTGGCGGCGTTCATCTTTCCACGGCAGAACTCGATGGCTCCGGTGGGCAGATAAGGTGCGACGTGAAACGAAAGCACAGCGCCGACGTCGGGGTTTTGCATGCATCCGGCGGCGATCATCTGCTCTGCGCCGCCAACGGTTTCTTCCGCCGGCTGGAAGAACAGCTTGACGGTGCCGGAAAATTCGCTTTCCAGCGATTTTAAAACCTTGGCTGTGCCCAGCAGCATGGCGGCGTGGATGTCGTGGCCGCAGGCGTGCATGACGCCTTCATTTTTCGAAGCGAATTCCCAGTCCACAAGCTCGGTAATGGGCAGGGCGTCGATATCGGCGCGGATGCCCACGGCTGAATAGCGCCTGGCACCTGTGCTGCCCGATGCTGTACACTCTGCCGTTCCGCAGACTGTGCCCACCACGCCGTGGCCGGCGATTCCCGTCTGATGGGGGATGCCCCACGCGGTCAGATACTGGCTGATTTTAGCAGCCGTGCGTTCCTCGTGCTCGGAAAGCTCGGGATGGCTGTGAAAATCCCGGCGGATGGCGACAATTTCCTCGTAATATTCTTCGATGCGCTGGCGTATTTTTTTTTCTGGGATCATTGACATTGATTTCTCCTTTGCTGCTCTCGCAGCGCGCCCAGGGGCCGCTTTGCGGGAGGGTAAATATATATTTTATAATGAAGCGGGTCTGCCAAGGCGGTCCAGAGGCGGCGATATTGGGCAGACCACGGCAGGCTAGATCCGCGCAGGCCGCAGCACCTGTCCGGCGAGAACGCCGGTAGGCTGGCCGTCCTTCAGCGCCAGCCGGCCGTTGACGAATACGGCGCAGATGCCGTCGGGCGGCTGGAAGGGCGACAGATAGGTAGCGCGGTCGATCAGCTGTTCTTCGTCGAAGAGCACCAGATCGGCATAGCACCCCTGGCGGATCAGGCCGCGCCCGGCCAGGGAAAACCTGGCGGCGGGAAAGCCAGTCATCTTGTATACGGCCTGCTCCAAAGAGAGAACGCCGCCGCGTATGGCATAAGCGCCCAAAACGCGGGGAAAGGTGCCATTGGAGCGCGGATGCGAGGTCTCGCCGATTTTGCTGCTGTCCGAATCCGAGCCGATCATGCCGTAAGGGCTTTGCAGAATCGTGCGGATGTCGGCATCCTTAATGCCGAAAAAGGCAGCGCCTGCCCGCAGGCGGGTTTCGCGCAGAATGCGAAAAACCGTCGCAATCGGTTCTAAGCGCAGGTCGCGGGCGATCTGTTCCACCGTGCGGCCCACGTATTCCGGATGGTCCCTGGCGCTGAGAATCAGCATGTTCCGGCTGCCCTCCCATTCGTCCTCGTCGCTTTGCCAGCCGTAATCGCTGCGGATTGCGCGGCGGAAGGCTGCAAACTGCGCGGTATCGGAAAGCCTCTGCAAAATCGCTTCGCTTCCGCCTTCGAGCATATAGCCAGCGAGCACCACATCGAGCCCGGTGGCGCTGGCCTCGTAGGGGTACTGCTCGAACACCACATCCACGCCGCGGCTGCGGGCATCGGCGATGGAGCGCAGAACGCGCGCCACGGGCCCCGCCGAGTCTTTGGCCTTGGTTTTCAGATGGTGAACCACGCCAGGAATGCGGTTTTCCTCGCAGATGGCGATGACCTCCGCCACCGATTCTTCCCACCTGGCGTTTTCGCTGCGGATGTGAGAGGCGTAAATGCCGCGGAATTCCTTCAACACGGCGCCCAGGGCCACAAGTTCTTCCGTAGGGGCAAAGAGGCCTGGCGCGTAGATCAGGCCGGTGCTCATGCCAAGCGCCCCCTGCTCCATGGATTGCTGTAAAAGGCGTTGCATAGCCGCAAGCTCCTTTGGCAAAGCCGGCCGGTTATCGTAGCCCATCACACAGTGGCGGATGGCACCGTGCCCCACGTAGCCGGCGTGATTGACGCCCAAAGGCCGGGCGGCAAGGGCATCCAGATACTGGCCGAAGCCGTTCCAGGCAGCCTGTGCTGGCGCGACGACGCCAAAGGTGCGCAGCAGCCATTCTGCCCGCGAGGCTTCGCTGACCGGCGCGGCGGTAATGCCGCAGCAGCCTGTGATCTGTGTGGTAATGCCTTGCTGAAGCCGGCGCACGCTCTGCGGGTCTTGCGCCGGATAAAAGGGAAAGGGAGCGAGATCCATGTGCGTGTGCGAATCAATAAAGCCGGGGGCAAGCACCTTGCCCTTCGCGTCGATGACCACGTCTGCCATCACTTTTTGCGGGACGGTTGCGCGTTCTGTACACTCCGTCCGCTGTGCGCCATCCACGGGCTGCAAATCCGTCGCGCGTTCTGCAGGAGGTATGCTCCTGTCCCGCAGAGTTCCTACGAAAGCGATGCGATCTTTGACGATGGCTACGTCGCCCAAAAACCAGGGAGCCCCGCTGCCGTCGATGATCTTTGCGTTTTGTATGAGATAGTCGCAGTGCAAAAAAAGCTCCTTTCTGCGGCAGGAGAGGCCTGCTGCGCAGCAAAACAGGCCTGCGCTGTGGCGCTCTCCGGGGGCCGGTGCAACGCCTGTCCGGGCCTGGTTTGCTGCGAACGAAGCGTCAGACGGCCCCACCGCCGCAGACATCCATTAAATGATAAACATATAAGCCTTTAAGACTTCGAAGTAATCGTCGTTCTCGTAGACGATGGTGTTGTCGTCAATTCTCCGCACGCCGTCGTACCAGGCAGCCCGCTTGGCCATCTGGTGGTCTTTAAAGCGGATTTCCATCGCAAAGTGCGAAGGAAGGACAAGCGAGCACTGGCTCTTCTGTGCGAAAACCTTTGCGGCTGTCTCGCGAAGCTCGCGGTTGGTAATATTGGGATGGCAGGAGAACACACCGCCGCCTTCGCCCACGTGGGCAGCGACAGTGAGAATCGCTGGATCGACCTTCTTTACCCGCTGGCAGAGCGCCTCGTCGCCGGTTACCATTACGACGGGAACACCGTTATAAAGGGCGCTGTAGTAGTTGAGAAGGAACTCGTCCGCCAATTCATCGTTGATCTTCATGTATACGATGGAATCGGGCTCCATCGTGTGGCAGAGGGGGCTGCCGCTGGTGCCAGCGCCGCTGTGATAGCCGCTGAAAATGGCGGCGTCAAACCCCTGGTCGATGCCGTGCATCATAATGTAAGGAGTTCTGCCGGTGTTGCGGAACAGCCTCGTATATTCCGGGAGAAATTCGTGAACGATGTTGCAGGCGGTTTCGTGGCCGTCTTTAATCAGAATATCAATTCCGGGATCGCTGTCGTGCAGCCCCTCGCTGATAGCGGCAAGCTCTTTGACCTGACGCTGGGCAAATAATTCGTATTCGGGCCGCCCTTTCGTGGCCTCGCACCATTCAGTCATGCCATTGATGCCTTCGACGTCGGCGCTGATAAATACTTTCATAGCGTTTTAACCTCCTGTATTCGTTCGAAACGAAACTATAAAAATAATTCTTACAACTCCATTATACAGGGAAAAGGCACGGCGGCCAACGAAAATTTACGCTTTTTGCTTGAATCATCGGCGGCAATTCGATACAATAACATCATAAAGTAGACAAACAATACAGGGGGAGGGACTATGCCGGATATAGTGAATTTGTTTCTGCACAGCTTTGGGATTACCGATGTGCTCGACATAGCTATCGTAGCGCTGGTGACCTATAAAATTTTGGGATTTGTCAGAGAAACCAGGGCAGAGCAGTTAGCCAAGGGCATTCTGATCGTGCTGGTGGCTAAAGTGGTGGCCAACAAGTGCGATCTTTACACCGTAGATTGGATTTTAGAGTACTTAATCAACATGGGAGCGCTGGCGCTGGTCATCATCTTTCAGCCGGAGCTGCGACGGGGGCTGGAATATATCGGGCGCAATAATTTCATTCCCAACAAACAGGGGAATTTAGACAAAGATGGCGCAAGAAGCGTCATATCCACGCTGCTGGAGACAGCCAACACCTTTTCCGTCAACAAGGTGGGGGCGCTGATGATTCTGGAACGCCAGACGCAACTGACCGACATCGCAGAAAGCGGTACATATCTCAACGCTGATATTTCTCCGGAGCTTCTGGGAAATGTCTTCTACGAGGGGGCGCCCCTGCACGACGGCGCTGCTATCATCCGCAACGGGCGGCTGCTTGCGGCCGGTTGCGTGCTGCCGCTGACGCAGAACAAAAACCTCAGCAAGGATCTGGGAACCCGCCACCGGGCGGGCATCGGCATTACCGAAAATTCCGATGCCATCGCGCTGATCATTTCGGAGGAGACGGGGATTATTTCCGTTGCTGTCGATGGACGGCTGTCGCGGTTTTTAGACTTAAAGAGCGTGGAGCGCACGCTTCAAAAGCTGTACGTCGCCTCGGTGGGCGAGCAGTCCCGCGGCCTGACGAAGAGCATCGGAAGCCTGTTCCGCAAAGGAGGCGCCCATGAATCATAATAAAACGAGAAATACGACGATCAATAAAATATTGTCGGTGGTGATTGCCATTCTTTTATGGGTCTTTGTCATCGGCGAAATCAATCCGGCGAAGGAGCAGACCTTTACGGGGATTCCTGTGCAGCTGCGGAATTTGGAAGTGCTGGCTTCGAGCAACCTGGCGATTGCCGGAACCACCGACTACGTTGTGGATGTCAAGGTGCGGGGGCAGCGTTCCGTCATAGACAACCTGCTGCCGGAGGATATCGTGGCAGAGGCCGATCTGTTCGGCTACGGGCAGGGGCAGAATTATATCAACGTCAGGGTGGCGATTCCCGAAAACACGGAACTTGTGGAAGTGCGCTCGCAGAAGATTCAGGTAGTCATCGAAGAACTGGTAGCTGTCAGCAAGCCGGTGCGCGTGGAATTTGTCAACGTTCCAGAGGGCAAGGAAATCGGCGGCATGAGCATTCAGCCTGCGGATGTAGAGGTTTCCGGCGCAAAGTCGTTGGTTGGCTCTGTGGCTTCGGCCTTTGGGCGCGTGGATGTCACTGGATATGAGCGCGGGCGAAGCAACACGGTGCAGATGGAGCTGCAGCCCATCAACGACGGCGAAGCCGCGGTGGGCAATGTCCGGATGTCCTCGCAGTACGCCGATGTTACCTATACGGTGATGGACCGCAAGGAAGTACCGCTGGTTGTTCCCGTCGAAGGGGAGATTGGCGCGGATAAGGTACTCAGCGAGAAGGTTGTTCCCGAAACCATATGGATACGGGGAACGGCGTCGGCGCTGCGGGATGTGGAGGAAATCACCACAGAACCTGTGGATGTCAGCCGGGTGGCCGATGGGGCGGAGGTCCTGCTTTCGCCGGTGCTTCCGGAAGGAATAGAGCTTGCGAGAACGAATTCCGCGCTGCGGGGTACGTTCCGCTTTAAAACAGCGGCCTCCAAAACGCTGGAATTTACAGCGGAGGAAATTCAGCTGCGAAATCTGCCGGAGGGCTTTGAGGGCTACGTGGCAGAGGGGGTTTATATCGTGGTTGTAAAGGGCGAGCCGGAAGCGGTCGAAGCGCTGGACAAAGAAAGCGTTTCGCTGTCAGCCGATGCGGGAAGTGTGCAGGAAGAAACATCGGTAAGCCTGGCGCTGACAGCGGATTGCTCCGTGCAGATGGATACGGTCAGCGTCGAGCCGGAGACAGTGGAGGTTGTTTTCCGCAGAACAGAGGAATAGAAAGGAATCAAGAGTTATGGGTAGATTGTTTGGAACGTATGGCGTCCGCGGGGTCGCCAACTCGGAGCTGACGCCGGAGTTGGCGTTTAATCTGGGCAAGGCCGGGGCGTTTGTGCTGTCGAAAAGCGAGGAGCGCCCGGTGGTGCTCATCGGTAAGGATACGCGGATTTCCGGCGATATGCTGGAGGATGCCATCAGTGCCGGGATTTTAGCTATGGGCGGCAACGTCATTAAGGTGGGCGTGCTCCCTACGCCGGCGATTGCCTATCTGGTCAGGCATTATCAGGCCGATGCGGGCATCGTCATTTCCGCTTCTCACAATCCCTTCCAGGATAATGGGATTAAATTTTTCAACGGCGACGGGTTTAAGCTGGACGACGACCTGGAGGATGAAATCGAAGATATCATCCTGCGCAACATCGACGTCAATGCGCACATTACGGGCGACCGGCTGGGCCGCTGCTTGGAGGCCGACGACGATGCGCTGCGGCTGTATGCGGACTTCTTAAAGAAGAGCGTGGATTTGGATTTAACTGGGATGAAAATCGCTATCGACTGTGCCAATGGCGCAGCGTACCAGGTGGCGGAACTGGTGCTGCGGGAGCTTGGCGCGGAGCTGTTCGTCATCGGAAACCAGCCCAATGGCAGCAATATCAACGACAGCTGCGGTTCGACCCATCCGGAGAAGCTGCAGAGGCTCACAGTAAAGAGCAATGCGCACATCGGCCTGGCCTTCGACGGCGATGCGGACCGGCTGATCGCCGTGGACGAAACGGGCGAAGTGATCAACGGTGACCGGGTGATCTACATCTGCACGAAGATGCTGAAAGAAGCGGGAGAGCTGAAGGGCAATCGCGTAACAGTAACCGTAATGAGCAATCTGGGCTTTCACAAGGCGTGCGAAGCGCTTGGCGTGCAGGTAGACGTAACGCAGGTGGGCGACCGCTACGTATTGGAAAAGATGAGAAAGACAGGATGCGTCATCGGCGGCGAGCAGTCGGGGCACATTATATTCTTAAATCGCACCACTACCGGCGACGGCCTGCTGTCGGCCCTGCAATTCCTGAAAGCGGTGGTCAGTGCCGGAAAAACGCCGTCGCAGCTGGCGGCGGAAATGCCGGTATACCCGCAGGTGCTGAGAAATGCGGCCATCCGCAACGAGAATAAAAAAACGTATATGAAAAATAAAGAAATCGCAAGGGAGATCGCGCGCATGGAGCAGCAGATGAAGGGCGAAGGCCGCGTTTTAGTGCGCCCTTCGGGAACAGAGCCCCTGGTGCGGGTGATGTTAGAGGGAAAAGACATCAAGCAGATTACCGAAATGGCGCAGAACCTGGCGGATATGATTACAAAGCATCTGGGATAGCTGCAAAGTCTGTAAGAGAAATTCTGCAATGGCGAAGTTTTAAAACGTAAAAAAATAGGGCCACAGAGGGAGAAACCTCGTTCTGTGGCCTTTTGTTTTGCCGTTTTATTGGAACTGTTTGGAAAGCGCCTGGAAGTCCCGCAGGAACTCGTCGACCTTTTCCTCCGGCGTAGCCCAGGAGCAGACAAAGCGAGCGATGGAGCGGGTTTCGTCGTAAGGGGCCCACTCGTAAAATTCGTAGCTCTTGTGCAGCTCGTCGATCATGGCCTTCGGCAGGATGGGGAAGATCTGATTGGTGGGCGAATCCACATCAAAAGAATATCCCAGCGCGGCAATGCCCTTTGCCATCTTCTGCGCGCAGCGATTGGAGTGAGCGGCCAGCTGGAAATACAGGTTGTCCGCAAGCAGCGCTTCGAACTGGATGCCCAGCACGCTGCCCTTGGCTGTAAGCGCACCCCGCTGCTTGATGTGGAAGCGGAAATCCGGCTTGATCTTCTCGTTGAGGATAATCAGCGCTTCGGCCATCAGCGCGCCGTTTTTCGTGCCGCCGATGTAGAAGATATCGCACAGACGGCCCAGGTCCTCCATGGTAACATCGTTGCTCTCGGCCATGATAGCTCCGCCCAGGCGTGCACCGTCTATGTACAGATACATGTCGTGCTCATCGCAGACCTTGCGGATCTCTTCCAGCTCGCTTTTGCGGTAAATGGTTCCGCTTTCGGTGGGATTGGTGAGAAATACCATCTTGCGGACAACGGTGTGCTCATCTTCGAAGCCTCCAACCACGCGGCGGACGATGTCAGCGGTCAGCTTGCCGTCGGGGCAGTTGTCCACGGAGATAATCTTGTGGCCAGTGGCTTCGATGGAGCCGGTTTCATGCACCTCGATGTGGCCGGTGGACGGCGCGATCACGGCCTCGAAGGACTTTAAGCTTCCGGCGACAGCAATCGTATTGGTGGGAGTGCCTCCGGGCATGAAATAAACGTCGGCGTCGGGGCGGCCGATCAGCCGGCGCACCATATCGGCGGCATTTTTGCAGTGCTTGTCGTAGTTGTAACCCTCGTTTTGTTCAAAGGCAGTCTCCGACAGCGCCTTGAGGATGGAAGGGTGTCCGCCTTCGCTGTAATCGCAGATAAAACTGTACATAAAATATTCCTCCATTTTTTTGGAATTGCAGCGGGCTGCTGCACGGGCGGCAGCGCTTTTGTATATACTAAAAGGATACCGTATTTTCGGCAAGAAAGATAGTGGAATATAAAAATTTTGCGGAAAATTTCAGACAGTACCAGCGGGGTTGAACATTGGCGCATCCGAAAGGCGACACTCGCGAGGGGACTTGAAGTGTGCGCCTTTGCCGCAGGAACGCCCGTTCGGCGGCGCGTTCGGAAAAGCGTAGACAGAAGCCGGGGGCTCTGATATAATATAGTACCAGCGAAGGGAGGGAAAGCGAAAAACAGCCCGCTTGAAAGAGAGCGAGGAACAAGCGCCGGGACTGCCGACACAGCAAAACACTTTTGCAGCGGCAGTTGACGAGGACGGAGGATGATCGAAGGATTCGGCGGATACCTCCGGGGTTCAATGGGGAATCCTGAAACGGCTGACAAAGCCGCCGGGCGACCGGCGGGACAAAGCAGCCGCCATCAACGCAGAATATGCGCCTTCGTGCCAGTACAGCGCGACAGTTGGTGTTGCAGTACAGCAGCAATCCGACTGCGGCTTTGCGCCGTATAGTTGTGCGAGACAGTGGCATCCGAATGCGCAGTGTAAAGGAGGATTTTTCATTATGTGTGGAATTGTGGGCTACGCGGGAGAGCGCAGTGCAAAGGATATTATCATTGACGGATTAAAAAAATTAGAATACAGAGGCTACGATTCTTCAGGCATCGCCCTGTGCACGGGCGGAAGTCTGACTGTAAGAAAGTGCAAGGGGCGCATTGCCAACCTGGAAGAAGCGATTGCAAAAGAGCAGCTGGGCTCCGGCCTGGGGATCGGTCATACCCGCTGGGCCACTCACGGGGCGCCGTCCGACTTGAACGCCCATCCCCATACCAACGGCGACGGCTCGATTGCAGTAGTGCACAACGGCATCATCGAAAACTTTGTAGAGCTGAAGGAATGGCTGGCCCGCGATTACGGCGTGCAGTTCCGTTCGGAGACCGACACGGAGGTCATCGCACATTTGATCGGCATTTTCTACAGCGGCGATCTGCTGGATGCCGTGTATAAGGCTGTGGAGCACATGCGGGGCGCTTACGCTCTGGGCGTGGTCTGCAGCAAAGAGCCGGATAAAATTGTGGCCGTGCGCAAGGACAGCCCGCTGGTGGTGGGGCTGGGTGAAGGATGTAATTTCATCGCTTCGGATATTCCGGCGCTGCTGAAGCACGTGCGGAGAATCTACCTGATCGAAAACAACGAAGTGGTGCTTCTGACAAAGGACGAAGTCAAACTGTTCGATGCCCAGAGAAACGAAGTCAAGCGCGAGGTGTTCCACGTTACGTGGGATGCCGATGCCGCCGAAAAAGAGGGCTACGATCACTTTATGATTAAAGAAATCCACGAACAACCCAAGGGCCTTTACGAAACGCTGCACCGGCGTCTGGACGAAAACAGCCGCATCCGGCTGGATGGGATCTCCATGACAAAAGAGGACATCGAGCGGTTCAGCAAGGTATATATCGTGGCCTGCGGCACCGCCTACCATGCGGGGCTTGTGGGGAAATACATCATCGAAAAGCTGGCGAAGATTCCCGTGGAAGTGGATGTGGCGTCGGAATTCCGGTACCGCGATCCCTTTGTGGACGATAAGACGCTGTTTATCGCCATCAGCCAGTCCGGCGAAACGTTAGATACGCTGGCGGCGTTGCGCGAGGCCAAGCGAAAGGGTGCACGAGTGCTGTCGGTAGTCAATGTGGTCGGAAGCTCTGTAGCCAGAGAATCCGACGACGTGTTTTATACCTGGGCCGGGCCGGAAATCGCCGTGGCTTCGACCAAGGCATATACGACGCAGCTGATGTGCATGTACCTTCTGGCGCTCTACATGGGCAGCGAGAAAGGCGTTCTCAGCAGGGAAGAGTACGATAGCTACATCGAAGAACTAGGCAGGCTTCCGGAGCTTTTGCAGCAGATTTTAGACCAGGAAGATGCGATCCACCAGCTGGCAAAACAGCTGTACAAGAGGCAGCAGGTATTTTTTATCGGGCGCGGCCTGGACAGCAGCGTTTCTTATGAGGGTTCGCTGAAGTTAAAAGAAATCTCCTACACCAATTCCTTTGCCATCGCCGCCGGCGAGCTGAAACACGGAACCATCGCCCTGATCGAGCAGGATACGTTAGTCGTTGCGCTGGCGACGCAGGATTTCCTGTTCGAAAAGATGCTTTCCAACATTCAGGAGGTAAAGGCCCGGGGCGCGTATGTGCTGAGCATTGCCAAAGAAAACAACGAAGGCATCGAGCGGCAGAGCGACCACGTGATTTATATTCCCCACTGCCGCGACGAGTTGAGCCCGATTCTGACGGTGGTGCCGCTGCAGATTCTGGCCTATTATGTGGCAAAACTGCGGGGCTGTGACATTGATAAGCCCAAGAATCTGGCAAAGAGCGTTACTGTAGAGTAAGATAGTATAACGCAAAAGCGCGGGCAGAGGCTAAAAAGCAGCGAACCGCCGAAAATAAATGCAAACAAAGATCCCCTGAAAGCGTTCAGCATATTAGTTGAACGCCTTCAGGGGATTTGTTCTATTAAATGGGTTTCATATAACAGATAACAGAAGCTTCACTGAAATTCAGATGCATTTGGTTGGAGCGCGGTGCATGTTCTTTGCACCGTGAGTGAAACTCTTCCGTTTCAGTTAAGCCATGGCTTTGGCAGCGAGTTCTGCATCCAGTTCTCTCTGCGTCAGCACTGCCTGATATTCTTCGTCGGTCATCTTTTCCATCGAGAAGCCGGTAAAGCCGTAAACGATGGATATGATGGGATTGATGATATTCAGGAAGCAATAGGGCAGATACGTAAAGGTAGCCACGCCTAAGGTCTGGCTCATGTAAGAACCGCAAGTATTCCAGGGGCACAGACACGAGGTGATTGTTCCGGAATCCTCCAGGCAGCGGGACAGGTTTTTCGCCTTCAGTTTTCTGTCTTCGAAAGCAGTTTTGTACATTCTGCCGGGCAGTACCAGGGACAGGTACTGATCGCAGGCCAGCCAGTTGACGGCGATGCAGGTAAATACGGTAATAGTAACCAGGCTGCCGGTGCCTTTAGCGAATTTCAGCAGGCCTTCGCACATGCTCTTCAGCATATCGGTACAGTCCAGAATGCCGCCGATGCACATAGCGCAGATAATCAGCCCTACAGTGTAGTACATGGATTCCATACCGCCTCTGGTTAAGAGGTCGTCGATAAAGGCATCGCCGGTTTCCGAAACGTAGCCGCTGTAAGCGGTATAGAACAGGTTGGCGCCCAGGTTCGAGCCCTGATATACAGAATAGATGCAGCCTAAGCCTACGCCGGCGATCAGTCCGGGAATGGCCGGGATTTTCAGTACCACCATTAAGATAACGCAAAGGGGCGGAATGAGAACCAGCGGGCTGATTTTAAAGTTTTCTTTGATAACATCCATCAGATGGGTAACGGTACTCATATCGGCATCGCCGCTGTGGCCCATGCCCATAACGGCAAAGATGATAAGGGAAATAACCAGCGATGGTGTTACTGTGTAGACCATGTGTTTGATGTGGTCAAACAGATTGGAACCAGCCATGGCGGGTGCCAGGTTTGTGGTGTCGGACAGCGGAGACATCTTGTCGCCGAAATAGGCGCCGGAAAGGATTGCACCAGCGACCAGCGGCAGCGGCATGTTCAGGCCGGTGCCCACGCCGACCAGGGCGATGCCTACGGTGCTGGCGGTGGTCCAGGAAGAACCGGTCGCCAGAGATACGATACCGCAGATCAGTACAGTGGCAGGAAGGAAGATGCTGGGACGCAGAATCATCAGGCCGTAATAGATCATGCCAGGAACGATGCCACCCTCAATCCAGGTGCCGACCAGCATACCTACGGTCATAAGGATAAGAATTGCCTGCATGGAACGGGAAATGTTATTGATAATACCTTTTTCCAGATACGACCACTTCCAGCCGTTGATAACAGCAACGCCAGCGGCAGCGATGGCGCCGATGACCAGAGAAATATGTACAGTACCGTCGTAAATGATAACGTTTACTGCAAGTGCGATAACTAAAACTGCCAGGACGATAAGAATTTGCCACATAGGAATCTTTTTACCCATAAAAAATTACCTCCTCAAAACAACCGTAAAAGAAAAACACTCCACAACCAAATTTAGTGAATTCTTTGTCAATTTCAATTATAAATTCGAAATAAATCTATGTCAAATGGAAAAAAGAGATAAAAAATAAGGTTGTGCTGTGATAAAGCAATAAAGCGCGTAAAAAATCCAAACAATCCTCGTTAAAATCCAAACAATTTTGTTGAAAATGCGCAAAGAAAATAAAAAATATTGGTGAAAAGACACAAAAGAAAATAAAGAAAAATTTTTTACAAAGCTCCGTGTCGGGGCAGCGGAGCTTTGTCCATTCTGCAAGAAGCGCCGCAGTGCCGGAATTGGCGTGCGTTTGTCTGCCGGGGAAAGCGGGCCGCTGCAAAAGAAAAACAATTAAAAATTCTTGCGGACGTATTCGTCGAATTTCTTTTTATCCATCATGCTCTGATAGGTATTGCGAAACCGCTTTATGGTAAGGCTGTTGTATTGAAGAATCGCTCGGTATTTTAAAAGTCCGGCAATAAAAGGCAGGCCTCCGCAGATGTAACCGTAGGGAGCGATTTTGTACACGGTGAGAAAAAGCACTGCTAAAATAACCAGCGAGACGACGACTCCGGCCAGTTCCTTTTTAGGATGGTACTTTTTTACACTGTCTCTGTCGATGATGTTCTTTTCGATCATTTCCTCGGCGAACCGCTTTTGTACGCCGAACAGCGAGAGCGCGTTGAGGAGCATCGGAGCCGCTACAAAAAAAGCGAAGAGAGCAAGCGCAACGCTTGCAAGCAAGGTGCCTGTATCTGACATAGGGATTCTTCCTTTCTGTAATTGCTGAAATTGTAATTGCCGGAAAACGGAACGCTGGCTGATAGAGCTCTATAACACAGGCCGAAACGACCGGCAGAGAAAGGCAAACGGACAGGAAGCGTTTTGCTGTCCTGCCCGTTTGCAAACGATATTACACTGTAAAAATCAGCTCAGCTCTACTTGGCATGATAGAGAGCTTCATCCGCTTTTCTCATTTCTGCAAAAATGCCGCTGTGTTTTTGGTCGACCACCTTTTTAATCACAAACAGCGTGCCGATCATCAAGGCCATAGCGATTACGAGGCAAATCAGCGCGTTCTGAATCAGCCCTGCAATGATGAAGGAAATGAAAGCTACTACCGCCACCGTTATGGCGTAAGGCAGCTGCGTAAAGACGTGATTTAAGTGATAGCAGTGTGCGCCGGCAGAGGCCATGATCGTAGTATCTGAAATCGGCGAGCAGTGGTCGCCGCAGACGCCGCCTGCACAGGCTGCCGCCAGACCGATGACGCACAGCGAAGGCTCTGTCGTGTAGTCGAAGACGCTGACAACGATAGGAGCCATGATACCGATGGTGCCCCAGGAGGTTCCTGTGGCAAATCCGATCAGGCCGCCAATGATAAAGATAATGGCGGGCAGGAATTGCTTTAAGCCCTCTGCACCGGCCAGGGCGTCTACAACGTAATACTTGGAACCCAGCGCAAACCGGGTAAAGGAGCAGAGCGTCCAGGCCAGGGTTAAGATGAGAATCGGGCTAACCATCTGGATAAAGCCGTTGGGCACAGAGTCGAAGCTCTTGGTAAAGTCAATCTGTCTGCGCAGCCAGAAATACACGAAGGTAAACAGCATGCCGGCCAGAGAACCGATGGAAAGGCCGACAGAAGCATCCGAATTGGAGAACGCTTCGATAAAATTCTGGTAGGCATCCGATTCTGCATCGAAAAAGCCGCCGGAATAGATCATGCCGATAATACAGCAGACGATCAATACGATCACCGGTACGAGCAAGTCGGCAACGGAAGATTTAGAACCGCTGGGTTTTTCGTATTCGTCGGCGCCCTCGAAGGGACGTTCGGGAGTGGTAAAAAGATCGTCTTTTACCTGCGCATTGTATTCGTGGGTCAGCATCGGACCATAGTCCAGATTGAGCAGCGAGATGGTAATAATCATCGTAAGGGTGAGCAAACAGTAATAATTATAGGGGATCTGCTTTAAGAAAAGCTCAAAGCCGTTGACGCTGTCGGACTGCACATAGCCAGAAACAGCAGCTGCCCAGGAAGAAACCGGAGCGATCATGCAGACCGGAGCCGCGGTAGCGTCGATGATATACGCTAACTTGGCACGGGAAATTTTGTGGCTTTCCGTAACGGGGCGCATAACGGCGCCTACGGTCAGGCAGTTGAAATAATCATCGACAAAGATGAGTACGCCCAAGAGCATGGTAAGAAGCTGTGCGCTGGAACGGGACTTTACGGTTTTTGTCGCCCAGCGTCCAAAAGCCTCCGAGCCGCCGCCCTTATTCATCAGGTCTACCATAATACCCAACATAACCAGGAAGGCAATAATGCCCATGTTGTAGCTGTCGGAAAGAACGGAGATGATGCCGAAATCAGTACCGATCACCGCGGTGAGAATCTGGAACGGAGCAAATTTAACATAGAGAGCCGCGCCCACCAGACAGCCGATAAATAGTGAAGAATAAACCTCTTTACTGATCAACGCCAGCACGATTGCCGTAATCGGCGGCAGCATCGACCAGAGCGTGCCTGCGAACGGAGTGTCGAACGATTCCTCTTCGCCATCGTATGTAAACGTGGGATTGGGAACGTCGCTGTACGTTACAGCCAGCACGACAAGTACAGCTATCAGCGCTATGATAGCGACCAGATAAGCGGTACGTGTACTTTTCTTTTCCATGAGTTACCTCCTCTCGTAAAACAAAGAAAAAGAAATAATTACGTTTCACCCTTACAATAATCCTATCTCTTTGACTTGTCAATGCTTTCCAGGTAATCTTAGCAGTGGATAACTGAATTAAATTTTCAGAAAAGATGGTTTGTTTCTTGTAAATTTTGTATTTTCTAAAACCACGGCCGTGTCATTTCTCAAATTGACAGCAGAGGGGAATAGGAACATAATAGAACAAACGAGTGGTTTGCCGCCGCCTTGAAGTCGGCGGGTGCAGGAGAAAGGAGCAGGAAATGGGAAAACAGCTTTCGGTTGCAATGCTGGGCTACGGAATTGCGGGAAAGGCATTTGCCAGGATTTTAACGGAGAAAAAAGAAGAAATTAAGCGCAGCACCGGGTACGATGTAAAGGTAACAGCCATCGTTACCGGATCGCGGGGAACGCTGATGTCTGCGGAGGGCATTGATCTGCTGGAAGCCACGCGCCAGCTGGAGGAAAATGGCGCCTTCGATGCCTCTTCGCCGCAGTATCGCAATATAGCTGCCATGGAAGTGGCAGAAACTGCGGACTACGATGTGCTGCTGGAACTGACGCCGCTGAATATCGCAAGCGGAAAGCCTGCCATCGACCACATCCGTGCAGCCCTGAGCCGCGGCAAGCACGTGGTTTCGGCAAACAAGGGGCCGCTGGCCTGGGCATACCGCGAGCTGCGCGACCTGGCGCGCAAAAATGGCGTGTGCTTTTTCTTCGAAACCACGGTGATGGCGGGAACGCCGGTATTCAACATGGCGGAGTATTGCCTGCAATACTGCAAAATATCCAAAGTCGAAGGGATTTTTAACGCAACGACGAACTACATCCTCAAGGAAATGGGCAAGGGCTTACCCATGGAACAGATCGTAAAAGCCGGGAGGGAAGGCGGTTTTATGGAAGCCGACATTTCCATGGATGTGCAGGGGTTTGATGCAGCAGCGAAGCTTACCGTGCTTCTGAACGTGCTTATGGATGCGGGAATTACGCCGGATCAGATCGACCGCACCGGGATCGAAGGCATTGCGCCGGCGGACATCGAGGCGGCAGCTTCCCGCGGAAACGTCATCAAGCTGCTGTGCCGCGGAGAAGTGGTCGACGGGCGCGTGGTCGGAAAGGTGGCGCCGGGCGAGGTGCCGCAAAACGACGTATTTGCCGATCCGGATCTGGTGGCAGTGGTTTCGCTTTATACAGACTTGATGGGCAAGCTCACTATGCTGCAGTACGGACTGGAAACCACGCAGACCGGCTACGGCGTGTTCGTCGATACGATGCGCGTAATTGATATGCTGTGCGGGCAGGGAAAACAATAACGAGATAGAAGAAGTGCCTGCTGCGGTAAGAGCTTAGCTACTGTTGCGGCGTTTGCAGATACCGGCGGCCCTGCTCGGTAATCTGCGAGCCGCTGCGGCCGCGGCAGACCTGGATAAGGCCTTCTTGCTGGCACTGCGCAAGCAGGCGTTTCAGCTTGCCCTCGCCGACCTGAAGGCCTTGCAGGCGCAGCTGGTTCATCAGCGCCTTCCGGCCGATGCCGGACAGCGTCTGCGTGGCGTCGGCAATCAGCTGAAGCAGGCGCCGGCGGACATCCTCTTCCGACGGGTGTGAACAATCGTCGGAAGAGGGGATGATCGGGGAAAACGTCTTTAGCGGCAGGGGATTGCAGCCGTCTTCGCAAGCCCGCAGATATTCGGGAAGCGTGCCCAGAGTGCGGTAATAGGATGCCGCGTTTTGCAGCTCCCGCACATTGCCAGGCCAGGGATAGTGGAGAAAGCAGTCGAGTTCTTTTGGCGACAGGTCGTTGCAGCGCTGGCCGAGAAAAGTGCGCAGCAGGGGCAGGATGTCCTCGCGGCGCTCCCGCAGAGGTGCAAGGCGCAGGGAGATGACATTGAGGCGGAAGAAGAGGTCGCTGCGGAAGGTGCCGGAGGCGATCTGCGCTTCGAGATTTCCGTTCGTAGCGGCAATGATGCGCACGTCGATGTCGATGACTTTATCGCTGCCGATGCGCCGGAGCTGCTTTTCCTGAAGGACGCGCAAAAGGTGTGCTTGAAGGCCCGGTGAAATATCGCCAATTTCATCTAAAAAAACGGTGCCGTGCTGCGCCTGTTCGAAGAGGCCAGCTCTGCCGCTCTTCTGCGCGCCGGTAAAAGCGCCGGGCTCGTAGCCGAACAGTTCGCTTTCCAATAAGGATTCCGGCAGCGCCGCGCAGTTTACTGCGACAAAAGGCGCCCGCTTGCGTAAAGAATCGTTGTGGATGGATTGCGCAAACAGCTCCTTGCCCACACCGCTTTCGCCGCGGATTAAGATAGTATGGTCGGAAGCGGCAGCCTTTCTGGCCAGATCAATGCATGCCTTCATGGCTTCCGCCTGGCATACGATGTCGCGGAAGGTGTATTTTGCGGCAAGGCTCCGGTCTTTTGCCTGCTGCTCCGTGCTGCGCATCTGGCTCGCATCCGAAAGGATAAGGCAAAAGCCGATGTTTCTGTCCTGCAGCAAAAAAGAACGCTTTTCGGTCAGGTAGGCCTGTTCGCCGAAGAGAATCCATTCATCCCGGTAGTCGCTGTCCGAAACCAGCCGCTCGAAATACAGCGGCGATTTAGACAGGTTATCTCCGGCGACCATGTGGAAAATATCATAGCCCTTTTCGTTGATGTAGTGGATGTTGAGCTGATAGTCCAGCAGGATAATGGCCTGCGTCAGCGTTTTAACGACATTGCTCAGCAGCAGCTCCTTGAGGAAGCTGCCCAGATAGCTGTGGATGAAATTGGCGCCAGTATCCAGCTCGTCGCTGGTCTTGCGCAGCAGGTTGCCGCGCACCGAAGGGTTTTCCAGCTTCAGCAAGGAGATCAGCTTTTGAAAGGTTTCGAAGCTGATTTCCCTGTTGTTGATATTGTGGATGTGGAGGATATGGGCAGGAATCAGGTGCTCGGCACCGCTGGCCACGATGCAGGTATCAATCCGGTGGTAGAGGCCGCTGTCCGGTATCGTCTGGTCGTAGGGATAGAGCCGGAGATGGCTGACGCCCAGCTCGTAGATCAGGCGGATGGTCTGGAGGACGCTTTCTCTGGAATCGTTGATGACCAGCACATCGGTGCCCGGCGGGATATCCATCACCGATTGCAGGTTCTTTTTTTTAATGCTGCGGGTGAGGACGACCACTTTCGTATAATCCGGGATGTGAGGCGTCAGGCGGCCGAGCATTTCTTCGTAGAGAACCAGATACGCATCTGCCTCTACCTGCTGGCCCGGCTTCAGTTCGTCGAGAAAAAAGAGAGATATGTGCACGTAATCTCCCAGGACGCTGTACAGGTTGTCCACCAGGTATTCGATGGACTTTAAATATTTTCGGTATCGGCAGAGAAAAGCCAGTGTTTTCATATTCGGAGCCTCCATCGCTTGGGAATTGCTGCTTGCAAAAATAGTATACCACACCTTTCGATTTCCGGCATCGCTGGCACAAAATTTTGTCTGGGCAGAGGTGCTTCGGAAAGAAATGGCACGAGTTTTGCGAGATATTGCAATATATAAAGTAATTAAAATTGTTGAGAAACGAGGTGCATATTGAATGAACGTACTGTTGATTAACGGCAGCCCCCATAAAAACGGCTGCACGTACACAGCGCTGCGCTGTATGGAAAAAGTGTTAGAGGAGAAGGGAATTGCAACCGAAATTTTCCACATCGGTACCAGGCCGGTGGGCGGCTGCATTGCCTGCGGGCAGTGCGCATCTACGAAGAGATGTTACATAGACGACTGCGTAAACCAGGCCCTGGAAAAAGCGGAGAAGGCCGACGGCTTTGTGTTCGGCGCACCGGTGTACTTCGCATCGCCTGCGGGATCCATGGTCGGTTTTTTAGACCGGTTTTTTAATGCGGGAAGCTTTTGCCACAAACCGGCCGCAGTGGTGGCCTCGGCGCGGCGCGGCGGATGCACCGCTTCGCTGGAGGTGCTGAACAAATATCCGACATACAACCAGATGCCGCTGGTTTCGGCGGATTACTGGCCCTTGGTGCACGGAAACACGCCGGAGGAGGTGCTTCAAGATGCGGAAGGGATATTTACAGTCGAGACGCTTGCGCGGAATATGGCGTGGCTGCTGAAATGCATCGAAGCGGGTAAAAACGCAGGCATCGAACCTGAGATGGTAAAGAAGAACACGTGGACGAATTTCATCCGGTAGAAAGCCGGGGAAGGGAGGGGAGAGCCATGGAAAAGAAAATTGCGGTAGTCACTGGCGCGGGTGCCGGAATCGGGCAGAGCATTGCGGTGGAGCTTGCCAGGCGTGGGTACTGCGTATATGCGGCGGCCAGAAGCAAACAACGACTGCAGAAAACGCTGGCACTGTGCGAAGGCTGCGACGTGCAGCCGCTGGTATTCGATACCTCAAACGAAGCGGAAGTGAAGCAGGTGCTGGACGGTCTTGCGCGCATCGACTGCCTGGTGAACAATGCCGGCGTCAGCATTCCCAAGAAAACGCAGTTCGACGAAGTCGACTGGGATCTGATTTTAGGAACAAATGTAAAGGGCTATTTCTTCGTAATCAAACATGCGCTGAAAAAAATGGGCCGAGGCAGCAGCATTGTCAACCTCTCCTCCGGCGCAGCCAAAACAGGGGGCGATTTCGTCTCTTTGCCGTATGCGGCCTCTAAGGGCGCCATCAATACCATGACCGTCTGCTATGCCAGGGACCTGGCAGGGGAGGGCATCCGCGTCAACGCCGTATCGCCGGGGTTTGTGGATACGGCAATGCTCGCGCTCAACGGCAAGGAAAAGAGCTACTATGATACCGTCATACCCATGGGGCGCCTGGGCATTCCGCGGGATATCGCCAATGCGGTGGCATTTTTGTTGTCGGAAGAAGCTTCCTTTATCACCGGTCAGATTTTGGAGGTAAACGGCGGCGATATTATGGGATAAAAAGAATAAAAAGGATAAATAGGACGAAAAAGAGCGAAAAAGAAAACCTGTTTATCCTTTTTTATTTGTAAAAATTGCGGATTTTCTTCCATGCGTCTGCATTTCGAGCGAAACGCTGCTCCAAAATAGCAGGAATGCAGCAGGATATTTGCAAAAACAAGTTGGCACAGATATTGCGATACTATTTTGTGACCTGGCCGGGTCGCTGTTATGCCATAAGCTTCGATAGCCGGCACTTTCGCCGCCATGTGGTTTGTGGTGCAATGAACGCTTCTTTAGTGGCAACGCTGCAGGTTGACGGCTGCGTTCATTACCATGCGATAATCGTTTCTTTTTTTGGAGGTAGAAATGAATAAGAATGAAAAAGCGGTTCTGCCCGAATTGACGTTTGGGAAAGCGGTCATTTGCATAGTCGCGCTGGTCGCTGTACTGTTTCTGGGCTTTGCAGTCATCGGACTGGATACAAAGACAGTGTTTACCTTTGCGTCGCTTATCATCGGAGTCATTTTGGTGTGCTACGGATTTAAGCTCTCCGATATTTTCGGCTGGTTTACCGACGGCTGTAAAGGCGCTATGGATGTAATCCTGATTCTGATGAGCGTGGGGTGCGTTATCGGTACGTGGATCGTATCGGGAGTCGTGCCTACCATCATCTACTATGGTCTGGAACTCTTAACGCCGTCTGTATTTATGCTGACGGGCTTTGCGCTCTGCTGCATCGTGTCTTTTTTTATCGGAAGCTCTTATTCTACGCTGGCGACCCTGGGCGTTGCGTTTATGGGCATCGGCTATGGCATGGGCATCGAGCCGGGCTTAACCGCTGGCATGGTGCTGTCCGGGGCGATGTTCGGCGATAAAATGTCGCCGTTTTCCGATACGACAAACCTGGCGCCGGCCGTTTCCGGAACTAATGTATATAAGCATATCAATTCCATGATGTACACAGTCATTCCAGCGATGCTTATCACCACGATTTTATATGCGGTCTTTGGCATGCGCATCAATACAAGCAACGCAGAAATGGGGCTGGTAAGCGAGATTATGGGCGGCCTGGAGGCGAATTTTAACATTACGCCGGTGCTGTTTATCATACCTGTGCTGACGGTAGCGCTGATGCTGTTTAAGCTTCCGCCCGTCATCGCCATGCTGGGCAGTGCCCTTGCAGCGATCATCATGGCATTTATTTTCCAAAGCGGATATTCCGATTATAAGACGATCCTGGATGCAATCGCCAGCGGCTATCACTGCGAAACCGGCGTGGCGGACATCGACCGCCTCCTAAACCGCGGCGGCATTATCGCCATGATGGATGTAGTGGCCTGGACGCTCTTAACGCTGGGCATGGGCGAAATGCTCAAGCAATCCGGCGTTATCAACGAATTCTTGAAGAAATTGCTGGCGGGCATCAAAAAGCCCAGAGGACTGGTGCTGGGCACGCTGGGATTCTCCCTGGTAACCGCCTGCCTGACAGCCTCGCAGTATCTGGCAATCATGCTTCCCGGCATGATGATGAAGGATTCGTACACCAAATTTAAGGTGGATAAGAAAGTATTATCCAGAACGCTGGAGGATGGCGGCACGATGTTCTCGTTTTTAATCCCGTGGGATACGGCAGGCATCTACACATCCACCGTTTTAGGCGTAGCGACGCTGGCGTATGCGCCGTATGCGTTCCTGCTGCTGGCCTGCCCGCTGATAGCAGCATTTTACGCCTGCACAGGTCTCTTCATATTTATGGAAAACGAGGGCGGAGAAACAAAAACTGCTGCAAAAGCATAAGTGGACCGCCAGTGAGAGTATAAGCGGAACACCGGCAGGAAGGAAAGGTGCCGGAGCGAGCCGCCGGGTGCGGCGCGAAAACCTGCCGGTCATCTCCGGCGCAGAAGCGTCAGCTGAAAGGAGCAGATAACTATGATACAAAAGACTGGAAAACTAAAATTACCGGAGGGAAAGAAAATTGCGGTCAACTTGGGATTTGACTTCGACTCCTCCTCTGTCTGGATGGAATCCTTTGGAAAGACGTCGCAGGTATATACCTCCAGAGGCGAGTACGGCGCAGTGGTAGGCGTACCGAGAATTTTGGAGCTGTTGGATAAATATAAAATCAAAGCAACGTTCTTTATTCCGGGACATACCGCCGATACCTATCCGGAGGTTTGCCAGGAAATCGTTAAGCGGGGGCACGAGGTGGGGCATCACGGCTATGTGCACGAAGACCCGACGGAACTTTCCTACGAAGCGGAAGAGGCGATCATCATCAAAGGCTTCGAAACGCTGGACAAGATCGGCGTAAGGCCGGTAGGCTACCGTTCCCCCGGCTTTGACTTCAGCCCCAACACGGTGGAAATCCTGGAAAAGCACGGTATCCTCTACGACAGCAGCCTGATGGGAAACGACTATTATCCGTATTGCCCAAGGTATTGCAGCGTCAATTTCGACAAGGGCAACACCTTCGGGCCGCCGGCAAAGCTCATAGAGATGCCAGCCTCTTGGTATCTGGATGATTTTCCCCACTCGGAATTCGTCCAATACAGGACGGGGATGAAACCCTCCAGCCAGATTTACGAGATCTGGAGCTCGCACTTCGATTACGGCGTTGCGCATATAAAGGATGGAATGATGATAGCCACCATGCATCCACAGGTAATCGGGCGGCCGCACAACATCGTAATGTTAGAGGCATTTATCAATCACGTGCTGGAAAACGGCGGCTTCTTTGCACCGCTTTACGCGCTGTGCGAAAGCGTTGTCTTTTAGACGCACAAAAGCATGGATGCACACAAGAGAGGGCGGCCTTCCAAAATCGCGTGCGGAGAGCCTGGCAGACGGCGCTGACTGTACCTTCCTGCAGAATTAGAAAAAAATCGGAAGAAAACTAAAAAACCGATTGACAATTTTAAGGGAGTTTGGTATAGTAAAAAAGCTGTGTGATACAGCACCGGAAATTACAGGAAAGAAAAGTGCAATAGAGAGTTTTCGATTAAAATCGAAGGCAATCGAAGCCAACAATCTCGAATGCGAAATTGTTGGAAAGAAAAAGAAAAAAAGCACTTGACAAGTACGGAAAAGTCTGGTAATCTAAATAAGCTGTCACAGAGAGCGAAAGCGAAAAGGACAGCCCTCTCTGCCAAAGCGGACGTCGAAAAAACTTGAAAAAAGTGCTTGACAAACGAAAGGCGATGAGGTAGAATAAAAAAGCTCCGCAAAACGGAGCGGCTCGAACCGACAGCGAAGGCTGAGGAAGCGAGCGCGAACATTGAAAACTGCATAGTGTAGAAATTGGGTCAAAGAGAAGATTGAGTTCTTCTCGGATACGAGCTTCGGCTGGTATCCAGAACCAAAGTACAAATACAATCAAGCAAAGAAATAAGTTGTTTGAGAGTTCACGTACAATTCGAAACAAAAACAATAATAGCGAAACGCAATGCGTTTAGCTTGAGTCAGATGAGAAGGGCCTGTCAAAAGGGCTGTTCACATACCATTCATTAAGAGTTTGATCCTGGCTCAGGATGAACGCTGGCGGCGTGCCTAACACATGCAAGTCGAGCGGGAAATTTCGGACAGAGACTTCGGTTAAAGGAAGAAATGGATAGCGGCGGACGGGTGAGTAACGCGTAGGCAACCTGCCCTTCACAGAGGGATAGCCACTGGAAACGGTGATTAATACCTCATAACGCAAGTCAATCACATGGTTGGTTTGCCAAAGATTTATCGGTGAGGGATGGGCCTGCGTCTGATTAGTTAGTTGGTGGGGTAACGGCCTACCAAGGCAACGATCAGTAGCCGACCTGAGAGGGTAATCGGCCACATTGGAACTGAGACACGGTCCAAACTCCTACGGGAGGCAGCAGTGGGGAATATTG
>CATJIF010000078.1 GCA_949740445.1 uncultured Peptostreptococcaceae bacterium | reverse complement strand
ATCGGGTTTGTATGTCTTCGGCATTTGCCCTATACACCGATTGTTCGTTTAATAGCTCTCATACCTCACCAAAACATAATATCTGCAAAATATTTGTACTTGTGGTTAAAAAGCATACCGATTCATGGAACGGGTACAACCCAGCAACAACTCACCGTTCCCGACTTCCGCAAAACGGAAATCATTATACCAACAGGAGCAGAGATGATGGCATTTACTGAAACAGTAAATCCTTTATTTCAGCAGATATGGCTGAATCAAGAGGAAAACGCCAAATTTGCTGAACTGCGTGATGCGCTGTTGCCGCAACTGATGTCCGGCGAGATAGATGTTTCTAACGTCGCCCTCTAAGCCGCTGAATTATCGTTTATCTTACTTTAAATAGATAGGAGGGAGAGCATATCAAATATGACAGTAAAGGAGCATTTTATACCACAGTTTTATTTGAGAGAATTCACTAATAAAGATAGAAAATTGAACGTATATAATTGCGATAATCAGAAGTTTTTACAGGTAAAGCCCAATAATATATTTTTTGAAAAACATCTTTATGAAACTCCTTGGATTGAAGCTGATGAAAAGCTTGGAAAATTCGTTTTGGAAAACGATATTGAAAATATTTTCTCAGATTATGAAGGTGAATTTGCAAAGCTCTTAAAGAAAATTTCCATTGTTTGTTGTCCTACACAGAGCGAACAGGCACTAATTCTCAAATCTTCAGAAAAAGAGTTGCTATATAGATTTGTAATTAATCTTATTGTACGCAATCCTGTCAATATGAAAGAGTTGTGCTTGGACTTTATTCCTGATAATATTAGGGAAAATGAGACAGTTAAGATAACATATAGTCTTTTTGAAAATCTAGGGTTTGGAAGTGCTAACTCTCTTTGCATAGCAGCTCAAAAGAAGGTCTCGCTAACGGACGAATTTGAAGAAAGCCTTCCACGAGTATGTAATAGGTCCATCAGAAGTCTTAACTTTAGCTTTTATTATGCAAGAGAATTGGAATTCATCACAAGTGATATGCCTGTCTGTATAGTAGATGATAATAGCATTCAAGAAGAAGATAAAACAAGTATCTACCTTGCACTAACACCAAAAGTAGCAGTGCTATTTGGTAACTATAAAGGTTCTGACAGAGTGAGAAATCGACTGTTTTTAATAGACACTGAAAAGGTTGATTTCTTTAACAAGCAAATTATAGAGAACCATAAAGAAAAACACACTATTATTGGACGTTCATTGGATATTTTGAAACGATATGTAGTTAGTAAGGAGCAACAACCATGTCAGGACAATACACAGAAGCCGATTATGAAAATTCCATCATAGAATTATTTCGGGATATGGGGTACCAACACATATACGGT
>CATJIF010000077.1 GCA_949740445.1 uncultured Peptostreptococcaceae bacterium | reverse complement strand
TCGGTGCATCCGGAATCGTACAAAGCCGCGGAGCACATGCTGAAAAAGCTGGGGATTTCCAAGGAAGAGATCACCCGCGGCGGCTATCGGGAAATCGACAGGAAAATCATGGAAACCTATCCGGTCAAGGACAGGGCGGCAGGTGTAGGTGATGGCGCGGGCCCGGACAGAACGCCCGGTCGCGAGGGCGCAGAACACTCCGGTCGCGGCCGCGGACTTTCCAGCCTTTCTGCGCTGGCAGTGCTGAAGCAGCAAGAGGAAGAAGCGCGTCGAAACGCGAAAAAGGCGGCAAAGAAAGAAGAAAAAAGAGACGATGGACAACGATTGAAAAAGAGCATTGCGCTGATGGCGGAGGATCTGGATATCGGGGCGATGACGCTTTCCGATATCGTTTTGGAAATTAAAAAGCCGGCCAGAGACCCCAGAGAAGGGATGCCGCCGGTGGTATTCCGCAGCGATGTGCTGTCCATCGAGGATTTGAAAGTCGGCATGGAGATGACCGGCACGGTGCGCAATGTAGTGGACTTTGGCGCATTTGTGGACATCGGCGTTAAAAACGACGGGCTGGTGCACATTTCGGAGATAAGCAACCGGTTTATCAAGCATCCCATGGATGCCGTCAGCGTGGGCGACACGGTGAAAGTAAAGATTTTGGGCGTGGATTACGACAAGGGCAAGGTATCTTTAACGATGAAGCTTTAGAGTGTACAGCTCCTGTGGCAGACAGGTTTTTCAAAAGATTAGCCCTCCGGGAAACGGTTTCTCCAAAGAAATGAGGAAAGGCAAAGCGACGGATATGAGTAAAATTACGACAGTGCTGTTCGATTACGACGGTACTTTGATGGATACCAACGATATTATCATACAGTCCTGGCAGCATGTGTTTCGCACGCTAACCGGGGCCGAGAGCGATGTAAAGCAGATTCTGGCAAGCTTCGGCGAACCGTTGCGCGAAACGATGAGGCGATTTTTTCCAGACAGCGACCTGGAAGCGTGCGTAGAGCTTTACCGCAGTTATCAGGTCAGCTTTTACCAGGAAAAAGTCCGGATGTTTCCGGGAACGGAAGCTCTGATTCGCAATCTGAAGGAACGGGGCATAAAGTTAGCGGTAGTTACTTCGCGACTGCGTCCAACCACGATAGAGGGACTGGAGAAATACGGGTTGTCCGAACTGTTCGACTGCGTTGTCACGGCGGATGACACGCAAAAGCACAAGCCCGACCCGGAACCGGTGTTGATTGCGCTGCAACGGCTGAAGAGCTCTCCGCAGGAAGCGCTGATGGTAGGCGACAGCATGTTCGATATGCGATGCGGACAGGGGGCTGGTGTCGGCACAGTGCTTGTCAACTGGGCGATGGCGGCGCAGACGCAACAGGAGATCAGCGGGTTTTCTGCGGATTACTGTATCGACCGGCCCGAAGCGCTTTTGGAGATTATCGACCGCAGCTGTTAATTATTAGCGGATAATAAAAAGGGAATAGACCTTTCGGTAGAAATATAGTACAATAATATATAGAAAACTACACTGTATGTATATGTTTTGTTCTCAGCTAAAGGTTGTGAGGATTCCTGCTGCACAACTTTTCACACCAGGATTTGTGCCATTCTTCCTTTATATTTTTCCGGAAAAACCATACTGCATGCCGTAAGGGTTGTTCAGAAAGGAACAGAAAAGAGATATGGCTTTCCAAACAACGATTGCTGAAAGCGTTGATATTACAGATATCAATGCCCACTACGATGCCTCTTGCAAGCGCTTATTATCTGAAAAGATGATTTTAGCGTGGATTATGAAGCACTGCCTGGATGAATTTTGTGATTGCAGCGTAAAGGATATCGCAGAAATGTATATCGAAGGCCGGCCACAGGTCGCGGAGGTTTCGGTTGTTCCGGATGGAGCAGGGTCTGTCATCCGCGGTATGGACAGGGAAGATACCTCTTTGTCAGAGGGAACGATTACCTATGATATCCGGTTTTCCGCGGTGGCGCCCGGTTCGAAAGACCCCATCCATTTGATTATCAACGTAGAGGCGCAAAACGACTTTTACCCGGGATATTCTCTGTTGAAACGAAGTATCTATTATTGCAGTCGGATGATTTCGTCGCAGTACGGAACGGAATTTACCAAAGCGCAATACGATAAAATCAAAAAGGTCTATTCCATCTGGATTTGTATGAATACACCCCAATACCGGCAGAATACAATTACCCGCTATCGCATTACAGAAGAAAATTCTGTCGGCTGTGTCAAAGAACCGGCAAAGAATTACGACCTGCTGTCGGTGATTATGATTTGTCTGGGAAAGGCAGAGGAAGAGCGAAGCGATAGTGTATTAAAGCTGCTGAATGTATTGCTTTCTGAAGAAATCAGCGCGGCGGATAAAAAACAAATTCTGCAGGAGGATTTTGATATTCCTATGACGCAGGAATTGGAACAGGAGGTGTCGGTAATGTGCAATTTGAGTAAAGGCGTAATGGAAAAAGCGATGAGAAAAGGGCTGGAGCAGGGCTTGGAGCAAGGGCTGGAGCAAGGGCTGGAACAGGGTTTGGAGCAGGGCTTAGAGCAGGGCTTGAAGCGCGGCATAGCGCAGGGCTTGGCAGAAGCGACCTTATCGTCGCTCAGAACTCTAATGAAAAATATGAATTTACCTGCTGAGAAAGCGATGGACATACTGGAAATCCCTGAAGAAGAGCGGAAAAACTACGTCAGATTTCTGACGCAATAAATCAAATTTAGTATTGCAGAGCTGTGGAAAAATGGAGTAAATACATCCCCGTTTTTCACAGCTTTTTATTATGTGCAATCATTTGCAGTGCAGGAACTACTGAAAAAATATAACAGACCACAGAAGCGGCTACTGTAAAAAATTCTCCTGCGGGGATGGCAAGCCAAACGCCGTTTTCCCCTAAAAAGGCGGGAAGAACTAGCATTGCCACCGATGGAAAAACCAGACAGCGCAGCGTAGAGATAACAGCGGCAGGCTTTCCGCGATCCAGTGCAGTTAAAAGGCCAGCGGTAACAACGTTGATGCCGGCGAAAAGATAGCAGGCGGAGAACAAACGGTTGCCGTGATCGGCGATAACCAGCAAGGCCGGCTCGCTGCTGAAAATACGGTTGATAAAAGGACCGCAGCCAAGGGACAGGAGAAAGATTGCGACTGAGGCCCAGAGCAGACTGAAATAGCAGCAGTGGGTAATGTGGCGACTGCCGCTGCTATCTTCAGATCCGACGCCGTAGCTGACCAGAGGCGAGGCTCCGGAGGATAACCCCATGTAGACAGAGATATAAAAGTAGTACATAAAAGTGATGATAGTAACAGCGGAAATCCCCAGCTCTCCCTGATATTTTAATATTTGGATATTAAACAGATAAGTAACAACGCCAGTGGAAATTTCCGTAAGGAATTGAGAACTGCCATTGATACAGGATTTGAGAAAATATCCCGGCTGACGTATAGGACGACAGAATTGCAGCTTTGCCTTTGGCGAAAAAAAGTGATACAGGCCCATGAGGGCAGAGCCAGCGATGGAAATCAGTGTACCCAGGGCTGCTCCGGTAATGCCCATGCGCAAAGGAACGATAAAAAGATAATCGAAAACGATGTTTAACAGAAGGCCCACGGCGGACATCCAAAACGAAAGGCGGGGCTTTCCATCGACACGGGCATAGAATTCGAAAAACAGCTTCAGCATCATGGGAAGCGTCATCAGCACCGTGATACCGCCGTAGCGCAGGGTATAAGGCAGCAGCATCTCCGTCGAACCTAAAAAGACCATCAAGGGCTTCAGAAAAATCAGGCAGATGATGGTAACGACCAGCGCAATCAGGCACATAAGAGATAAAATATAGCTGAACAGCCGACGGGCGTCTTCCACCTTTTCTTCGCCCAGCTTGATCGAGACATAAGCGCCGGAACCGCTGGCAAGCATTAGAGCGACAGCGTAGATCAGGCAGCAGAAAGGGATAACGATATTGATGGCAGCCAGAGGGTCGGGGCCGACATAACGCGAAACAAAAAAGCCGTCGATGGTGGTAAAAAAAGATAGAGCCATCATGCTCAGCACCGATGGGGTAATGTATTTTAAAAATGCGGGATAGGACATGTGCAGCGAAATAGACGAATCCATAAAAACCTCCTGAGAGAGCTTTGGAAAGAATACCATGAGTATACTTGCGTACTGTATAAGAATAGCATAAACCTTAGAGTAACTATAATGTCAAGAGGGTTTTAAGAATGTAGTAGCATTTTATTCATCAATTCGTTTTTGCATTTTCAGATTGTATTTTTTCATTTTGCGATACAGGGTGCGTCTGCTAATCCCGGTGCATTTTGCTGCTTCTGTTACATTTCCGCCTGTTGCGAACAGGGCCTGGAGAATCGTTTCTCTTTCCAGTGCTTCTAATTTTAGAGAGGTTTCTGCTAAAGAGTCAGTTTTTCCGGACAAATTGCACTTTGCTTTTTTGGAAAGGAGGGAATCAGACACAGCTTCTCTGGCTGTATCTTTTGCTATTTCCTCTGCTGTTTCTGCTGAAACTCCCTTCGTTGCTTCCTTTTGAGAGGCATTTTTAATATTGTCCGGCAAATCCTGAGCCTGAATCCATTCGGCAGTCGGGCTGGCAAGATAGACACATTGTTCGATGACATTTTCCAGCTCTCTTACATTGCCCGGCCAATCATATCGCAGGAGATGTACTGTGGCTTCAGAGGAAAATCCCCGGATGTTTTTTCTTTCATTGTTTTTGTATTTCTCTAAAAAGAAGGCGATTAAAGGCTCGATATCGTCTACTCGTTTTCTTAAAGGGGGTATGCTTATGTGGAAGGTACTGACCCGGTAATACAGATCCTCTCTAAAGATTTTCTGATGCATGGAGTGCAGAAGATCTTTATTCGTTGCCGCAATAATCCTGACATCGACTGGAATGCTTTTTACCCCACCGATGCGGGTAATTTCTCTGTTTTGAATCGCCCGAAGCAGCGTTGCCTGGACATTCAGCGGCATATCCCCTATTTCATCTAAAAAGAGCGTTCCGCCGTTGGCGATTTCAAATTTTCCGGGATTGCCTCCCTTTTTTGCGCCGGTAAAAGCACCATCTTCGTAGCCGAACAACTCGCTTTCCACCAGCTCCCTGGGAAGAGCCGCGCAGTTGATGGCAACAAAAGGCTGCAGGTTTCGAGGGCTCGCCATGTGAATGGATTGTGCAAAGAGTTCCTTTCCCGTTCCTGTTTCGCCCAGAATCAGTACAGGCGCGTCAAACTGCGCTATGTTTTGGGCTTTTTTGATCGTAGACCGCATAGAAGAAGACTGGCCGATAATATCGTTAAAATCAAAAAGAACATGAGAGCCTACGATGCGGTTAGCCAGCTTGTGCATGGTTTTTATTTCGTTCAGCACCATGACAAAACCCTTCTTTCCTCCCACAGAAGCAGGATCGGCAGACATGATCAGGCGCTGTGGCTTCCCCTTGATTTCATTGAGGATTTCTTTGGCATAGATGGGCTCTTTATCTGTGAATGGATCGAAAAAGGCCGGATTGATAAACAAATTGATTTGCTTTCCTACGATTTTTTCTTCGGTTTTTTTAAAAAGTGTTTCTACGCTCTGATTGATTTGAAGAATATACCCTTGCTCGTCGATCAGAAGAACAGCGCCATCATAGTGTTTCAATATAATAGCCAGGTTATTTTTAGTGACGGATAATTTTGAAATATATTCCTGCAAAGATAGCTGACGTGTTATGGCTTTGGAGGCAAAATCAACGAGAGGTTCGAGAAAAGTTACAATATTATTGACAGAGCCGGAGAGGGCAATGCAGCCTGCAACTCTATTTTCGTCGAAGATGGGTGCACAAATCTGAAAGCGATTGTGGTTTCTCGTGTGATAGCTTTCATAGCCGATGACGATGGCAGGCCGCCGCGCTTCAGCCGCAAGTTCGATCCCGAAAGTGCCGCCGAACCGTTCGCTTCGGTTGCAGCCATCGACAAAGAAATCCTTTTTGTTTTCGATTTTACTGATGGGATTATTTCCTAAAATTTTTAGAGCATATCCTTCTTCATCGTAGAGAGTAACAAAGTAATCTTCTTCGCCGATGCAGTCCAGAATGCTTTGCAGAAAAGGAACGGCCGTATCATAAAAGGTTTTCCTTTGATCAATTCGAGAGCGCAGCTGCTCTTTCGACAGAACAAAGGTATCTATTTTATAAGGGTCGACACCATAAGACTTGGAGCGCTGCCACGACCGGAGCAGGCGTTTGTCCATAGCTTCGGGGATATGTCCTTTCTGAAACAGTCTCCAGTTTTGCTTTGCTTTCGCTTCATTATAATCTGTTGGTTTCATTTTACGTTTCTCCACAGGTAAATGTCTTGCAATCATATGCAATTAAGAATAGTGTTCCATATTTTGTTACATTTAGAGATGTACTTGGAAAAATGATACCATACATGAAAGGGCCTGTGGCAGAACCACGGGCCCTTTCTTTTTCTGCTATTTATTGTCGAAATATTCTTCCTGCCACCGAAAGGCGGCCTTCATGCCCTCTGTGCTGACAATCTCGTTGAATTTAACCACTTCCTCCGTTTCGATGGCTCTGGCGAACACGCTGAGATCAGCACTCCAGTCTATGGCGCCCTGCATCCCCATGATTTCATAGGTGCGGTTCAGCATTTTCTTTTGCAGGCACAATACGGGCGGCGCAATGCGGATCAGCTTATCGGCCAATGCTTCGACCTCTTGTTCTAACTGGTCTGCGGGGTACGAAGCAGTAACCAGCCCGATCTCTGCGGCCCGTTTTCCTGTAATTTTTTCTCCGGTAAGCATAAGTGCTTTTGCCTGGCGCATGGGAACGAGCCACGGCATAATGTTGTAGGCAGTCATAGCGCCGAATGTAATTTCAGGTTCTCCCACCTTGCAGTCATCGGAAGAAAGCACGTAATCGCAGGGAAGTACCAGTTCGCAGGCGCCGCCCAGGCAATAGCCGTGGATCTGTGCAATGACTGGTTTGCGCATGTTCCAGATTTTCCAGCGGTTGGAATTGCAGTAATCTTCGATTTCTGCAAGCTCTTCCATGTAACCGATGCGCGCGGCTTCTTCCTCTACATCGTATCCGGCAGAAAAAGCCCTGCCTGCACCTTTCAGGATAACAACACGGATATCGGGATCTTGCGCCACATCGTCCAGGCATTTTCCCACGTCTTTATACATCGCCGTATCGAAGGCGTTCAGCTTTTCCTGCTTATCGACGATAATATAGGCTTTGTAGCCGTTCTTTTCCAGTTTAATGTGTTTCATTGCTTACTCCTTTAGGCAATCTTCTTAAATGCAGTATTAAAATGGCCCCCACTGAATGGCAACACCGATAGCCAGGATGATAAAGGTCCAAAGCGACCAGAGAATGACCATGGGCCAGGCGAGCTTAAACCACTTGTTATAAGAAATTCCCGCCAGCCCAAGGCACGCCAGAGTCGTTGGATGCGTAGGGATTATCATATTTCCGAAGGCATCCGCTGCCATGAACGAATGGACCGCTACCTGCCTGGTAATTCCAGTCAGATCAGCAAGAGGCGTTAAGATAGGCATAACCACCATGGCTTGTCCGGAGGAGGAGGGGACAAAGAAATTGATAACTATGTTAGCCAGGTAAATAGCCCAAGCGGTAATCACTCCGCTGGTGTGCTTTAAAACGCCTGCCAGTGCATATACGATGGTATCCATCAGCTGGCCTTGCGTAAGCACTACAACGATGGCCCGCGACAGAGCTAAGAGAATCGCAGCCTGCGCCATCTGCCCGGATTGCTCCATAAAGAGATTGATCGTCTTGTTTACACTGCCATAGTAGAAAATTCCTGTAATCAGGGACAGAGCGAAAAAGACAGCGCACATCTCCCGGAACCACCAGCCTAAAACATTGGTGCCATAGGCCATGAACAGTACGGTTGCAACCAGCAGGAGAAGAATGATTTTTCTCTTTGCAGTAAATTCGTATTTGGAGAGATCAACTTGCTCTTCCTGCGCTTTTTTCGTATCTACCACGATAGCACCAGCAGACCTATCGTACAAATAGCTGTGTTCGGGGTTGCTTTTTACTTTTTTTGTATACCATGTGGTATAAGCAATGGCCAGAAGGATAGAACCACATACGCCCGCAACCCGCAATCCCATGCCCGACAGCAGTGGAAGCCCTGCTACCTGCTGCGCAATGACCACCGTAAAGGGCCCTGATACGGAAAAGCCCTGTCCGCTGTAGATACCGAACAGCAGCACAGCGACTCCTGTCAGCGCATCGTACCCCAGGGATTTGGAAATTACCACCAGCAGAGGGGCGAATACAATAAACTCTTCGGCCATGTTCAACGTAGTAGAGCAGGTGGCAAAGGCCAGCAGAAGGATAATGAATACCAGGGATTCTCTACTGCCGACCTTTTTTGCCAGCGCTCCGATTCCGGCGTGGATGGCGCCTGTGGATATGACTACACCGAGGGCTCCGCCGCAGATAAACAGGATGGCGATGATATCGGCCACATCAATCAGCCCGCCGTACATGGACGAAAGCCAGTCGAAAATGGTGACCGGGGTCTGCTCTACATAGTGAAACGTGCCGTCTGCAACTGCAATTCTGCCGGTCGTCTCATCGGTGATTCTGTCGTAGCTTCCTGCGGGGACTACGTATGACAAGAGGGAAAAGACAAGGGCGATGAGCAGAAGAAAAAACGCGGTACTGGGAAATTCAAATTTCTTTTGTTGTTTTTCCATCTCGAACCTCCTACATAAATTGTTCTTCCAATACCAAAACAACTTCGCCTTCTGCAACCTTAACGGGTTCGGCGAGGACTTCGTTTTTGATGGTTCCATCAAAAGAAACATAACCCCTGGCGATGGTTTTGCAAACTTCAAAGGCAATGGTTCTGGAGCGGTTTCCTGCCTTGACTATTTTTGCTGTAACCTCGATCATGTCCAGGCCGTAGAGAGCGTTCAGGAGCTTTGCCTGTACAGAAGCGAGCATACCGGCCTGGCCATCTCTGCGGATATTGAGTTCTGAAGCTGCATCTACACCATATTGTATAATTCTGGTACCGGACATTAAAAACTCTTCATAATCGCATTCCTTTACAGGAATCCGTATTCTGTGAGTAAGCGCTGTGAGTGTTGGATCTTTTATCGTTTCAGCCATCCCTGGTCGTCACTCCTTTCTATCTGAGAATACCCCGGGTTCGCAGGGCTTCGATTTCCTCTTCTTCCATATCCAAAAGCGCCCTGAAAATTTCAGTGTTATCCTGCCCCAGAGAGGGAGCGCAGGTATCTTCGGCCGGTGCCATTGTGGAAAGCCGGATGGGCGTCGAGGGAAAGCCCACTCTGCCGCCAGTGGGAAGGTCCACATATTTCAGCATGTTTCTGCTTCTGATATTTTCGCCATCGACAACCGCATCGAGATTATTGATGGGGCCGCTTGTAATACCATTGGCGACGCATAAATCATCCACCTCTTTTGTGGTTTTGGATGCAACCCATGCGACAGCAGCTTTTTTAATGAGCTCGTAATTTTCCAACCGGGTATCGAAGTCCAAAAACCGGTCGTCCAGCAGGGATCCGCCTACCAGTTCCCGAAAACGCTTAAACAGGTTATCCCAACCGGCGTCGATGTAGATATAGCCATCCTTTGTTTCGAAAATCCCGGCAGGACAGCCGTAGGGATCGTCCATATTGTCAGGATATTCAAAAAGAACCTTGTTTTTATCGTAATTTGGGATATTTTCGCCCATGTACGATGTAAGGATATCCCACATTGCCGTATCTACCTTGCAGCCTTTGCCGGTGCGGTCTCTCTGATAGAGGGCTGCGATCACTCCCAGAGCGTTTACAACACCTGCTGTATTATCCAGCATAGGAATGCCCACAAGTCGCGGGCCGGCTTCCTTAGTCCCGCAGATGCTGAGCAATCCGCCGATGGCGGAGACGACGCAGTCAAAGGCGGGCCTGTCTCTGTAGGCCCCCTCCTGCCCGTAGCCGGAAATGGAGGCGACGATGATTTTGGGATTTTCCTTCGATACTTCTTCGTAAGAAATTCCCATTTTCTCCAATGTACCCGGTTTAAAATTTTCGATGATAACGTCTGCCTTCGAGGTCAGCCGTTTCAGAAGTTGTTTGCCTTCGTCGGTGCGAAAGTCGAAGGCGATTCCTTTTTTGTTTCTGTTGTTGGTGTGATACATCAAACCGTCTTTTCCGGCATAAGGTTGGATTCGTCTGGCGTCATCACCCCGGATATTTTCTACTTTAATGACCTCAGCCCCCAGACTGGCTAACAACAGTCCGCAGTAGGGGCAAGAAACATATCTGCCAAAATCCAAGACCCGAATGCCCTGAAGTATTCCGTTCATAGCGCAATTCCTCCTTTGTGTTTTTTGCCGGCTGCCCTTTTATAGAGCAATAGCTGTGCCAAAGTGTTTTGTGTCAAATTGGCTCAAAAAACTCCCTGTGATTTCAGAAAAATGGCACATATGTGTAAATTGTATACAGGTGTGACAGGCTGCGGCAGGATTTATTCGTATTGTCCGGGGTGAAATATCAGGCACGGGATTTGCATTTAAAGATTTGTGTTAATCATTTTTGTCGATTGCAGTGTGCCTGATGGAATACGTCCCTGTCGGGAAAAAACGGAAACGGCAGAGGCAGAAGGGATAGGAGGTCTGAGCTGACCCGCAGGCATAGACAAGACAGAAAAAAAGGAGAGTGCAAAATATGAATTTTGAATGGACAAAAGAAGAGCTGGCAATGCAGAAAAAAGCCCGCGAGTTTGCAGAGAAGCGATTAGCTCCGGGGGTGGTTGCGCGAGACGAAGCCGGACGTTTTCCCATGGAACTATATCGGGAATTCGGTCGGGCGACAGGAGCCTACGGCCTTCCCTATCCAAAGGAATACGGCGGTTTGGGCGGTACGTATATGGAGTATGTGCTGGCTGTAGAAGAACTTTCCAGAGTGGATGCTTCCTTCGGGATTTCCTATTCGGTAAACACTTCGCTTTACGGCGGAAGCATTATGAATTCCTCCGCGTCCGACGAAATCAAACGAAAATATCTGGCGCCTATTACTTATGGAGAGCAAATCGGCTCTTTCGGGCTTACGGAGCATACAGCGGGAAGCGATGCCGCGGGGCAGACCACCAGAGCGGAAAGGGATGGAAGGGGATATCGGATTAACGGCAGAAAGTGCTTTAACACCAACGGCCCTGTAGCTGCATTTACCGTAATTTACGCCATGACAGAACCACAGCTTAAAACGAAGGGAATGGCGGCCTTTGTCGTAGAAAAGGGAACACCGGGGTTTTCTGTAGGGACACTGGAAAATAAAATGGGAATTCGATGCGCGCAGGTATCTGACATGGTGTTGGACAACGTGTGGGTTCCGGAAGAGAACATGATAGCAGAGCCGGGACAGGGATTTTCGCTTGCCATGAAAACTCTCGACGGCGGCAGAATCGGTGTGGCAGCGCAGGGGCTTGGTATCGCCAAAGGCGCTTTTGAAATTGCACGTATCTATATGATACAGCGCGAGCAGTTTGGAAAGCCCATCGCAAAGCAACAATATCTGGCTTTTCAAATGGCGGAGCTGCAGACGAAAATCCAGCAAGCGGAGCTGATGGTATATCGGGCAGCGTGGCTGAAAGACCAGGGAAAACCCTATACCGTCGCTGCGGCCATGGCAAAGCTGTCAGCCACTAACTGCGCTATGGAGGTGACGCAGGAGGCGGTGCAGATGCTGGGAGGAAACGGATACATGAAAGATTATCAGGTAGAAAGAATGATGCGAGATGCAAAAATTACTCAGATTTATGAAGGAACAAACGAAATACAGAAGCTTGTTATCGCAGGAGCACTTTTCCGATAGGCCGCTTGATGCGGAGGCAGGGATTATCGTAGGCATAGGGTATGGATGCGGCAAAGAAGGGCTGGTTCTGGGAAAGGAGCTGGCCCGGCTGCTGAGGGTGCCCGTAGGGGCAAGCAGAGCAGCGGTAAGTGCCGGCTATCTGCCCTTTGCACAGCAAATTGGAATATCCAACCGGCATGTCCGGCCTCATGTTTACGTTGCACTGGGCATAAGCGGCGTCGTACAGCACATGGCAGGACTGCGGGGAACGGAGGTTATCCTGGCGATAAACAAAGACCCCGACGCGCCGGTTCACAAAAACGCGGCCTGCAGCATAATCGGAGATGTGCGCATCGTACTTCCCGCACTTATCGCAGAATTAAAAAGCTCCGGCTTTGAAGATTGAGAGCACCTGACCTGAAGCATTCAGCCATATGTGCATGCTGCATTCGCGTTACTGTGAAGCGAGAACCGCGTAAACACGGTAGTATTCGCGCATGCTGCCATGGCTGTAATCGTTAATGCTCTGGCGGCCGTAGACGGGGCCGGAAAGCGTCAGGGAGTGTTCTTTCGCATAGCGCATCAGAGGCGCAAGCATCGCCTGCCAGTCGTCGTCGTATTCCACCACGGTAAACAGGCAGCGCTCGGCGGCTTCTTCCAGATAGTCGCTTGCTTGCAGGGGAAAATCCAGGTCGGCAGCAATGCTTTGATCCAAAACCACATAGCGGGAAATGGCAACAGGATCGGCGGTTATGTTGCAATAAAAAGAAAAGGTAGCAAAAAAAGATAGTTCGCGGGGCCACGGAACGAACTGGCGGCAGGAAACGCGGGAAACGCCAGAAATGGGTTTCACCAGCGCTTTTTTATGAACCAGAACCGAGGGCATGGGGCAGATGGCAAAGCGGCACATATGAGACAGCGATTCGCGGTGAAAGGCCTCCCAACGCTGCAGCTTGAGCAGCGATTGCTGCAGACGGCGAATCTGGCAGTGAATGTCCTGTCTTTTTTCTCCGATGAGGCTGGTGACTGCATCGGGCGGCATACCGTCCAAAATGCGGCGGATATCCGCGATGGGAATGCCGATATCCCGGTAAAACAGCAGGTCGGCCAGCAAAAGGATGTCGGCCATAGAGTATTGGCGATAGCCGTTTTCTGGATTTTTTTCAGGGGAAAGAAAGCCTTCCTTTTCGTAATATCGGAGGGTTTCTTCGTGAATGCCAAACAGCTTTGCTACGCGGCCGATGCGCAGTTCCATGAGAGTTTCCTTTCCGGCGCGAAACCGCAGCCCTGTTATATTGTACGTTGACCTGCCCTGCGTTGAGAAGCAGCCTCAGCAGCTGCTTTTGGCGGGGAGCTATGATTCCGCCTCGTCTTCGATGATGCGATAGCCGATGCCAACCTCGGTAAAAATATATTGGGGCTCTGCGGGATTGGCTTCAATTTTTCGGCGGATATTGGCCATATTTACGCGTAAAATCCGATTGTTGTCGTCGACATAGGGCCCCCAGATATTGGAGATAATGCTGGAATACGTGATAACACTGCCGGAATTCTGCGCCAGCAGCGCGATAATTTTAAATTCGATCTGCGTTAAGTGAACCGTTTGCTGGTTGACGGTAACCACATGCTTTTCGAAATCGATTTTCAGCCCCTTGGCGTAATAGGGGCGCTTGTAGAGCGGTGCGCTGGTATTTAATTTGTTGCTGTGGCGGATGACGGTGCGCACGCGGGCGAGAAGCTCTGCGTTGCCAAAGGGCTTGCTGATGTAGTCGTCCGCCCCAAGATCCAGCGCCAGCACCTTTTCTTTTTCCTGGGTCCTGGCGGAGATTACGATGATGGGCAGACTGCTCCAGGAGCGGACCTGGCGAAGCACGTCCAGGCCATCCATATCGGGCAGGCCCAGGTCTAAAAGAACCACATCGGGGCAGTGCGAGGTGATGACCGACAAGCCATCCTTGGCCGTGGATGCGGTGAGGACCTTGTAGTTCTGTGCGGTGAGCAGTTTGGAAATCAGGCGGCTGATATTGATTTCATCTTCGATCAGCAGAATCGTAATTTTAGAGTTCATCGCAGGTATCCTCCTTTGGCAGCGAGAAATAAAACTCTGCTCCATGCGCGTGGTTTCGGGCATTGATCTGGCCCCCGTGGGCGCTGATAATGGCTTTGCAGATAGAAAGGCCGATGCCCATGCCCTTTCGACCGTCGGCGGTGTGGCTTTCGGAATTGGCAGTGCCGTCGAAAATAATGCAGAGACGATCTTCGCGGATGCCGGTTCCATAGTCGATGACGCGAAACCAGACATTTTGCGCATCCTCGGTAACGCGGCATTCAATGGGGCGGGTGCTTGCAGAGTGATAGACAGCGTTTTCCAGCAGATTGATCAGCACCTGTTCGATTAGCGTGGCATCCATGGGGACAAACAGCGGATCGTCGGGTATGCTGATAGAAAGCTCTGCACCAGGCAGGCGCTTTTTCAGATTGACGACAGTTTCGTTGACAACTTCCTCAACCAGCTCCGGCGTTTTGTTCAGCGCGGTCGGGCTGGTCTGGATGCGCGTAACCGACAACAGGTTTTCGACCATATTCAAAAGCCAGTGGGCGTCGTCGGAAATCTGACCGACCAGTTCGTTTTTTTCCTGCATGGACAGCGAATCGTCATTTTCCAGATAAGAGCTGCTGGCGCTGATGATGGTAGTTAAAGGGGTGCGCAGGTCGTGCGATACCGCCCGCAGCAGATTGGCGCGCAGCTTTTCCTTTTCGGCTTCCGCCAGGGCTTTTTCGCGCTCGGAGATGATAACGGACTGCTGCTTTAGATGCGCGGTAAAAGTACTGACGATCAGCGAGGTCGTCAGCATTAAAACGAAGGTAATCGGATAGCCGGTCAGCGTAAAATTCAGAGCCCCATAGGGAAAGGTAAACCAGTAATTGACGCAGATAACGCCCACCAGAGAAGCGAAGATGCCGTAATAGTAGCCGGCGGTGGCATGGGCAATGCCGATCAGGGCAAGAATGTAGAGCAGCGCGATATTGGCGGTGCCGGAGGCGATCAGGGACAGCCAGTAGGCAGCGATTGTCGTAACGATCAAAATGAAGATAGTGATAATCCAGCCCTTAAAATCGGGCTTGTTTTTTAAAGCGCTTTTTACAGATTCGGGTATCATCTGCGGCGTTCTCTCCTTGCAGCATAAATATACTCTAATTATACTACGGTGCTGAAGGGAATACCAACTATTTGTGAGGCTAAGAAACTGTTAAGAAAAGGAAGTACCGCTGAATGGTGCGCAGTGGCGGTCCGGCTGCAGGGCAGTCGTCTGGCAGCGTGCAGCGTTAAAAGTTGCATATGGCTAACTTGCAGTTGCTTTTTGCTAACTTTAGTGATATGATGACTGAGGTAAGAAAAAAGGGAGGCTTGGCAGATATGACACTGAATCAGGGCTGCATCGGGACCGCATACCGCATAGAAGATATGCAGCTGCCGCTGAAAACGGAGAAGCGTCTGGAGGCGCTGGGCATGACTTACGGCACAAAAATTTTGGTGATAAACAGCAAGGAGAAAGGAACGATGATCGTTAAGGTGCGCGGAACGCGCTTTGCCATAGGGCGGGATATTTCGCGGAATATCCGCATTTCGGAGGCAGAGGCATGAGCGGGCAGGAAAATAGAGTAGCAGGTGCGCAAAGGGACGGGATGTCCATCGCGTTTATCGGCAACCCTAACTGCGGAAAGACCACGCTGTTCAATGCCTTTACAGGCGCAAACTTGAAGGTTGCCAACTGGCCCGGCGTTACGGTGGAAAAAGTGGAGGGCGCTATGCGCTTTCACGATACCACATATCACCTGGTGGATCTTCCAGGAACGTACAGCCTGACTTCCTATACCATGGAAGAACAGGTGTCGCGGCAGTATATTTTGAGTGACGATGTGGATGTTATTATCGACGTGGCTGACGCTTCGGCGCTGGAGCGCAATCTCTATTTAACGCTGCAGCTTCTGGAGCTGGGAAAGCCCGTGATTTTAGCGCTGAACATGATGGACATCGTGGAAAAGCGCGGCATGGAAATCGATACCCATCGCCTGCCGGAGATGCTGGGAATCCCGGTAATTCCCGTATCGGCAAGAAAGCGAAAGGGGCTGGATATTTTAATCCACGCAGCGGCACATCACAAGGGTGTGGCTATACCCGACCGGTTGCAGCACAATCACGGCGAGGCAACGGCACACCGGCACAACCATCATCAGGAATACGCCATGGTATACAGCGATACCATAGAAGATAAGATCGATCGCATCATCGAAGAGCTGCAGCAGCGGTATCCAAACCTTTTCAATTACCGCTGGCACGCGTTGAAGCTTTTAGAGCAGGATCGGGAAATTTCAGAGCGCTATCCCGTCAATCTTCCCGAGGTCATCGATCGCAGTTACGAGACGGATATCATCAACGAAAAATACGATTTCATCGAAGAAATCATCGAGGAAGTCGTTGTAAATAAAGCGAAGCGCGAGGCGTTTACCGACCGGATCGACGGAGTGCTTACCCACCGCATGTTAGGGCTGCCGGCATTCCTGCTGATTATGGCGCTGGTATTCCTGCTCACTTTCGCCGTAGGCGATTGGCTGAAGGGTTACGTGGAGCTTCTGGTCGAACAAGTGTGCAACGGAACGACAACGCTTCTGGGAAGCCTTCAGGTGGGAGACATCATAACCTCGCTGGTCGTCGATGGCATCATTGCCGGCGTGGGAGGCATCCTCACCTTCCTGCCCAATATTTTTATTCTGTTTCTGGCGCTGGCATTGTTAGAGGATAGCGGGTATATGGCCCGCGTCGCCTATGTTATGGATGGCATTATGGGGCGTATCGGGCTGTCGGGGCGGGCGTTTATCCCCATGCTTTTAGGCTTTGGATGCACCGTTCCTGCGATTATGGCATCCCGCGCGCTGGAGGATAAAAACGACCGCTTGCGGACGATGCTGGTAACGCCGTTTATGTCCTGCAGCGCCAGGCTGCCGATTTACGTATTGTTTTCGCAGCTCTTTTTCGGCAGCAGAGCCATGCTGGTGGCCTATTCCATGTACGTAATCGGTCTTTTGGTAGCGATTACATCAGCCTTTGTGCTGCATGCAGTAGATCGGCGGCGGGGAGAAAGCCTGCGGATGCTCCTGATCGAGCTTCCGGAGTACAAAGCGCCCAGCCTGCGGACGGTCTGGATTTACGTGTGGGAAAAGGTAAAGGATTTTCTGACAAAGGCGGGAACCACCATCTTTGTGGCGTCCATCATCATGTGGATGCTGCTGAATTTCGGCATCCACGGATACACTGGCGATATGGGCGACAGCTTCGGCGCGTCGCTGGGGCACATTCTGACGCCCTTCTTTTCACCGCTGGGACTGGGCTACTGGCAGGTGGCCGTAGCGTTGATTGCAGGAATTTCCGCCAAAGAGGTGGTGGTATCCAGCAGTGCGATTTTATTCGGCGTGGGAAACATCAACTCCGCCGAAGGGATGGGGCTGCTTTCCGCAGCCCTCGCGGGCATGGGCTTCGGCCCCCTGAATGCCTTTTGCCTGATGCTGTTCTGCCTGCTGTACATCCCGTGCGCTGCTACGATTATGACCATCCAAAGAGAGTCGAAAAGCTGGCGCTGGACCTGCCTGTGCGTGGGCTTTCAGCTGGGTGTGGCCTGGATTCTAACGTTTTTCGCCTATCAGGCAGGCAGGCTTCTTTTCTTATAAGAAACAATTTCTTTCCACAGGAGGAAATGCGGCGGCGTAGCAGGGATTTGTGCGCCGCCTTTATGATTGTGCAGGAAATATAGTGAACTTTCAACGGAGGTATGATAAGATGGAAAAAGGAGTGCTCTGGGGCATTGCCATTGTACTGGCGATTGCCCTGTACTGCGGCTTTGTGATCCGCAGGAAGATACGGAATGCAAAGGCAGGCCGGTGCTGCGGCTGCTCTGGATGTCCGGGAAGCTGCGGAAGGCCGGTGAAGGGAGAGGACCATGCTTCACATTTATTACGGAAGAGAAAGCATTGACAGGGACCGGTTTTTATTTTCCTCTGTAAAGGAGTCTTTAGTGCGACTGCGCAGCGGTTCGTCTGCCGTGGAGAGGATTTACGTTGTAGTTCCCGATCAGTTTACGCTGCAGGCGGAGCGCAATGCGCTGGAGTACCTGAACGAGCCAGGCCTTTTGGAAGTGGACATCCTGTCGCAGAGCCGTCTGGGCTACCGGATTTTATCGGAGACAGCGGGGGCTGTCCGCACGCATATCGACAAATACGGGCGGCACATGCTGATCGCCCGCATATTGAAGGAACGGCAGAAACACCTTCTGACCTACGGCGGCGCGGTGCAGTCCGTCAGCTTTGTGGAGATGGTAAACGACCTGATTACAGAGATGAAGCAACACAATGTAGCGCCGGAGGACATCCCAAACATACTGGAAAGCATAGAGCCCGAAAGCCTGCTGTATCGAAAGCTTTCGGATATCTATCAGGTGTTTGAAGAATACCAGGAGAGGATTGCCGGAAAGTACATAGATACAGAAGACTATACGCGGCTGGTGACAGAGCAGATTCCCCATTCCGCCATGGTGAGGGCAGGAGAATTCTGGTTTTACGGTTTCGATTCGTTTACGCCCCGCATGCTGGCGCTGTTTGGCCGGCTGATGGCCTGCGCCGCGGATGTCAATCTGGTGATGATAGGCGATGCCGGCGTCTGCGGGCCCGAGGAGGAACCGGCCGACGGCGATCTGTTCCGCCTGGCGAAAAGCGTTATGGACCAGCTGCGCAGGATGGCAATCGAACAAGGGACCATCTGGGAGCAGCAGGCTATCAGCGATGAATTCCGCAGGACGCAGAGGCCATTTCCGCTGGAGCATCTGGAGCGGCAGCTGTATGCATGGCCGCACAAAACCTATGAAGCTGCCAAAAAGGAAAACAGCAGCGAAGCGGCAGGTGGAAAAGGGAAAGGCAGCGAAGCGGCAGACGATGGCGGAAAGGCGATTCGCTTTTGCCGCGCTTCGAGTTTTTATACGGAGGCGGAGACGGCAGCTGCCGGGATTACGGCACTGCTGCGCGACTATGGATATCGCTGTGAGGATATCGCCGTCATCTGCAACGACCTGGAAAGCAGGGGCTCTGTCATCGTAAGGGTGTTTCAGAAATACGGCATCCCTGTATTTTTAGATAAAAAGAGGACAGTGCTGCACCATCCGGCTGTGGAGTACATCATGGCGCTTTTAGATGCACTGGCCGGCCGGCTGCGCTATGAAGAAGCCTTCCGGTTGATTAAAACAGGACTAACCTGCCTCAGCCGCGACGAAGGGGAAGAGCTCGAGAACTACGTACTGGCTTACCGCAGCGCGGAACGGGACCTGAGCCGCCCCTTCCGCTACGGGAAGAGCCGGTACGGCGAGGAAGGGCTTGCCCGGCTGGAGGACATGCGCCGGCGGGTTGCGGAGCCGATAGACCTTCTGCGGGCCGCGCTGAAAAAGGAAAGGACAGGGCTTGGAAAAACCCGTGCATTATATCAGCATCTGGCAGAGGTAGTAAATCTGCCGGAGAGGCTTGCTGAGCTGTGCGACCGACTGGAGCAGGAAGGCGAAAAAGAATTGCTTTTGGAAACCGCACAGATATGGAAGGTCATCGCCGGCCTTTTCGACCAGATCGTAGAGCTTTCAGGACAGGAAGAACTGTCATCTGCGGATTATGCCGCCATGCTGAACGCCGGATTTGCAGCGGTGGAGATCGGCCTGCTTCCGCCGTCCTTCGACCAGATTATTGTGGGAACAATGCAGAGGACCAGAACAGGAAGGGTAAAGGCCCTTTTGGTGCTTGGGGCAAACGACGGGCTGCTGCCCGGTCCGGGCGCTTCGGAAGATCTGTTGTCGGAGGGCGAAAAGGACCTGTTGTTAGCCAAGGACATTCAGCTTTGCAAAAACGATAGCTGGCGCGTCCAGGAAGAAAAGATCGCGATTTATAAGAATTTGTCAAAGCCCTCGGAGCGGCTGTGGATCAGCTATACGGCGGCTGACGGAGAGGGCGGTGCGGTCCGTCCCTCGCTCATCTACGAAAAGCTGCGCAGCATTTTCCCCGGCATGGCAGAGGAGGCAGACATTGTAAACGAAGGCAATCCTCTGGGCCTGATTCAGGGCCGGAAGAGTACATTGGAGCATCTCACGCGAGCTATGCGGGGGCTTTCCGAAGGCGAAGACGGGCAAAAAACAGAGAGGCGTCTGCCCGCCGCCTGGATAGAGGTGCTCAACTGGTATCTGAAAGAAGCGCCGGACAGGCTGCATCCCATGCGCGAAGGACTGCTGTTTGACAACCGCGTGCAGAAACTGGACCGGCAGCTGATCGAACGCATATACAAAAAAGAAGGATACGACCAGCTGGTTCTCAGCCCCTCGCGGTTAGAGCGATTCGGGCACTGCCCGTTTCAGCATTTTCTGCAGTACGGGCTTCGGCCGGAGGAGCGCCGGGTCTTTGAGGTGAGCGGGCGCGAGGCTGGCGACGTATACCATCAGTGCCTGATGGAGCTTTCCCGCTGGCTGAGCGTACCGGGAACAGCGATTACCGACGCTTCTTCTCCGTGGATGACGATTGCGCAGGAGGAGTGCCGCGAAAAGGTGTCGCAGCTGATGGATCAAATTGCCGACGCTTACAGCGAAGCGGTGCTGCGCTCCGGTGGCCGTGAGGGATATCGTCTGGACCGCATGAAGCGCATCTGCTTTCAGGCAGCGTGGGCGCTGATTCAGCACGTGCGGCAGGGAAAAATCAGCCGCATGTATCTGGAAGCCGGATTTGGCCGCGGGCGGCAAAATGCCTTTCCGCCTATAGATATTTTGCCGGGCGTGCGCGTCGAAGGAAAAATCGACCGCGTGGATATTCTGCCGGGAAGCGACGGAAGCTCATACGTTAAAATCATTGACTATAAATCCGGCAGGGAGAAATTCCAGAAAGAAGAGGCGGTCAGCGGATGGCGGCTTCAGCTGATGTTGTATCTGGAAGGGGCTGTAGGAGGCAGCGGCGCGCACGCAAAGCCTGCCGGCGTATTTTACTTCCGGATCGATGAGCCGTCAGCCAATGTAACCGAATGCGGAATCGACGAGCTTTCCGACAAGATAGACAACGAATTGATAAAGAGCTTTCAGATGAATGGACTGATGGTAGAAGAGCCGGAGGTTATTTCCGAAGTGGCCGGCGATTTTGTGGACGAATCGCAGGTAGTTGCACTGAGGCGAAAGAGAGATGGGGCATTGTCAAAATCATCAGAGTCTCTGCTGCTGTCCGCAGAGGAGTTCGGAAAGTTCCGGCAGGAAGTCGGCCAGACCATCCGAAAACTGTGCACAGAACTGGCCGAAGGCGAAATCAGCCCGCATCCGCAGAAGGTAAAGGATATGTCCGCCTGCACCTACTGCGGATATCAGAGCGTATGTTATTTCGATACGGCATTCAGCGGATGCCGGTATCGGAAATAGTCAGAAATAAAGAGTGGATTGTTGCCTCGGCCTTGACCGCAACGGGCTGCCGGGCGGCAAAGGGAGCAAAGACGCGAAGGAGGTGAGAACATTGGAACCGGTATTTAAGATGTCGCGGCAGGAAAAAACCGCGATGATTTTACGATATTTGCACAGGTGTAAGCGATATTTTGCTGCGGGGCTTGTCTGCGCCTGTTTGAGCATGATTTTAAATGCGGTAACGCCGCAGATTATCCGCATTACGGTGGATTCGATCTTAGGAGCAGCGGAAACGTCAGAAACGCCGTCCTCGACGCTGCTGTCTGCGCAATCGGCGCTGCAGCGCATCGGCGGATGGCTGGGAAAAGAAGACTGGGGCAGCCTGCTGTCGCCTGCTGCCCTGCGGGCAAACGCCGTGAGTGCGCTGTGGATGGCAGCCTGCGCGGTATTGGCAGTGGCAGTGCTTCGGGGCTTTTGCAGTTACGGGCAGCGCATGTATCTGGCAAAGGGTTCGGAAGCTTTCGTCAAGGGCATCCGCGACGATTTATACAACCACATCCAGCGCCTGAGCTTTGCCTGGCACACGGCGCATTCCACCGGCGACATGATTCAGCGATGCACATCCGATGTGGATATCATCCGCCGTTTTGTCTGCAATCAGCTGATGGAAGTGGTGCGCACGGTTTTTTTAATCGTGCTGTATCTGAGCATTATGTTTTCCATGAACGTGAAGCTGTCGCTGGTGGCGCTGGCGTTTATTCCCGTGGTCGGAATTTCTTCCGGCGTCTTTTACCGCAGGATTTCTTCGCGTTTCAAATTGGCCGACGAAGCGGAAGGAGCGCTGACGACCTGCGCCCAGGAAAACCTCACCGGCGTGCGCGTGGTGAGGGCCTTTGGCCGGGAGCGCTACGAGGTCGAGCGGTTTAACGAAAAAAATGAAGCTTTTTCGCGGCTGTGGATACGCCTGGGAAAGCTGCTGTCGGTCTACTGGGCCTCGGGAACGCTTCTGACCTGCCTGCAGGTAATGACGATTATTTTAGTGGGAACGTGGGAGACCGTTCACGGCGGGATGACGCTGGGCGAATTCCTGGCTTTTGTTACCTACAACGAAGCGCTGACCTGGCCGGTACGGGCCCTGGGCAGAGTGCTCTCCGACATGAGCAAGGCCGGCGTTTCTATGGACCGCGTGGGATACATTCTGCGGGCTCCCGAAGAGGAAGACGACCCGCAAGCGCAGGAGATGCCGCAGGCGGGCGATATCGTTTTCAACCACGTGAGCTTCGGCTACGAGGGGCAGCCTGTGCTGCGGGATGTGTCGTTTACCATTCCCCAGGGAAGCACCTTTGCGATTTTAGGGGCAACGGGTTCGGGAAAGAGCACGATGGTGCACCTGCTTACCCGCCTGTACGACCTGAAGGAGGGCGAGGGGAGCATTACCCTCGGCGGCGTGGATATCCGGCATTTGCGACGGGCGCAGCTGCGCCGCAGAATCGGCCTGGTGCTGCAAGAGCCGTTTCTGTTCTCCCGCACCATACGCGAAAACATAGCGGCAACCCATCCACAGGCATCGGAGGCAGACTTGCGCCACGCGGCAGCGGTAGCCTGCGTGGACGAGGCGATTACCGAGTTTGCAGACGGCTACGAAACGTTGGTTGGTGAACGCGGCGTTACGCTGTCCGGCGGGCAGAAGCAACGCGTAGCCATTGCGCGGACGCTGCTTTCCGGCGCTCCAGTCATGGTGTTCGACGATTCGCTTTCCGCTGTGGATGCGCAGACGGATGCGAAGATCCGGCAGGCGCTGAAGAAAAACCTGAAGGGGATAACGACGATCCTCATTTCCCATCGGGTGACGACGCTAATGCAGGCCGATCGGATATTAGTGCTGGACGGCGGCCGGGTGGCGGATATCGGAACCCACAGCCAGCTGATTGCGCGCCCGGGCATCTATAAAGAAATTTATGACATACAGATGAGCAGCGACGACCGCCGGTGGCTCGACGGGGAAACCGAAGGCACAGCACAGAAGGGAGGCGAGCGGTAATGGCCGGATTCGACGAGCAGGAATACACCAAATCCTTTGATATCCGCATATGGAAGCGGCTGTTTCCGTTTCTGCGCAACCGCAAGCTGGATTTTGCAGGAATGTTTCTTTTTAACGGCGTATGCGCGCTGGTTGATGTCATCATCCCGCTGTTTCAGCGCTACGCCATCCGCAATTTTATCGAAACGGATCAGCTTGCCGGGTTTTTACCCTACGGGCTTTGCTATCTTGTCGTAATCATCGCGCAGTCCCTTTCGGTGGTGGCCTTTACGCGAAACTCCATGTCCATCGAAATGAACATGGGCAAGGAAATGCGCCGCGACTTGTTTACCCATCTGCAGACAATGTCGTTTTCGTTTTACAACGTAACGCCGGTGGGCTACCTGCTTACCAGGGTAATGAGCGATACCACCAAAATCGCCAGCATGATCGGATGGGACATGACCGATATCCTCTGGGCGCTGTTCTACGTGTCGGGAACCTTCGCTGCCATGCTGCTGCTCAACTGGCGGCTGGCGCTGGTCGTCATCTTAATCGTGCCAGTGATCGCCCTTCTGACCGGATATTTTCAAAACCGCATTCTGCACTGGAACCGCAAGGTGCGCAAGCTGAACTCCCGGATTACCGGTGCGTTTAACGAGGGCATTACAGGCGCAAAGACTTCTAAAACGCTGGTAATCGAAGATCAGAACAGCGAAAGTTTCCGCCAGCTGACAGGCTCGATGTACGAAGCGGGAATCCGCGCGGCGCGGCTGAATGCCGTCTACATCCCGTTGGTGCTGTTTTTTTCCACAGCGGCAGTAGCCATCGTGCTTCTGCGGGGCGGCTACATGGTGGGCGAGCAGGTGCTGGAAATCGCCACGCTGTCTACCTTCCTCACCTATGCGGTGGGAATCTTCGAGCCCATACAGATGACGGCAGCCAACATCGCCGAATTCATTTCCATGCAGGCCTCCATCGAGCGGGTAACGGACCTTTTGGACCGCCAGCCGGACATCACCGACCGCCCGGAGGTGGTAGAAAAATATGGCGATGTGTTTTATCCAAAGCGCGAGAACTGGGAACCGCTGCGCGGTGAAATCGAATTCCGCGACGTTACCTTCCGCTACCCCGACGGCGGCGAAAATGTGCTGTCGCACTTTTCGCTGCACATCCCTGCGGGAACCACAGTAGCCATCGTCGGCGAGACCGGGGCGGGAAAGAGCACGCTCATCAACCTGGCCTGTCGGTTTTTCGAGCCCACAGAGGGGCAGATTTTAATCGACGGCAGGGATTACCGCGAGCGCAGCCAGCTGTGGCTGCACTCCAACATCGGCTACGTGCTGCAGAATCCGCACCTGTTTTCCGGAACAGTGCGCGAAAATATCCGCTATGGCAGACTGGATGCTACCGAAGAAGAGATACAGGCCGCTGCCAGAGCCGTATCCGCCGACACGGTGGTGGAGAAACTGGAGCGGGGCTTTGACAGCGATGTGGGCGAGGGCGGCGACCGCCTGTCCACCGGGGAAAAGCAGCTGATTTCCTTTGCCCGGGCCGTGCTTGCCGATCCGCGCATCTTTGTGCTGGATGAGGCGACCTCCTCCATCGACACGCAGACGGAGCAGCTGATCCAGCAGGCCATCGACCATCTGCTGAAGAACCGGACCTCATTTCTCATCGCCCATCGTCTTTCCACCATCCGCAAGGCGGATCTGATTCTGGTGGTAAAAGACGGGAAGGTTGTGGAGCAAGGCAGGCATCTGGAGCTGCTGAAAAAGGGCGGCTATTACCACGACCTGTACAGCCGGCAATTCGCCGAGGAAAACGCAGCGCGGGTGCTGAAATAGAAAAGCAGATGCTGAAATAAAAAAACGGGTGCGCAGGAGCGCATCCGTTTTTTCAGTGAATCTCTTTCGTCATATACCGGGACGAAACAGAATGTGGAGGTTTCCGGAGGGATCTGTCATGGTCTGAGCCTCTACTTCGTAGATGTTCTGGATAAACTCTGCGGTCAGAAGCTCATTGGGACGGCCTTGCCCCACGATTCTGCCGTCTTTCATGGCGTAGAGCCGGTCGCAGTACATGGCGGCGATGTTCAGATCATGGACAGCAGCGATGACTGTTCGATCTAGATCCCGTACCAGATCCATCAATTGGAGCTGGTACTTGATGTCCAGGTGATTGGTAGGCTCGTCTAAAATCAGGCAGGGCGTCTGCTGGGCCAGGGCACGGGCAAGAATTACCCTTTGCTGTTCTCCGCCGGAGAGGGTGGAGAAGGAACGATCTGCAAAGCGATCCATTCCTACTGTCCTGAGGGATTCTGCTACGATTTGAACATCTTCGGCAGTATCACGCTCCAGCGCCCGCTTATGAGGAGCACGTCCCATGAGTACTACTTCTCTGACGGAAAAATCGAAATTATAGTAATTATGCTGGGCCACCACAGCGATGCGCTGGGCAGATTCTTTATAGGGATAAGCATTCAGAGCTTTCCCATCCAAATATACTGCACCGGCGGAGGGCTTGAGCACCCGATAGATACATTTTAACAGAGTGGATTTTCCGCTGCCGTTAGGACCGATAATGCCTACTAACTCATGGTCTTCGATGTTCAGGTCGATGCCCTTGAGAATGTGATTTTCGCCGAAGAGGGCTTCTACAGCCTTTGTTTCTATCTTCATCAGTCCCCACCTCCAAAGCCGTACTTCTTACGGGCCATCAGATAGATAAAGCAGGGTGCACCGATCATGGAGGTCAGAATACCGATGGGTAATTCCTTCCGTTCTAACAGCACGCGGCACAGCACATCTGCCCACAGGAGAAAGATGGCCCCTAAAAGTGCCGATATGGGAATCAGCTTTTTATGATCTGTTCCGAAGAGCATTCGGGCAGCATGGGGGATAATCAGGCCGACGAAGCCGATAATCCCTGCAGTATAGACGCTGAAGCCCACTAAGAGCGAAGCCATGAGCAGATAGAGGATGCGCCAATGATGCAGATCTGTGCCCAGAGTAACAGCGCTTTCGTCGCCTAAAAGCATCAAATTTAAGGTCCTGTACTGGCTCCAGAAAAAGAGAGTTGCAGCTACGGAGATCAAGAGCATCAGAAGGTTGCTCTCCCAGTTAGCTCCGGCGAGACTTCCCATAGTCCAGCGTACCACGGCTTCCAAAGCTCCGCTGCTGCTATTGATCACATAGAGCACGAAATTAGAAACCGCGCTGCAAATAGCGGAGAGCGCGGTTCCCGCCAGAATGAGTTTGACCGAATTGGCGCGGCCGCCAACGTTAGCCAGGGCAATGACCCCCATGGATACCAGAAACGCTCCGGCAAAGGCTACTATACCTACATAGTCTTCACCCAGAAAAGATCCAATCCCCAATAAAATTGCCAGAGTAGCACCCAGAGAGGCTCCGGAGGAAATTCCAAGCACATAGGGATCTGCCAGTGGATTTTTAACAATGGCCTGCATTACTGCACCGGAAAGAGCCAACGCGGCTCCAACACCCATGGCCAGCACCAACCGGGGCAGCCGCACAAACCAGACGATATCGCTCATGCTTCCCCGTCCGTAGACCTCAGAATCGAAACACCCAAAGAGCTTGTGCGCAATGACTCGGTACACATCTCCGATAGCCAGGTCTACTGAGCCGATAGTTACTGCCCACAGCAACGAAAAAATCAGTGCTGTCAGCAATGCGAAAATTGCCAGCAAATAGGCTGGTCTGCCGCGGAATACACCTGTTTTTAAATTCATTTCAGCGCCTGCACCTGTTTACTGGTATAACTCAGGATAGAGATTGCGCGCAACATCCAGTACGCCGTCCAGCGTACGCATACCACTGCAATAGATACCGGAGAGATTGATGGGATAGACCCGCCCGTTCTGTACTGCGCTTAAACTGGAAAATGCAGGATTCTCTGTAATGAGCTGAACAACGTGCTCTCCGGCATAATCGGTATCGCCTACAGTGTAGCCATCATACCACACCATAAAAATAGCATCAGGATTGGCAGCGATCAGATCCTCGGCGCTGATATTTCCATTTTCGCCGTGTTTGCCTACGGCCAGCTCTGCGCCACCGGACATAGCTACGTTTCCGCCCAGTACATCCTCGCCGTAAACCCGGTAGGTGCCGCCCTCATCCTCTAAAACAGCAGCGGTCAGGCGGGTCTTTCCAGCCAGGTGCTGTTCGATTTTCTCCAATTCGTCATGGATCTCATCCACTAATTCCTGGGCACGCTCCTGTACATCGAAAATCTGCCCCAGCGTCAGAATATCCTGGCACTCGTGTTCCACCGTCTGAGGGTTTTCTGCAGCAGGGCCCCGGCAGGCACTGTTGAGCGCCATGTAGGTTCCCACGCCCCGCTCATGCCAGAAATCCACATCACCCAAGCGCTTTTCATCGAAGGTAGAATACCATCCGGAGATAAAATCCGGTTCTAAGGCGAGAATTTCTTCTTTAGATGGCATGCTGTCATAATAGTTGATTTCTGAAAAGTCTGCGGCCAGGTCCTCACGGATGTCTCCATCCAGACCGTAAGCCCCCACGATTTTATCCTTCAGGCCCAGAGCCAGCAGGATTTCAATGTTGTCCTGGCTCTGCGCCCATACCCGCTGAGGAGCTTGTTCCAGGGTATATGTAACCTGTTCCTTTTCATAATTATATGTAGTAACGGTCAAGGGATATTGAGTGCGCTGACTGCTTCCCTCCATCTGATTGTTTTCCGTCGGGGGATTCGGACTGTCGTCCGTAGGCGTTTCTTTGCTGCTGCAGGCTGCCAGGCTCAGAACAAGGATCAGAGTTAGCAGCAGGGAAATAGTTTTTTTCATAGTTGTGCCTCCTTCATGTTGTGAGTTCAATATCTCGCCACAAAAAAAGACCTGCTTTCTATAAAGAAAGCAAGCCATAAATGTACGCAAAAGAAACCCCTTACAGGGTCGGGCGACAGGTCGCTTTCTGCGGAAGATACCTACGCATATCACACCCAGCAGGTTTCCTGGCTTGCGTATTATCATCCGCCGCGCCTTCTCGCTTTCGCAATGGCATTTTGCGACGGACTCCCCGCTTACAGTGACCGGATCGCTCAGGATTTGCACCTGATTCCCTATTATCTCCCACACCAGAAGGTGTAGGGGCACTGGATATGGATATTTCTTAATTTAGAAAATATTATATACCGCCTGCAAGCGATCTGTCAACGGGGAAATCCGTGCGTTTACAAAATATCCTCTGTCATATAGTGGTGGCGCAGAGCTGTTTTCCGGCGATACCAGGCCTTTGCCGCAACGATGGCAAAGATGGTCGCCCCTGGGAGTATGCCCCAGGAAAGAATGTTTTTATTGCTGGCCATCACCTCGGTCCAGAGCTGATCTAACAGCAGGTTGGTTTCGTCGGACAGGTTGATAAACATCTCCGAATTGTCCAGCACCTCCTGGGGCGGGTAGAGCACAGGATCGCTGCGCAGCTCTTCGTCCAGCAGGCTGTAGGCGGCTAAATTGGCCGTGGCATAGCCGATAAATTCCACATTTTGCGCGTTGATGGTAGGTTCGTTTAAGAAATTGATAAACATCTCCGCACCCAGCTTGTTTTTCGCCACGGCGGGAATGCACACGGCGTCTACAAACTGGTTAGTTCCCTCCTTGGGGATAGCGATGGCGATGTTTTCGTTGTCGATAAGCAGGGCATCGCCGGAGTAATAGGTGGCGATGGCTGCCTCGTCGTTTTCCATCTTATCGAACATCTGGTCCATCACGTAGGCCTGCACCAGAGGCTTCTGCTGCTTGAGAAGCTCAGCGGCTTCGCGCAGCTCGTCGGGGTCTTCGGTGTTCAGGGAATAGCCCAGGTATTTCAGCGTAAGGCCGAAGGCGTCGCGGGAGTTGTTGAACATCAGGATGTTGCCCGCGTAGCGTTCGTCCCACAGCACGCCCCAGCTGTCCGGGGGTTCATCCACCAGCTTGGTGTTGTAAATCAATCCTACTGTGTTCCAGTCGTAGGGGAGGGAATATATAGAGCCGGGATCGTAGACGGGGTCCATAAAAGCCGGGTCCATATAGCGCACGTTAGGGAGGTTTTCGTAGTTCAGCGGCAGCAGCATATCTTCTTTAATCATGCGGGCGACCATGTAGTCTGAGGGAACAATCACATCGTAGCTGGCAGCGCCGCTTTTCAGCTTGGCGTACAGCTCTTCGTTGGTGGCGAAATTAGTATAGTAGACGCGGATATCTGTCAGGGCCTCGAATTCGCTGATGATATCCACAAAGCCGTCACTGCCGTCGGCGATGTTTTCGCCCCAGTTGTAGAAATTGATGGATGTTCCCTGCCCGCGCAGCTGGCTGTAGTATTGTTCGTCGTAGGGATAATCGTCCCAGTCGTCGGAAAAGGGCAGGGTGTCGCTGCTGTCAGCTTCGCTGCCGGAATTCGAAGTTTCGTCGCTGGCATCCGAAACATTGGCACTGCCGTCTATGGCGTTGGCGCCGGCAACCTCGCTTGCGGGATCGGCAGAAACCGTTACGCCGGAAGGGAGGCGGCAGGAGCCGCCGGTTGACAAAATCAAAAAGGCAATGAGCAGCAGGCTCAGCAGGCAGAGGGAAATTCGCTTACGCATGGCGGCCTCCTCTCTGCTGCTTTTTTTCGCGGCGCACATCGTTTACGTTGACGATGATGAGCACTGCCAGCACGACGACGAAGATGATGGCCGACAGGGCGTTGATTTCGGGGCTGACGCGCTTTCGCGTCATGGAGTAGATCAGCACGGGAAGGGTCTGCGCCCGTTCGCCGCTGACGAAATACGATACGTTGAAGTCATCCAGCGAGAACGTAAAGGCGATCAGGCATCCGGTGATGATGCCGGGCATGATTTCGGGCAGCATGACCTTGAGAAAGGCTTGCAGGGGCGTGCATCCCAGGTCCATGGCAGCCTCGTAGAGGTGCACATCCATTTGCCGCAGCTTGGGCATGACTGACAGGATGATGTAAGGCACGTTGAAGGTGATGTGCGCGGCGATGATGGTCAGCAGGCTGAACTTCACCTGAAAGAGCACAAACAGCAGCATCAGCGAAACACCCATGATGATTTCCGGGCTCATCACCGGCAGGTAGGTGAAGTTCATAATCACGGTACGACTGCGCTTTTTCATGGCGTGGATGCCGATGGCTGCCGCCGTTCCCAAAACCGTGGCGATGAGCGAAGATACCACGGCGACGATCAGCGTGGTGGTGAGGGCGGTCATAATGGCATCGTTTTGAAACAGATCGCTGTACCACTTCCAAGTAAAGCCGCTCCAGGCGCCCCGGCTTTTGCTGTTGTTGAAGGAGTAGATAATCATCACTAAAATAGGCACGTAGAGAAAGGCCATGATGATGAAAATATATAAATTAGAAACGATGCGGTTTTGTTTTTTTGTCACAGCAGCAGGCCCTCCTTTTCTTCGGGATCGCTGAACATGTCGGTTAAGGCCATGCAGATCAGGATGATAACCATAAGGACGATGGACAGCGCTGCGCCGAGGTGGGGATTGTAGGCGTTTCCTAAAAATTCCATTTCAATCAGGTCGCCGATGAGCATAAAGGAGCCGCCGCCCAGCATAACGGAGATAACGAAGGTGGAGACCGCGGGAACAAATACCATGGTAATCCCCGTGGCGATGCCGGGCACAGACAGCGGAAGAACTACCTGGCGCAGGGTCTGGCCGGGGCTGCACCCCAGATCCGAGGCAGCTTCGATCAGCGACTGGTCGATTTTTGTCATTACGGAGTACAGGGGCAGAATCATAAAGGGCAGGTAATTGTAGACCATGCCCAGGACTACGGCCCCTTGGGTATTGATCATTTCAAATGGCCCCAGGCCGATCAGGCCAAAGAGGCGGTTGATTACGCCATTGTTTTCTAAAAGCGTCATCCAGGCATAGGTGCGCAGCAGAAAGCTCATCCACATGGGCAGCATAACGAGGAGGACCAGTGTCCGCTGGCCACCTGTGCTTTTGCGGGAGATCAGATAAGCCAGAGGGTAGGCAATGAGCAGGCAGACGGCGGTAGCGATGATAGCAAGCCAGATGGAGCTGCCGATGACGGGCGCAAACCGCAGGCTCTGCGCGAAATTGCTCAGGGTAAAACCGCCGTGCAAGTCGGTCAGGGCATAGTAGGCGACCAGGCCAAAAGGGATAACGATAAAAAAAGCAGCCCAAAGGAGGTAAGGAGCCGCTGCAAACTTTGCTTTCATGGCGGGCCTCCTATTCTTCTTCTGTATCGGTCAGCAGGGAATCGGCTTCCAATGCGCCAAGAAGCTCTGCTTCTTCCTGAGGAGACATTTTTTTCATAATATGGATGTCATCAGGGGTTAGGATGAGGCCGATTTCGCTGCCCACGGGGTGGGTTTCGATGGTGTGCACCATCCATTCCTCTTCCTCTCCGGGGGCTTTTACCATCAGCTCGAAGTGAACGCCCTTAAATACGCTGGAGAGCACGGTGCCGTGGAACTGACCGTTTTCAGGGGCGCAGATCTCCCAGTCCTCCGGACGGATCACTACATCGACAGATTCGTCTTTGGCAAAGCCTGCATCCAGGCAGGGCAGCCGCCGTCCTGCGAATTCGATGAGATAGTCGGCGCGCATAATGCCGTCGACGATGTTGCTTTCGCCGATGAAATCAGCGACAAAGGCGTTGATGGGTTCGTTGTAGATGTCGATAGGCGTGCCGATCTGCTGGATCTGGCCGTTGCGCATGACGACAACGCGGTCGGACATGGTGAGCGCTTCCTCCTGATCGTGGGTAACGTAGAGAAAGGTAATGGCAAGGCGTTGCTGAATGCGCTTCAGTTCGATCTGCATTTCCTTGCGCAGCTTTAAGTCCAGAGCGCCCAGAGGTTCGTCCAGCAGAAGCACGCGCGGATGGTTGACTAGAGCCCGGGCGATGGCAACGCGCTGCTGCTGTCCGCCCGACAGCTGATCCACGCGGCGCAGCTCAAAGCCCGAAAGGCCGACCAGCGACAGCATTTCTTTTACGCGGCGCCGGCGTTCGTCGGGCGCGACTTTACTGACTTTCAGGCCGAATTCGATGTTTTCGTACACGTTGAGGTGTGGAAACAAAGCATAGCGCTGGAATACGGTATTGATGTGCCGCTTGTGAGGCGGCAGGCCGTTGATCTTTGCGCCATCAAAAAAAACGTCACCCTCTGCGGGTTCCACAAAACCGCCGATAATCCTCAGCGTCGTGGTTTTTCCGCAGCCCGAAGGCCCCAAGAGAGTAACGAATTCCTTGTCTGCAATATCCAGGTTCAGGCGGTTGAGCACAACCTCGCCGTCGTAAGCGACGGTAACATTGCGCAAGCTGATTAAAGTATTTTTGTTTTCCATGAGCATCCCCCTTTGCGGATTTAGTCAGGCAGGTTACTTTGGACCTGCGTGGCCCGGAGGCTTTTGATACCACTCCCCGCAAAAGGATTTGACCGTACCTACGGGTTTTTGATGGTACGGATTTGAGCCAAAGCGCTTCGCAGCCAGCCCTGCGGCAATCCCGGTTTTGCGCTCCTTTCTCCGTTATGCACTGCAGGGAGGAAGCATAAATACCCCCGTCTGCTAAAAGGCGTACATCGTTTTGAAAGAATATATCGCGAAACTATGCTCCATCGAAAAGCGCGCCGCCTGAAAGCGCGTTTTGATGGAAAAGAAACCGGATTGTCGTTTTGGCCGGCGGAAGGCCGCACTCTAAGGTGGTACGTAAGCCGCCGTAATATGTGCCAGATGCCGGAAGGGCTGCGATCAGTAAGAAATCCCGCTGAAAAGCGGGATTTAACAGCCACTTCCTACTTGTTTATATCATAAATTTATCCTATCAGGGAACGAATGGAATTGCAAGGCATTTGACGAATTTTCGGAGATTAAATTTTGATTGCGCAGCAGGCGGGAGGCTGTTGTGCGGCAGGATGGTGGCAGCCGCATGTGGAGCAGACATGCAAAGCAGCCTTCGAGAGCTGATTGCAGTGCTTAAAATTTAAATATATGGTATTTTAAGAAAATTTATCTTGATTCGAGTGGAAATTTATGGTAGATTAAGCATAATCATCGTTGCTGTACAAAAGCAAGATGTACACAGGAGAAATGCCGCGTGCAGGCAGTGACAATGGCAGACGTTTATGCTATGATAAATCCAGGGGATTGGGAAGGGAATGTATGTGGGAAGATACGCGGCGACTGCTGTACAGCGACCAGATAGAGCTTCACGTGCTGGAGCTTCCCAAGTTGCCGGAGGAATTAAAAGAGGGCGCCAGCGACATGCTATTATGGGCGAAGTTCATCAATGCGGAGAAAAAGGAGGAACTTAACATGCTGTCGGAGAAAAATCCTTATATCAAAGAAGCCTGCGAAACGCTGCAGGAAGTCAGCCAGGACAGGGCGATGCAGCTGGAATATCTGGCGAGAGAGAAGGCGATTCGCGACCACGATTATCTGATGGCCGAGTCCAGGTGGCAGGGCATTAAAATCGGCATACAGGCCATGATTTTAGATGGCATAGAAGAGAACTTTTCAAAGGAAAAGATACTGAGCAAGCTGCAGAAGAGGTTCGATCCGACAAAAGAACAGGCAAATCAATATTATACCGCCGTTTTAGAGCAGCAATAATCCGGCTTTGGCCGTTACCTATCGGAGCACTGGCAGTTTTTGCAGAACGAGGACAGCCACAATGCCGATGAGGATGCCGGTGGCCATACCAGCAAATAAAAGTACCGGAAAGTAATAAAACAGGCCAAAACTCGATACCGCAAGCGCAGCAACAGTCAGCTGACCGAGATTGTGAAATACGCCCCCGGCCATGCTGATGCCGAGAATGCTGAACCAACCGGTGCGTTTTAAAAGGCACATGGCGGCAAAGCTGAGAAGACCGCCTGCCAGCGAGTAGAGGATGGAAAACGCATTGCCAAAGAGCAGGCCGGCAAGTAGGATGCGCAGCAGGTTTACCAGAAATGCTGTGCGCTTTCCCGCGGTATATAGCGCCAAAACCACGACGATATTGGCAAGTCCCAGCTTGATGCCGGGTACGGCAAGGCTGAGGGGAAACAGGGCTTCCACATAAGAAAAGATCAGGGAAAGTGTGGTTAAAATGGCTCCGGCAGCAAGAGAGGCGGCGCGGGAAGTATGTGGGGCAGTCGATGGATTCATAAGGGGCTCCTTTCCTGTAAAAACGCGGAGAAGTAAGGAAGAGGCGTTAATAAGTAACGCTGTCAGGAGAGCGGTCGCTGCCGCCTTTCACAATCACCTCTAAAAGGACTTTGTTGGGAAGGCAGACAATGCTCTGATGGGACAGCGATATGGCTCCCTGATGGACGCAGACCTGATTTTTACAGGTGGATTCGTCCATGAAGGCGCTGCCGTTTTCAATGCGGATGACATTGCGCATTTCGCCTGGCTGAATCACTTCGATTGCGCGGTTTTCTTGCAGAGAATAGGTTCCGTATTCTTTTCCATCCACCATGATCACGACGCGGGCGCCAGGTGCGGCCAGCTGATGGGTCAGCCACAGGGAAGCGCCACCCAACAAAAGAAACAAAATCGCTAATATTATATCGGCTTTTTTACATATTGTCATTTTAATACACCTGAATTGCAAAGGGGATACTTGCATGAATGAGAGGAATAACGGAAAACATAGTATGTGTAAACAGCAGACCGGACATGCTGCCGGGCGACAGGCAGAGCAGGGCGCCGGGAAGGCTGCTGAGGAACCGACCAGAGACCGCAGCGGGATTTGCCGCGGGCATCAGATTAGGTGCCGTAAAATAGCGGCTTTGTTCTGTCTCCTGCTGCTTATTGTATCACAAACTGGCTGTTCTCACAACGGCGGAGGCGGCTTGCAGGGAGAGGAGGCCCCGCTGGCAGCGGAGGACCGGTATCTGCTCAATACGCTTTGCCGGATTGAAATCTGGGAAGCGCCGTCAGAAAAGCAGGCGCAGTCTCTAGTCGAAAATGCCTTTTTGCTGGCGCAGGAATTGGAACGGGCTATGAGCCGGACCATAGAGGGCAGCGATATCGACCGCATTAACAGCGCAGGTGGAATACCAGTGGAAATCGGAAATGCACATGTGATAGAGGTGCTGGAGCTGGGCATCAACTACGGCGAACTGTCCGGAGGGCTGTTCGACATCACCATCGGCCGTCTGGCGGAGCTGTGGAATTTTTCTTCGGAGGCGGCTGCTGTGCCAGAGGCAGAAAAAATACAGGAACTGCTTGCCCATGTGGATTATCGCAGCCTGCACTGGGTGCCTGTTGTGGAGGGCGACCCCATGGCGCAGGAGGGCGGCGCGCAACGCTGGCTGGTAACGCTTGCCGATCCAAAGGCAGCCATCGACCTGGGCGGCATCGCCAAGGGATATATCGCCGATCAGGTGGCGGATTTTCTGCGGGAAAACGGCGTTACGAGCGCATTGCTCAACTTCGGGGGAAATGTAGTCTGCATTGGCCGCAAATCGGAGGAGCGGCCCTGGGTAATCGCCGTCGAGCGCCCGTTTAACGATGCGGAGGCAGAGGATTATCAAAGGCGGACCGTGGGAACGATAGAGCTTCAGGATCAGGCGGCGGTAACCTCCGGAACCTACGAGCGCCAGTTTGTAGAAGAAGGCGTCCGGTATCATCACATCCTCGATCCGAATACCGGCTATCCGCGGCAGTCGGGCCTCAGCGGTGTTACTGTCGTCGGCGAACGCTCCGCCCAGTGCGATGGGCTTTCCACAACCTGCCTGATGCTGGGGCTGGAGAAGGGGATGGAATTGATCGAAAACATGCCCGGCTTCGAAGCTGTTTTCGTAGAAGAAAGCGGAGCGATTTCCTGCACATCGGGCATTGCGTTAAATGAGCTGTAAGCAGCGGCGGCAAAAGCCATGCGCATGCAGTGAGCAGCTGGCACGGCAGACGCAGAATTGTGTGGTGAGTGAAGAAGCGATGCAAGGGCATGCGCCAGGTGCATCGCGCGCAGGTGTCGGGGCTTGACAAAACGCGGGCGGCGCGTTAGGGTATTCGATAGGACATTTCTTCCGTCCGGCGCAAAAGAACAGAAGATGCGCAGAACGCATCTGGTATGCCTGGCAGGGCGATTGCCGGATGAAGACAGAAAATAAAGGAGTTTACTATGAGCGAAAATTGCAATCACGACTGTGGAAGTTGCGGCGAAAACTGCAGCGAAAGAGATCCGAAAAGCTTTCAGGAAAAGCCTCACGAAAAGAGCCGCATCGGCAAGGTCATCGGCGTTGTCAGCGGCAAGGGCGGCGTTGGAAAATCGCTGATTACCGGCATGCTGGCTGTGCTGGCCTCCCGGCAGGGAAATAAGGTGGGCATTTTAGATGCAGATATCACGGGGCCGTCCATTCCGCGCATGTTCGGCGTAACGGAAAAGCTGACCGCTGACAGCCGCGGTGCCTATCCCAGCGCCAGCAAAACGGGAATCGACATCGTTTCTATCAACCTGCTGCTGGATGACGACGATGCACCTGTGGTGTGGAGAGGGCCTGTGATCGCAGGCAGCGTAAAGCAGTTCTGGACCGATGTGATCTGGGATGTGGATTACATGTTTGTCGATATGCCGCCGGGAACAGGCGATGTGCCCCTGACGGTATTTCAGTCGCTTCCGGTGGACGGAATCGTCGTCGTTACCTCGCCGCAGGAGCTGGTGGGCATGATCGTCGGAAAGGCTGTCAATATGGCGAAGATGATGAATATCCCCATCCTGGGTGTGGTCGAGAACATGAGCTATATTTCCTGCCCTGACTGTGGAAAGAAAATCAGCGTCTTCGGTGAAAGCCATGTAGACGAGGTGGCAGCGAAATACGGGCTGAAGGTTCTGGCGAAGGTCCCCATGGACCCGAAACTGGCAGCAGCCTGCGATGCGGGGCAGATCGAACAGTTTGCAGGCGATTTTATGAATGAGGCATACAGTCAGATTGCCAGGGCCGTGCAGTAGCCGTGGCGGCGATTGTGGCATCGGCAGGTGCGGGGTGCCTTCAAATAAGATAAAGGATAAACAAAAAAGCAGCGGGCCGTCGCTTTGCAGTGCGATGCCCCGCTGTTTTTATTTGAGCCTGCTTCAGTCCATTAAATCCACCTAAATCCGTGCCACGCCGGAATCGACAGCTGCCTGGTATACGGCCTTTGCCACCGTTTCGCCCACGCGCACATCGAAGGGAGGAACGATGATGTACTCCTCGGACAGCTCAGCGTCGGAGACGAGAGAGGCGATGGCTTTTGCTGCAGCCACCTTCATTTCTTCGTTGATGTCGCTGGCCTTGGCATCGAGAGCGCCGCGGAAGATACCGGGGAAGGCCAATACATTATTGATCTGGTTGGGATAGTCCGAGCGGCCGGTACCGATGACTCTCGCGCCGGCAGCCTTCGCTACATCGGGCTGGATTTCCGGGTCGGGATTGGCCATGGGCATAACGATAGCATCGCGGGCCATGCTGCGCACCATGTCGGGGGTTACCAGGTCCTTTACGGATACGCCGACAAAGATGTCCGCACCCTTCATGGCGTCAGCCAGTGTGCCGGTACGACCTTCTTTATTCGTCAGGCCGGCGATTTCCTGGTGCACCCAGTTGGAATAAGTTTCGTTGCGGTTGAGGATTCCCCTGCTGTTGCAGCAGAAAATGTCCTTTACGCCCATGTTCAGAAGCATTCTGGCGATGGCAGAGCCGGCGGCACCTGCGCCGCTCATGGCGACAGTCACATCGTTCCATTCCTTTCCCACCACGCGCAGGGCATTGATGAGGCCGGCGGTAACCACTACAGCGGTACCGTGCTGGTCGTCGTGAAATACGGGGATATCGAGCTCTGCCTTCAGCCGGCGCTCCACCTCCGCGCAGCGGGGAGAGGCAATATCCTCGAGATTGATGCCGCCGAAGGTAGGGGCGATCATTTTTACCGTGTGCACGATATCCTCTACATCCTGTGAAGCGACGCAGATGGGGAAGGCATCCACATTGGCAAATTCCTTGAATAAAACGGCCTTGCCCTCCATGACGGGCATACCGGCTTCCGGCCCGATATTGCCCAGCCCCAAAACAGCAGAGCCGTCAGTAACGACAGCGACCAGATTTCCTTTGGATGTGTATTTATAAACATCGTTCTTATTTTGATGAATGTGGCGGCAGGGTTCCGCCACGCCGGGCGTATAGGCCAGAGACAGGGCCTTGGCGCTGTCTACCGGTGCTTTTCCTACGACTTCAATTTTTCCTTTCAGCGTTTCGTGAAGCTGCAGCGATTCTTCCTGAATGTTCATATGAGGGGACCTCCTGTTAAACTGATATTTTAAAACGGCGGTTTTGTGCCTTTCCCAGGACTGTGAAGGCGCATATGCGCCTTCGCAGCCCCGGGATAACTCCTGTTCTTTCCCCTATCATACATCCAAACAGGAGAAAAAGAAAATACCTTGTTTCAATTACCAATAGCTATTTCCGATAACCTGATACCGGCAGGGTATGGTTGAAATGCAGCCCAGAGCGGAAAATAAAAAATATGCGGATTTGCAAAAAAGGACTTGCACTTGCATAGTCGATATGCTATCATTTAATAGCTATCGTTTAGGCGAATGACAGTCAACTGAGTTCCGCGGCAATTTTGTCCTCGGAATCGAGATACATGAGATTGCCAAAAAGGAAAGAGGTGAAAAGAATGAAACAGGGAATTCATCCGGATTATAAGGAATGCAAGGTCACTTGCGCTTGCGGAAACACTTTTGTTACGAAATCCACGAAGGAAGAAATCCGATTGGACGTATGCTCTGCCTGCCACCCGTTCTTCACAGGTCAGCAGAAGTTTATCAACCGCGGCGGTCGCGTAGAGAAGTTCAAGAAAAAGTTCAACATGGAATAGTAATGAAAATGAACCGGAAATGTCAATTTCCGGTTTTTTTTCGGGCACATCCGTGGTAAAATAAACTATTAACAATCAATCCCCTCGAAAGAAACGGGCATATGCGGCTTTGCCGATTCGGGGGCAAGTTCCGGTGCGGAGCCGCGCATCATAACAGGAGTGAAGAAAGCGATGTTTGGTAAATTAGACTTTATTTTGGAAAAGTACGAAGAGCTGAGCCTTTTGGTCTCCGATCCCGAAGTAATCAGCAACCAGACGGTCTGGCAAAAACATGTCCGGGAGATGGGGGAAATGGAGCCCATTGTCAACAAATACAGAGAGTATAAAAAGGCGACAGAGGATCTGGCCGGGGCAAAGGAACTGCTCGCAGAAAGCGGCTCTGATGAGGAAATGAAGGAAATCGCAAAAATGGAGATTTCCGAATTGGAGGATAAAATCGAAACTTTCAGTCAGGAATTGAAGGTGCTGCTAATTCCCAAAGACCCCAACGATGAGAGAAACGTTATCTTAGAGGTGCGGGCCGGAACCGGCGGCGACGAGGCAGCGCTCTTCGGTGCCGACCTGCTGCGCATGTATATGCGTTATGCAGAACGCCGCGGCTGGAAAACCGAAATCATGGACATGAACGACACCGGCATCGGTGGCGTAAAGGAAGCTGTCGTTATGATTAAGGGAAGGGGCGCTTATTCGCGCCTGAAATTCGAAAGCGGCGTACACCGCGTGCAGCGCGTTCCCGAAACCGAATCCAGCGGCAGAATCCACACCTCGGCGGCAACCATCGCGGTGCTGCCAGAAGTGGACGACGTAGAGGTAGAAATCAATCCAAACGATGTGCGCGTGGACGTCTACCGTTCCTCCGGAAACGGCGGCCAGTGCGTAAACACCACGGATTCCGCCGTCCGCCTGACGCACATTCCCACCGGACTTGTCGTTACCTGCCAGGACGAAAAATCGCAGATTAAAAATAAAGACAAGGCGTTTAAGGTGCTGCGTTCCCGGCTGTACGACATGAAGTTGAAAGAACAGCACGACGAGCAGGCAGCAGCCCGGCAGAGCCAGGTGGGCAGTGGCGACAGAAGCGAACGCATACGCACCTACAATTTTCCTCAAGGGAGGGTTTCCGACCACAGAATCGGCATGACGATTTACAAGCTGGACGGTTTTTTGGACGGCGAAATCGACGAAATCGTAGATGCGCTCATCACTGCAGAGCAGGCGGAGAAGATGAAGAACTTTTAAGCGTTTGCTAAAACTCCGGCCCGCGGCGCTGCAGATGCAGCCTGTCTAAGTCGGAGGATCTTTGCAAAGCGGCAGCGTTCTGAATGAGAAAGAAGATAGTAGTTATGAAAACGAAATTGTTGGACGCCAGGATTTCCGGCGCAGGCTCGCTTAAGCAGCAGCAGGAGGCGCAGCAGCGCGCAGAGCAAGCGGTTGCCGTTGCGGCCGAGATATTGCAAAGCGGCGGGCTTGTGGCGTTTCCCACGGAAACGGTGTACGGGCTGGGCGGCGACGCCCTGAATCCGCAGGCGGCAAAAGCCATCTATGCGGCCAAGGGCCGTCCGTCGGACAACCCCCTGATCGTCCATATTGCCGATGAAGCACAGCTGGCTCTTTTAACAGAGCGGGTGCCGGAGGCAGCGCAGCGGTTGATGCAGGCTTTCTGGCCGGGACCGCTGACCATGATTTTTGAAAAGAAAGCGCAGGTGCCGGAAAGCACTACCGGCGGCCTTTCCACAGTCGCTGTGCGCATGCCGGACGATGCGGCGACGCTGGCGCTGATACGCAGATCCGGAAAATGCCTGGCGGGCCCCAGCGCCAACCGCTCCGGAGGGCCAAGTCCCACCAGCTGGGAGCATGTTCTGCGGGATCTGGACGGACGCATCGACGCCATCCTCCAGGGCGAGGATTGCCGCGTGGGCATCGAATCTACAGTGCTGGATATGACAGGGCAGGTGCCGGTGATTCTGCGCCCTGGCTGGATTACGCCGGAGCAGATTGCGGAGGTAACGGGCGGAAAAGTGGAGATGGACCCTGCGCTGTTTGTCAACCGTCCCCGGGATGTTTCCGATCACAGTCCGCCGCCCAAAGCGCCGGGCATGAAATACAAACACTATGCACCGAAGGCGGAAATGGTGGTGTTGCAGGGCAGTGTAGCGGCGGTGCGCCGCGGGGCGCAGGCGCTGGTGAGAGAAAAAGAGGCGGAGGGCCGCAGGGCGGTAGCGCTTTTGTTTTCCGACGGCGACCCGAAAGAAACGGCACGCACGCTGTTTGCGCAGCTGCGGCGCTGCGACGAGGAAGGGATAGAGTTTATCGCGGCCGGTGCGGTGCAGGGTTCGGATTCCATCGGCTTTGCCGTGATGAACCGCATGCTGAAGTCCGCCGGATACCAGGTGCTGCAGGTGGCGGACGACGGGAGTTTTTTGAAATAGGCGACAGGGAGGTACGTTATGAAAATTGCAGTGGCTGCGGATCACGGCGGATTTCTGTTAAAAGAGGCAATCAAAGCCCATTTGACTGAGCGGGGATGCGAGGTTTTGGATCTGGGAACGCATTCCGAGGCATCTGTGGATTATCCAGACTATGGAAGGGCCTGCGGTGAAGCGGTGGCATCCGGGCACGCGGAACGCGGCATAGTGTGCTGCGGAACGGGCATCGGCATTTCCATTGCTGCGAACAAAGTCAAGGGCATCCGGGCCGCCGTAGTAACAAACGAATTTATGGCGGAGATGACAAAGCGGCACAACGATGCGAATATCATTGCGCTGGGCGGTCGGGTGCTGGACGAAGCGACGGCCCTCCGTCTGGTAGACTTGTGGATAGATACCGAATTTGAAGGCGGCCGTCACCAGCGCCGCGTGGATATGCTCAATGAAATGTAGATAGCAGAAGATCGCTTCGGGAGGAAATCATGGGCAATATTTATGTATTTGATCATCCGTTGATTCAGCATAAGATCGCGATGCTGCGCAGAAAACAGACGACAGCGCGGGAATTCCGCGATCTGGCAAAAGAAATTACGATGCTGATGGCGTATGAAGCGACAAAGAATCTGAGAGTAAAAGAAATCCAGGTGGAAACGCCACTTTGCACAACGAAGGCAAAGGCGTTAGATGGGGCTGAGGCAGCGATTGTACTGATTTTGCGGGCGGGTCTGGGCATGTTGGACGGCATGCTGGAGCTGCTTCCCGACGCAGCGGTGGGCCATATTGGATTGGCGCGCGACCCGGAAACGAAAGAGCCGGTGGAGTATTACTGCAAACTTCCAAAGGAGATGCCAGCGCGGGATATCTTTGTCGTAGATCCCATGCTTGCTACTGGTGGTTCTGCTGCGGCTGCTGTGGATATCGTTAAAAACAGCGGCGCAAAGCGCATTTCATTTCTCTGCCTGATGGCGGCACCAGAGGGAATCCAGGCGCTGCAAACGGCACATCCAGACGTGGATATATACATCGCGGCAAAGGACAGGGAGCTGAACGAACACAGCTATATCATACCTGGCCTGGGCGACGCCGGAGACCGGCTTTACGCGACAGAATAGAACAGAAAGAGGAAAAATCATGTTTATCAGCGATCATGTAAGCAAACATACCAATGTATACGACGTGCTGAAGGAACGGGGCTTTATCGAACAAACCACGCACGACGAAGAAATCCGCGAGCTTTTGGGAAAGGAAAGCGTCCGCTTTTACATCGGCTTTGACCCGACAGCGGACTGCCTGCACGTAGGGCATTTTATGCAGGTAATCATAATGATGTGGATGCAGAAGTACGGCCATACGCCCATTGTCCTCATCGGCGGGGGCACGGCCATGGTGGGCGACCCTTCCGGCCGCACCGATATGCGGCAGATGATGACGCCAGAGACCATCCAGCACAACTGCGACCAGTTTAAGAAGCTGTTCGAGAAATTCATCGAGTTCGACGAAGCATTTACCTACAGCGGCAGCGGGGCCAATAAAGAGCCAGAGGCTGGAAAGGCCGTCTGCGTCAACAACGCCACCTGGCTGCTGCCCCTGAACTACGTAGAATTTATCCGGGATATCGGCCGCCACTTTTCGGTCAACAACATGCTGCGGGCGGAGTGCTTTAAGCAGCGGCTGGAGAAGGGGCTTTCTTTCCTGGAGTTCAACTACATGCTGATGCAATCCTACGATTTTATGGTCATGGCCCGCGATCTGGAATGCAAAATGCAGTTTGGCGGTAACGACCAGTGGTCGAACATCCTGGGCGGTGTGGATCTGTCGCGCCGGGAGCTGCAAAAGCAGGTGTACGGCATGACCTTCTCGCTTCTGACCACCAGCGAAGGGAAGAAGATGGGAAAGACGCAGAAGGGGGCATTGTGGCTGGATGCCAAAAAGACGACGCCTTACGAGTTCTATCAATACTGGCGAAATGTGGAGGATGCCGATGTCAACAAGTGCCTGCGCATGCTGACCTTCTTGCCCATGGACGAGGTGGAACAGTTGTCGGCGCTGAAGGATGCCGAAATCAACAAGGCGAAAGAGGTTCTGGCCTACGAAGTAACCAAGCTGGTGCACGGCGAAGAAGAGGCTGAAAAGGCGCAGTCCGCCGCGCGCGCATTGTTCTCCGGCGCGGGGAATATGGACAACGTGCCGACGACAGTGATGGAAGCATCGCGCTTTGAAGGCGAAGGGTTCGGTGTCGTAGCGCTGATGAAAGAACTGAAATTAGTTCCCAGCAACGGCGAAGGATTCCGCACCATTGAGCAGGGCGGCCTTACCATCGACGATGTAAAAGTAACCGATACAAAGCTGCGGATAACGCTGGATATGTTCCACGACAAAGCGATTCTGATTAAAAAAGGAAAAAAGACCTTCCATCGTGTGGAAGTAAAATAAGCAAAAGGTAAAGCGCTGCAAACAAAAAAGTGTTGCGGCGTTTTGCCTTTTTGCGAAACTTTTTTCGGAAAAAATCCGTCTAAATTGAGGAAGAATTTTTTAAAACTGGAACTTAGGATTGAGCAGTCCGTACAAACGTAGTACAATAAAAGAGTACGAGCTTTCAAAGGACCAGAAGAAATGAACGTGCGCATTGTATCCATTCACAGAAGTATCAAAAGGGGAAAGCTATGAAACAAGAGACACCTGAGAAGGGAAAGCCTTTGATCAGCGTCAATCACGTGCGAAAAGTGTATCGGATGGGCGATGAAAAGGTGGTGGCTCTGGACGATGTCAGCTTATCTATCTACAAGGGAGAGATCGTGTGTTTTTTAGGGACATCCGGTTCGGGCAAATCCACATTTCTGAACATGGTGGCAGGACTGGAAAAACCGACAAAGGGGGAAATTTTTATCGGAAATATCCCCATACACAAGCTGAACGAGGAGAGGGTTACGTTGTTCCGCCAGAAAAATATCGGGTTTATTTTTCAGGCGTACCATCTTCTTCCCATGCTGACCGCGCAGGAAAACGTCAGCCTGCCGCTGATTTTCCGCGGTGTAGACAAGAAGAAGAGAACGAAAATGGCAAAGCAGATGATGAAAGCTGTCGGGCTGTCCGGCTATGAGAAGCGAAAGCCGACGCAGATGTCGGGCGGACAGCAGCAGCGCGTGGGTATCGCAAGAGCCCTTGTAGGAACGCCGAAAATTATTTTCGCCGACGAGCCTACGGGAAATCTGGATACCAACACGACGAAAGAGGTGATGAACCTGATCGTCGATCAGGTCAGAAGCCATGGACAGACATTGATTTTAGTAACCCACGACCGGTCGATTGCCAATTATGCAGATAAAGTAGTGACGATTCAGGACGGAAATATTCTAAATGTAGAAGTCAAATCTCAAACGCAGGAGGCATCCCGACAAGAACAGGCGGGTCAGAAGGAGGATAAAAAATGAGCGGTCAGTCTCAGAGCGCAGCTAAGAAAAAAACAGGAGGATTCCTGTCGGTGATATTAACCGTACTGCTGGTATTCAGCGGCGGGTTTTTTGTACAGCCGGCACACGCAGCCGGGAATTATATCCGGATCTCACAAAACGGTGGCTTTTATGCGGCGCCCGGAGATAAGGAACACCCCATTGAAGTTACCGTTACCAATAACGATATGAAAAACGAGCATACGATTACGGTGAAATTAGGCGGAAAATCGGGACAGTTTTCTGTTAAAACAAAGCCCATGCGTATTACGCTGGCGCCGGGAGAAAGCACGAAGCTGACGTTTGCCGTAGATGTGGCAAGAGGGCTTCCCAACCAGAACTATACGCTGGTAATGACGGCAGAGGAGGGCGAAGAAACCGTCGGAAGTTCCAACCTGCAGGTATCGCTGACGAGCACTAATGGCACCTACGATGGCCTGGGCATCAATTACGCCATGGACAATGCCGACGGTCTACAGGCCGGTGCGGTCAACGAGCTGAAATTCGAGCTGTACAACAGAGGGTCGGTGGCCTTAAAAGATGTCAGCGCAACGCTGACGCTTCCGGAGGGCATGTCCATCAACAACGCATCGAGTACGGTGAACGCAGGCTACATCCACGTAGGCGACCGCTATAACGCGGTATTTCCTCTGCTGCTGGACGAAACGCTGGAGAATAAAAATTACCCCATCAAGCTGCAGGTAGCAGCAAAGGTATCGAAGAGCGAAGGCGCCTGGGAGGATCGCACCTTCGAAGAAACCTTCTATATTTCCGTTACCGGCGGCAGCGGGGCGGCGGCGACGAAAAACATCAGCATCGGCAGCGTGTCGGCTCCGGAACAGACCTCGGTAGAAACAGATTTTGTGTTGTCCTTTGTAGTAAAGAATAACGGCACGTCGGAGGCGAAAAATTTGAAGGTCAGCGCAGAGCTTCCCAGCGGCTTATTGAATAAGACGACAGCGACCTTTGTGGAGAATTCCCTGGCTGCTGGTGCGCAAAAGGAGTATAAAATTACGCTGATGGCGACCGACGAAAGCAAGGATACAACCTATCCGATTAAAATCAGCGTCGATTCGCTGGACGATAGCGAAGCCGGATCGGTGATGCAGTATACCAGCGTATATGTCAAGTCTAAGGAAGAAGATGGCTCGGTTAAATCGCCGCGGCTGATGGTCGATACCTATGATTACGGCGGCGGTTATGTCAAGGCCGGCGATGAGTTTTCCCTTACGATTGGGCTTGTCAATACAGCGCAGAAAACGCTGTCCAACATCAAAGTTACAGTCAACGGGGGCGAAACCTTTGTTCCCGTCAACAGTTCCAATGCGTTTTTCATCGACGACGTAGCCAGCCGGGCGCACTATAGCAAAACGCTGCGGTTAAAGGCCAATGCTACGGCAGAGCAGTCCACAGCGACAGTTACCGTCAATATGTCCTACGAGGACAGCGACGGCAACGAATACACGGCAGAGGACACGATTTCCATTCCCATCGTGCAGGATACCCGTCTGGAAATCAACGATGTGGCTTCGCCGTGGGAATGCTATGTGGGTTCGCAGACCAGTACCAGTGTGGAATTTTACAACATGGGAAAAACGACGCTGAACAATCTGCGCGTAACAGCGACAGGTAATTTCGATACAATGGAGAGCAACAGCTACTATGTAGGAAACATGGCCAGCGGTTCTACCGACGATTTCAGCTTCAGCTTTATTCCCCGCGAAGTAGGGCCTGTAGAAGGGACAATTATATTTACCTACGAGGATGCCTCTGGAACAGAGCACGAGATTACAAAGGAATTTGTGTTTGAGGCCATGGAAATGCCGGTATGGGATGAAACTGGCATGGACGAAATGCCTGTAGAGGCAGAACCGAAGACCTCGCCGACTGCCGTAGCAGCAGCGGTGGCAGTAGTAGCCGTTGCGGCATTGATTGGATTTAAGGCTTACAGAAAGAAAAAGCTCAATCAGCAGTTAGAGATGGAAGATGAATAGGGAGAAAAAGAGCGATGAATAGCAGGGATTTAGTTGACCTCTGTTTCCGCAATCTCCTGCGCAGGCGCACCCGGACGCTGCTTGCAGTCATCGGCGTCGTGGTGGGCACCTGTGCCATCGTGGTGATGCTTTCCATCGGTTATGGGCTGTCTGCCAATTATCAGGAGCAGATTGAAAGCTACGGAAATCTTCATCTGATCGAGGTAAACGCCAACGGCGGAGGCATGACAACAACCACCGGAGACCAGAACGATCTGAAGGGAATTATCAACGATAAGACGCTGAAAACAATGGAAGGCATCGAAGGGGTAGATGCGGTTACGCCAAGAGTCAGCGAATACATGACCATCGGCGTAGGCAAAAAGGTAACGCAGACACAGTTTATCGGCGTCCGTGCAGAGGTACTGGAGAAGTTTAATTTTGAGGTCAGCGAGGGGCGTATGCTGACAGCAGCAGATAAAAACGGCGTGCTGTTTGGAAGCTACGTTCCCCAATGGTTTTACAACCCGAACAAGAATAACGGATGGAGCGAAGAAACGACAGAGGTCGTAGGCGAAAAGCTGGTGATTACAGCAGATTACGAATACGGGCGGAAAAAGAAAAACTCCGATCCCGATAAAATCGTCTATCCGGAGTTTAAGGGAAAGGGCATCGGCGTGCTGGCGGCAGAAAACGACGAATCGGCCTATCAGGTCTATATGAACATCGAGGATCTGGAGGAGATCATCACAGCCAATAAAAAAGCGCGCAAGGAAAGCACCACAATGCAGGGCAGAAACGGAAAAACTTACGATTCGGCCTGGGTCTATGTAGGCGACATCAACGACGTTGAGAGCGTCATCAAAGTGCTGAAGGATGATATGGGATATTATACCTACAGTCCCACCGACTTTCTGAACGCCATGCAGGATACCGCCCGGATGATTCAGGGCGTGCTGGGCGGCATCGGCGGTATCTCGCTGTTCGTAGCGGCTTTGGGCATTACCAATACTATGATTATGTCCATCTACGAGCGCACGAAGGAAATCGGCGTTATGAAGGTCATCGGAGCTAATCTGAGGGATATCCGGAAAATGTTCCTCATCGAAGCTGGGTTAATCGGCTTTGTCGGCGGTCTGATGGGGCTTGCCATCAGTTTTCTGGTTTCGTTTTTAATGAATACAGTGCTGCTTGAGGTTATGAGTTCTGTGCTGAGCGCTATGGGTGGCTATGGTTCGTCTATATCCATCATTCCGTGGTATGTGGCAGTGGGAGCTCTGGTCTTTGCTACAGTGATCGGTATTATGGCTGGGTACTATCCGGCGCGTCGGGCCATGCATCTGTCAGCCCTGGAAAGTTTGCGCAACGAATAAATGGTCGCCTGTTACAGTATACCGCTGCAGTGCAGTAAATGGGACATCTGCGGCAAGGAGGCTTGCACCCCGGGCCGGGGTTTGTTATACTGAAGTAAGAAGAGTCAAAGTCCGCAGGGGAATGGCCTTGCGGACTTTGTGGTATTCACAGACAGCGGCAGGCTGCTGCAATTCCAGAAAACGGAAGAACAGGCATAACGATAGTCTGACGGATGGAGGAGGACGGTTATATGGAACGGTATAAAAAGTGGTCGCGGCGTTTAACAAAGTTAATCTTTCATAGTTCTACCGGGATTGAATGGGTGATTTCGCTGATTATTCTGCTGGCAATTATCATCGAGCTGTTGAATATGGTCAATACGTACGAGCTATTCAGCAGCGATTTAACGACAGTAGAGCTAACGGAAATGTTGGCGGAAATCTTAGGGCTTGTGGTAGGGCTGGAATTTATCAAAATGCTGATGGTACGTTCCCATGGGGCAGTGCTTGAGGTCATTATGTTCGCTATTGCAAGGCAGCTGATTTTAGAGCACAGCATGATCGACAATCTGATCGGCATCGCTTCTCTTGTAGGGCTGTTTGCCATCTGGCACTTTTTATACGATAAGGAAGAAGAAAAGCAGCGCCTTCTGGAGCTTCTGGAGCGGATTCAGAAGAAAGAGGCGGCCAATCTGCCGCTGAATATCGAAGAGATGGAAGCGCGAGAGCTGATCGAAAAGGCGGAATGGTGGCGGGAGCATGAAGAAAGTCATTAAACGGAGGATCGCATCCATCGTATGCCTCTGCCTGCTGATGTCCGTTTTCGGAGGACCGTCGATGGCTTTTGCGGCAGAACCGTTGGCTGCGGATGTCTCGGCGCAGGCGGTGGTTGCAGATGTTGCAACGAAAACAGCAGTTGTAGATATTACAGCGAAAACGGCGGCCGGGACTTCCGGAACGCCGCCTTTGCCTGGCGCTTCTGCTGGACAGCTGGCAGAACGGCGGCTTCCGGCATCAGCGCCATGCCTTGCGCTGGGCGACAGCGTAACCGCGGGCTTTGGGCTGGAACAGCCACAAAACGAAGGTTTTGCGGCCCTGTTACAAAAGGAATGGGGCGGTTGCTGGCAAAATGAAGGCGTAAACGGAGCGACGGCAAGTCAACTGCGGGCTTTGGTATCCGGCGGGGGATTAGATGCTTCCATAAAAGAAGCCGAGATAATCACGGTTACCGTCGGCGGAAATGACCTGCTGCAGGTACTCTACGGTGCCATTGCCAATCGGTATAACAGAAACAACAAGTTGGCAGAAGACGAGGTCTCCGGCGACGGAGATGGCGGTGGGGCAAGTAAGAGCAGTGGAAAAGCGCTTTCCGGTGCAGATGTGGGCCGCATATTATCCAATACGGCACATCCGAAAAATCTGCCACTTCTGCTGACGGCAAGCCGTCTGATCGGCGAAGGGTATCCGCAGCTGCGCAGCGATGTACTGTCTGCGGTGCAGCGGGTTAAGCAGGAGCTTCTGGCTGCGGTGGCTGAGCTTCACAGAAAAAACGAAGATGCAGTGATTATTGTAACGACGCAGTACAACCCATATCAGGAGATGCATTTGTCCTTCTTCAGCGACATTCCTCTGGGGGATTTTATGGAGGCGGGAGTAAAAGACCTGAACGCCGCTATTTTGGAAGGGGCAGTGGAAGGCGGCTATCTCGTGGCGGATGTTTACACTGCGTTTGCGAAGGTGATGCCGCAGATGCGGTTATGCAATGCCTCTGCAGAACCGCTGAACCTGGATGTCCATCCCAACGCAGCAGGGCACAGGATGATCGCGGAAGAAATCGGGTACCTTCTCGACAAGCTGCCGCCCGAAGGCGAACAAGGCAGCGCGGATCTGAGAAATCCTGCGAAAGGCGCGGCCGCGCTCCTATGCTGCGGTACGGGGGTGTGTACTGCCATCGCAGGGGAGATTTTCGGCGGACGAAGATGAGAGGGCAGCGCCCATACATACGAAAAAATAAAGCGGGCTCCATGTGCGGAGCTCGCTTTTTCACACCCTTACCTATCTCAGCGCGCAAGATGCTTCTAAAGAAGGACGATCCCGAAAAAGGTGCGCAGAAAAGGGTGGAGTGCATCGGTTCTATCGCTTAAACGGACATCATAAAGACGCGGGCGATGGTCATGTCCATAACAGAGGCAGCATCGAGGGCGACAGTCTTGACATCGGTGAGCTTTGCGCCCGGATACCACGATGCGTTGCGCGCGCCTTGGTGGGTGGTGTAGGTCATTTCCAGATGCAGGTCGGAGGGGATTTCCATCAGCTTGGCAGGTGCCTGCAGCGCTTTTTTTACCCCTTCATAGATCTGATCGACAGCATCGTCCGGATGCAGGTTCCAGGAGGAATTGCCGACGCAGTTTTTAACGGCGACCGTTTCGATGTCCGGAATCCACTCTTTGCTGTGCTGGCAGATGCCTTCATCGCCGCTGACAAAGACGGTGGGGACTTTGTATTGGGCAGCGTAGAGTGCATTTAAGGACAGCTCGGAGGCCAGCTGGCCATTGACATGGATGGCATCAATCATGTGGTGGTCGATGGTATGGGCCAGGGGGTTGGAATTCATGCCAGCCGGCGAATGATAGCCGATGCAGATGACAGCGTCGAAACTGTCGTCGATGCCGCCCATCATACCTTCGGGCGATACGCGCCAGCCGCGGATTACCTCTACGCCTTTGGGCAGCTGGCCGATTTTCAGGTTGCGCGCAGAGCTGTGGCCATCCTTTACCACAACCTGGTAGCCAAGCTCCATGGCTGCGCGGCAGGCAGCATCCACTTCTCTGGTCATCTGCACGCAGGCGTCGTCGTAGCCCTCATTGCCGTATTCCGTTTCGCACCAGTTCGTTACGCCGGTAACGCCTTCGATGTCCGCTGTAATAAAAACCTTTTTCATACTCATGTCCTCCCGTAATAAAGCTGCGCCAGAGGCGCGGAAAGCCGCTGCGGCAATGGCGGTCCGCGTCAGCGGGCCAGCAAAACAAAACGCAGCACTTGCATACATTCTGGTTTCTATATTATCATAAAACTCCCGCAAAGACAGAAGTTTATGATAAAATTATTTTAGAAAATGTGAAATCGCTGTACTGCGTAAATTTTTTGATAAAAAATGCTGTATGCAGGGAAAGGAACTGTTTATAGATGAAAGAAATTACATTGAAAGCATATGCAAAGATAAATCTGGCGCTGGATGTTCTGGGAAAGCTGCCAAACGGATATCATCAGGTAAAGATGGTAATGCAGCAGATCAATTTATTCGATACCGTTTCTGTTGCTTATCGGGAGCTGCCCGGCGGAGAAACAGCGATCTGCGGGGCTACCAGCCGCGGGGATCTTCCTATGGACGAAAGCAATATCGCACATAAGGCGGCCATGTTGATGAAAAAAACCTATCGCCCGGAAGCAGGATGCGAGATACGCATCGCCATTGATAAAAAAATCCCCATGGCGGCGGGGCTTGCTGGAGGAAGCGCAGACGGCGCAGCCGTTATGCGGGCGCTGGCGCGTCTGTGGGAGCTGAACGTTTCGCCGCAGGATCTGGCAGCGCTTTCGGCGCAGATCGGAGCGGATGTCCCCTTTTGCCTAATGGGGCAGGAAGGGCAGTTCTGTGCGCTGGCGGAGGGCATCGGCGAACAGCTGAGCCCGGTAAGGCCCCTGTCCGCCTGGGTGATGCTTTCCAAGCCGCCGGTGTGCGTGCCGACGAAGGAGGTTTACGCCAACCTGTGCCTGGACGAATGCCAGTCGCATCCCGATATCGAACAGATGATAAAGGGGCTGGATACCCACAACCTGCCGCTGGTTACGGCCAATATGGAGAACCTGCTGGAATCCGCAGCCCTGCGGCTGTATCCGGAAATAGTGCAGACAAAAGAGGCCATAGAGCAGCTGAGGACAGCCGGCGCTGTGCTCATGAGCGGCAGCGGCCCCACGGTGTTTGGAATTTATATGAACCAAGAAAAAGCAAAAAGTGCATATCGGATAATGAAGCAGAAAAATGCAGAGACGTATCTGGTGAAAACGCTGGGATAGAGCTGCGCGTAAGCCGCCTGTTTAGCATGGCCTGCGTTTCGGAAAGCGTGGCGTTCAGCCCGATACACAGACAAAGAAGACGGTCGCAAGAGGGATTCCTGCGCCAAGGGTGTGCAAATGATAAAAAATTTTGTGTTGCTCTAAAATCTGTGCGTATGTGCTGTATTGGGATATATGCTGAGAAGGGCGAGAAAAAGCAGTGATGTATGTGCTGAATTGTGGTAAAATAGTAATTGAGCTTGGACGTCGGTGGGCAATCCACAATTCAGCAGAAAAGAGGGCTGCTTATGGTAAAGAAGGAAAACTTTGGCGAGTCTAAGAATATAGAATTCAAAAGAGAAATTCCCGAGAAACATGAAAAACTTCTTAAAGATATCATCGCGTTTTCTAATAGTACTGGTGGAAAGGTGATTTTAGGGATTGAGGATGTTACTTGTGAGGTGTACGGTATTGGCGACCAAAGCCCTTTTAAGTTGTCTGATGCGATTTCAAACATGGTATCGGATGCCTGTACACCACAAATTGAGCCGGATATTTTAGTGCAGACCATCGAGAACAAGACATGTTTAGTTATTGATATCGCTCCGGGTAAGCTCAGGCCGTATTATTTGAAAAAGAAGGGGAAAGAGACTTCGACATATATACGGATTAACGGAACCAGCAGGCCTGCAGATGAACGAAAGCGAAGAGAGCTTGAATTAGAAGGACAAAATATATCTTACGATTCCTTATAGGAGATAGGAAGAGAATTTGACGAGAAAAAGGCCATTGCTTTATGTAAAAAAATGAGGCAGGTTGCTCTGGACGCCTGTAAAACCGAAGAAGAAAAAGAGGATGTCAAAGAACTGACATTAGAAAAGTTAGAAGACTTTGGGCTTTTGTGCAAGGTTGGAAAAAATTTTTATCCGACGCATGCCTTCGACCTTATGACAGATAATAGAAATAAAGCGGCAAAGGTACAATGCGGGTTGTTTAAGGGAGTCTCTAGGGATATTTTTATTGATAAAAAAGAGTTTTGCGGCCCTGTTTTTGAACAGATTGAGGGCGCTTATCAATTTGTATTAAGGCACATCAATACAGGAGTAGAAATTGATGGCGTATATCGTACTGATTTTTACGAGCTTCCCAGAGCGGCAATTCGGGAGATGATAGCCAATGCGGTGGTTCACAGGAGCTATCTCGACAGGTCCTGCGTGCAGGTTTGTATTTTTGATGACAGAATTGAGGTCCTGTCGCCGGGAATGCTATATGGCGGGATAGATATAGGAACAGCAAAATGCGGGAAATCCATCTGTAGAAACGAAGCGATTGCAGAGGCATTTCATTACATGCGCATTGTAGAAGCATGGGGGACCGGCCTGCCGAGAATCATCAAGAGATGCAGGGAATATAAATTGCCAGATCCTAAATTTGAGGAGTTCGGGGATGGATTTAAAGTCACGATGTTCAGAAACTGGGATGGCCTCATTGAGGAAATGGACAGCGTCTTTGAAGAAGCAGTCAATGCTTTTGGAAAAGTAAGCAATGGTACCGAAAAAGTAAGCAATGGTTTTGAAAGATATCTTGCATTATTTGATGATGCGGAAACCACAGCTACGTTTGTTGCAAACATAAAAAAGGTTTTTGATCAATGTGGTACAACAGAAGTTTTCAGGCAGGCGGATATCATGTGTTGGCTGGATTGCTCAAAATCAAAGGCGACTAATGTGATGAATGCTATGAAGGCGGCGAAGGTCATTGAAAAAGTGGCTGGTATAGGGCCGGGTAGATATAAGTTCATCGAAAAATAAATAGTGTATAATGTCAACAGCCGTACGAGCATCGTTAACCGATACTTGCACGGCTGTTTTTTTATATTGCTATTTGCTATTTGACAAGCCTGTCATTGATAAACCTGCGGCCGAGTTCGCCAAATTGTGCTTCCTGTGGTTCGTATTCATAAAGCAACAAACCTTCCTCTGTAGGAGAAAGGCATTGCTCGACTTCGCCGTGTATGTCGATAGCAGCAGTAGGAGCTGTCTGAAAGAAAGCGGAGTCGTTGACAGAAAGAACTGGCATTACATTTTCTACTGCGCGGGTCTGTAAATGGCCTGTAATCAACTGATAGCGCCAGCTGTTTTCCTGCTTTCTGATGTCGCAGAAGCTAATGACGCAGAGATCGGCATTCGCTTTGTACAATTCACGGAAAAATTCCGGAAACCGCACCTCAAAACAGATGCGGATGCCAACGCGAAGATGGTCGATTTGGTATATCCCGTCATTCTCACCTTCTATAAAATGCTCGCGATCCCAACCCCAAAGGGCCCGTTTGTGATAAGGTGTGAGTGCAGTGCCCTGCGGAGAAAAGACAAGGATGCTGTTATGACAGGCAAAATTTCCGCAGGGCCCAGAGGGGTGCCGCGTAACGCTGCCCACGGCAAGATACATGGCGTTTTCCTTTGCCAGGGCAGCAATCTGTTGCAGACAGTGTTCCGCATAAGCAAAGTCGATGCCGGATAGCGCCGTATGCAGCGGGGGATAGCCGGTCAGAGCACATTCGTGAAATACGAGAAAACGAACCTGCCGCTGTGCCGCCTGATGGATGCCCCGACAGATATGTTTAAAATTCTGCGCGATGCTGTCACTGCCGCAAAACTGATATGCACCAAATTTCATAACAATCTCCTTGCTTGCGTTTTTACCCCATCAGCGTCTCTATAGCGATGCGCAGGTCATCTTCTGTACCGGTATTGCCAGGGAAAATAATGTAGGGCATTCCGGGGAATTTGCTTTCTTCTCCCAGCTGCCACACGGGAACACTCTTGCGAATCTGCCCCCAGACGGTAGCCCTGCGAACCCGCAGAGCCTTGGTCCCGATATCGCTGGAGGTGATACCTCCTTTGGAAATGACAAAATCAGGGCGCACGGCAAGCCCTGCGACAATATCAACTAAGGCGGCGGAAATTTCCGTAGCGATCCGCAGCTGGGCTTCTTTGTCGTCGGTATCCAGATCAAACCGGTCGCGCCGGGTGTAGACGGCACAAGTATAACCGGCCCGCAGCTGTTCTTCTGCCAGCGCCGTAACGCGGGCAACCTCTCCCTTCAGGCCGCCCTCCTGCAGCACCAGGTGCTGGTTGAATTCCAGAAAGGCGATAGGAAAGCGGCTGTGCTTCAGCGCTTCCAGCTGGCGCGTGGTTTTATTGACGTGCGAGCCGACGATGATAAGGCCGCGCCCCTGCTGTGCAGGAACCTGCGGCAGGAGATCGTCTCTTGTCAGCAGAGGCTGGTCGCTGACGCCGCCCAGAACTTTGGTAATGGCGGCAGCGCTGCGGAACAGAAAGCGTTTGCCGGCAGCTACTGCTTTGCAAAAGGCAACAGCGAACACCTTAACATCAATGTAATCAATGCTGTCCACTACAATTTTCTGAAAGCCCCGAGCACTGCACAGCTTTTCAGCGATTGTGTCGATGCTGCCCGCTCGCAGCTCAGACAGCGAAATGTGGATGACAGAGGCCGCAGAGACGGTTCCCACCGATTTTTCCTCGCACCAGTCGGGCAAATACGAAGCGCGGTAGCCGAAGGTTTTATCTTGGGCAAATTCCGTCTGCCCCGCCGGAGTCAGCTGTTCGCCCTCTTTTACGTAGTGAACACCGTCGATAGTATAGCGGCCGCCCTCTAAAAAGAATGGATAGATGATTTCACCGTCGAAGTGAACCAGCGCGCCCGTCTCCGCACTACACTGCTCGAGCGTGCAGCGCAGGGTTTCGGTTTCCAGCGGATAGTGGCCGCGCAGCGTGGAGTCGCTGCGGCTGATGAGGATAAAATCCTTTCCGCTTGCTTCGGAGGCAGCGGTCAGCCGCCGGGCCATCTGCTGGTGCTCTCGCCGGGTTTCGTCGGCCGTCATGCTCCGCGAGTTGGTCAGAATAAAGAACATGGGGCTCTCTTCCGCAAAGCTAGCGCGGAAGGTTTCTTCCGACCAGTCGGTATAGACGGAAATATTGTGTACGGTTTGCACGCCGGTGGGATCGTCGTCCAGGACGACGATTTTTTTATTGAGCGAATTTAGCGCTTGCGCAAGCTGTGCGTTGATAGCAGCTTCGTCCGGTGCGGGGTATGTTTCGAGGACGGAAAGGGGCAGTGCTGCGGGTTGTTTTGGAGTGAGTTCTTGCATTACAGGGCCTCCTTTCCACCGGCTTTGGCGGTTGCGGATTCGGCTGTTTTCTGCGCTGTGTCGCTTTCGGACAGGCTGCGAGCCCTTACCGTAACTTTGGCAAGCTGTTCGAAATATTGAACGATGCCGCTGTGGTCATCGTCCATGTGGCCGGCGACGTTCAGGACCTGGAAGATTTCAAACAGCTGGCTGCTGAGAGGAACGGGCACATTCAGCTCGTGGGCGGTGTCGATGACATTCCGGATATCCTTGCGATTGATGGAAATCTTTCCGCCGGGCTGGAAATTGCGGTTGTACATCATAGGCGCTTTGGCATCCAAAACGGCGCTGCCCGCAAGGCCGGAGCGGATGGCCTGATAGACCTTTTCCGGATCAGCACCGGCTTTGGTGGCAAGGACGAGGGCTTCCGATACAGCGGCGATGGTCGTATTGACGATAATCTGGTTTGCCAGCTTTGTAACAGAACCGCTGCCTGTATCGCCTACCAGAATTGCCGACGAACCCATAATGTCGAAATAGGGCATGACTTCCTGGAAATCCTCCTCGCAGCCACCAGCCATAAAGGCCAGCGTACCTGCCTTTGCGCCGGGTTCGCCGCCGCTGACAGGACAGTCCATAAAGCGGAGTTGCTTTTCTTTCAGGCGTTGGGCGCATTCCTGCGACTGCACCGGCGTAACGCTGCTGGTGTCGATAATCAAGCAGCCAGGCTTTGCTGAGGAGGCCAGTCCATCCTCCTGAAACAATACCTGCTGGGAAATCGCACCGTTGGGAAGCGACAGGAAAACGATGTCGCAGAGACTTCCCATCTCCTGAGGAGAGGCGGGTTTGGCACCGCCGCAGACGAGAGTCTGCACGGTTTGTGGATTTACATCGTAAACAAACAGGCTGACGCCTGCCGAAAGAAGATTTGCAGCCATGGGCTTTCCCATAATGCCCAGACCAATAAAACCAATGTGTTTCATATCGTACCTCACAATTTGTTTTTTTCTATTATATTCTCTAAAAAATAGACAGGTCAAGAGAAAGCTTAAGCCTGTTGCAGGCTGTATATAAAAAATATCTCAACAGGGGTACATGCGGTTTTACTCATTGGCCCAGCGTAGGGAAAGGCCATTTGTATATTTATGAGGCTTAACAGATAGTTTTGAATTACAAATTTATGTAAATTAAAGAAAAATTATCTTGTTTGTGTTGGAAAATTGTGGTAGTATAACAGTGCCCTCCTGTATTGCCGCTGCGCCAGAGAGGCAGTGCAAAGTAACCCCGCCAAAAAGCCGGATGCAGGCGGTGACAATGGCAGACATATATGATATACTGAAAGGGAAACAGAGAGTATGAGTGAATTTTTAATGCAGCCCAAGGTGGATTTCGCCTTCAAGCAGATTATGCAGAACCAGCGGGCCCGCGTCGGCTTCCTGTCGGCAGTGCTTAAGCTGCCGCCGGAGGACATCCGCGAAACGCAGATAGTAGATCCCCATCTCAACAAGCTGCACAGAGGCGATAAGCTGGGCATTTTAGATGTGCGTGTCTGCTTAAACGACGACACGGAAATCGACATCGAAATCCAGCTGGCGCCCTTTTCCGCCTGGACAAAGCGCGTGCTGTTTTACCTGGCAAAGCTGTATGGACAGCAGCTGAAAGAAGGGGAGCCTTACGAACGACTCAAAAAGTGCATCAGCATCAGCGTACTGGACTTCGAATTGTTTCCGGAGGAGAAAGAATTTTATTCCTGCTTTCACTTGTGGGAGGACAGGCGGCAGTTTCTGTACACCGACCAGCTGGAACTTCACGTAATCGAGCTTCCGAAGCTGCCGGAGGAATGCCAGGAGGAGAGCAGCATACTGCTATGGGCGAAGTTTCTCAACGCTGAGGAGAAGGAGGAAATTGATATGCTATCCAAGAAAAGCCCGTATATCGAAGCGGCATGCGAGACGCTGCGGGTAATCAGCCAGGATGAACAAAAGCAGATGGAATACCTGGCGAGAGAAAAAGCCATTCGCGACCACAACCAGCTGATGCTGGAGGCCAGGCAGAGTGCGCTTCGCGATTACGAACAGATACTGCTTGCCAGGGACAAGACCATTGGCAATTACGAGCAGATTGTGCTTGCCAAAGACAAGGCGATCAGCGATTACGAACAGACGATGCTTGCAAAAGACAAGGCGATCAGTGATTATGAACAGACGATGCTCGCTAAAGACAAAGCGATTAGCGATTATGAACAGACGGTGCTTGCTAAGGACAAAGCGATCAGCGATTACGAACAGATGATGCTCGAGATTCAGGAACAAATCGGCCAGCTGAAAATTGAGATGCAGCAACAATCCGATCAGCTGAAGCTCGAAGCGCAGCGAAACGAACAAAGAGGCATCGAGGCCATGATTTTAGATGGCATCGAAGAAAATTTTTCAAAAGAGAAGATCCTTTTGAAGTTGCAGAGGCGGTTTGCTCTGACAGAAGAACAGGCGAACCAATACTATATAATGGTAACCCTCGGTTGACAAAATTGTGTGTATACGTGCCAATTAGCACAGAGGCGGAGGCCTTTGTTGTAAAATTTTCCATATACGATTGGGTAAAGGCTGAAAGAAAGGGTTAAAATGAAGCAACATCTCCGCAGAATTATCGACTCCGCTATAGCAGCCGGATTGGTTATATTTTTTATAGGGCTGTATTATTGGATGATAAAGGCGGGAATCCCCTATCAGGACCCACCGTTGGAGCTGCAGATACAATATGCTATCTATAAGGGGACCGGCGAATTGCTGCTGAGAAACGGGTTTGCAATCGCTGTGTGTGGAGGGCTCGCCCGGCTGGGCCTGCGATTGGCGGAAAAGCATTTGCTTCCGGGAGATTGATATCTGCTTGTAAATCGTATTTATTTTTATAAATTTTAATAAAATAGAATATCCATACAAAAAACCAGCCACGCGTCCAACGCGTGGTTTTCTGATACACAATAAAAATACAGGCGTGCAGCGACACTCCCTGTATTTTTTATTTTTGAAAACGCGCGATGCAACAGAGTTCTGTATTTCGCAGACATAACCCGTCCGCCTGATGAATAGAATGGGAAAAGAGGAAAGGCCTCGGAAGAATGTAGAAATGGGGGATAGGAAATGAACGAACGCGACCCGTACAGATTTGATAAAATTCCGGATTTTGCTATGCAGCCGGCCCGGGACGACATAGATGACTTTGACCCGTCGGTGTATGAAAAGCTGCTGGCAGGGCTTACACCGGCAGAGTCCGGAAAAGAACAAGAAGAAAAGCCGGAGGCTGCAATCAGCGTATCTGCGCCGGCATCTCCTGCGGTATCTGCGGAAACAGAATCGTTGGAACCAACCGTATCTGAGGTGATTGCTGTGCCTGCGCCGAAAACAGAAGATACGGCAGCGTCTATACCGGAGCAGGAAGAAGCCGAGCCGCTGGAATTAAAAGAGAGGGCGTCTGCAAAAGAGCAGAAATCAGAAAGCGAAGCATCCGAAGTAGAGGAAGAGGGAGCTGCGGAAAAACCGATAGGTCTGGCAGAGCAGGAGGCGCCAGAACCTTCTGCACCAGCATTGCCGGCACTGCCAGAAGAGAGCGGTGAAGCGACAGCCATATTGGAAGCGCCGGAGGTCAAACCAAAGGCGCCAATGGCCACTCCGGAAGCGCAGGCAGAAGTTTTAGAGCCGCAAAACGCGATGCCAGAACCGCAAGTGCAGACACAGCTGGGCGATGAAGAAAAAACGGAGGAGCCGGGAGAGCGCAGCGTCATCGCTGCAGGCGACGATGTAATGACCGACAGCCTGCGCCTTGTAGATATGATTCCCGGCGAACCGGTGCGCATCTTTGTAGAAGAAGACATCCTCGTTCCGGATGTTAAGCCGGATTTATCCTCGGTGCTGTCCATGGATGCAACCTTGCGCTTTTCGGAGAAGGGAAAGCGCGTCAATGGCGAATTGCTGCTGCAGACCCTTTACATTCCCGAAGGCAAAGGAGCGGACCGATCTATCGTCTCCATCGAATCGAGGCTGCCGTTCCGGCAGGAGGGGGAAAGCGCGGCCAACGCAGAAGATGTCAAAGCATCGGCTGTGATAGAATCGCTGGATTACAGCGTAATCAATGAAAGAAAATTCCGGATAAAGGCGGTGATTGCCGTAGAGGGCAGAGAATACCGCAACCGGAAGCTGCATTTGTTCGAAGGACTGAAGGACGACGAAGTGCAGATGCTTCAGGAAAAGCTTGTGGTTACAGATGTAATCCTGCGCAAGACCGAGCACCTGGAGCTGGAAGAAGATATGACATTGCCGGAGACGCTGCCAGACATCGGCAAGGTACTGCGCTGCGATGTCAACCTCGTAGAGAATCACAAGCAGGTCAGCCGCGAAAAGGCTGTCATCAGCGGTACGGCGTACTGCAATCTGATGTACCTTCCGGCGGAAAACACCGTCCGGATGGACAGCGGCGAAACCGCAGGCGGTGCGGCAGGGGCCAGGGGGACGATGCCCGGTGCAGAGAGCGGCACGCCGGCCATTGCCTTTGATAACGAGCCGGTGCTGTTTCAGGGAAAGAGCGAATTTACGCAATTCATACCGCTGGCCGGTCCGGGGCAAACGGAGCATCCCAGCGGAGGAAGGGTATTCTTCCAGCTCAACAGCGCTTCGGTAGAGCCCAGAGAAAGCGAATCGGGCCAGAAAAACGTGTGCCGCTTGAAAGTAGAGGCAGACACCTTTGTAGAGCTTTATCGCGATATCGAGCGCGAAATCGTTACCGACGCCTATCATCATCAGAAGGAAATGGTCTTTGATACGGAAGAAATCAGCCTGATGCAGCTGTGTCCCGGCGGCGTGGCAGAGACGACGGTGCGCGAGGTCGTCAATGTGCCAGATCCTCACGAGGGCGTGGAGCGAGTAGCCTTTGTATCGGGAAACCTCAGCGGCGTGCGTTCGCACATCGAGGGTGGGAAAAACGTGGCCGAGGGCTCTGCGGTAGTAAAAATCGTCTGCCTTGCCGACGATGCTGCCAAGACGCCCTTCAGCATCCGGCGCGAAATTCCCTTCCGGGTAACGATGGAGCTTCCCGGCGGCATGGAGGAGGCGGTAACGGATAACGAGGTGCTTTTAAAGGAAATCCGCTTCGACCGTCTGAACAACCGGCAGATCGAACTGAATGCTTCCGTCATGGTAAATGGGGCTGTCATCCGGCGCAAGAAGTGCCCTCTCATCCGGAATGTCGGTTTTCTGGAAAGCAGCGGACCGGAAAAAGAAATGCCGGGCTTTGTGCTCTACACCATCCGCGAAGGCGATACGCTGTGGAAAATCGCAAGAAAGTACCGCACGACGATAGACAGCATCGCTAAGATCAACAGCATTGATAGCAACGGCGCATTGCAGCCGGGCATGAAGCTGCTGGTTGTAAAATAGCAGCAGCGCGGCAACATGCGGTGTTAAAGTACGGTGTGCATATATAAAAGTACGGCGCAGGTGTATGAAATGCGGTGCAGAAGGACAAAATGAAAGAAAGAGGCCACAAGCACAAAGGAAAAGAGAGGAAATTTGTATGAAATTCAAAAGAGGACAGATCGCGATGGCGGCATTGCTGCTGTTTGCAGTCAGTTTTTATACAGGACAGCAGATGCGCAGGGCAGAGCCGCAGCCAGAGCCCATGTTGACCAACGAGGATTTTATCCGGTTTCACGTAATCGCCAACAGCAATCTTCCGGAGGATCAGGCGCTAAAGCAGACCGTGCGGGATGGGCTTTTGGAGCGGATTAACCGCGAGCTGACAATGTACGCCATACAGCAGGCCGGAACGCAGAGCGGAAGAATCGAGCTGACGATAGAAGAATCGCGGCAGTATGTACAGGAGCATTTGCAGGAATTTGCAGAGGTAGGGCGGCAGATCGTGCGGAATAACGGCTACAACTACACAGTAACAGCGGATATCGGCGCCAGATATGTACCAGAAAAGACCTATGGCAACGTTACCTTTCCTGCGGGCGAGTACGAGGCGCTCAATGTAGTCATCGGCAGCGGCAAAGGAGAAAACTGGTGGTGTGTATTGTTTCCACCGCTGTGCATGATCGGTGCGGAGGCCCCGGAGGAGATGGATGCGCAGGTTTTGGGCCTGTACCAGCAAGCGTTGTGGGATCCCCGCTACGACCAGTTGCTTCAGGCAGCACAGGCGGGTCAGGCAGGGCAGCCGGTAGAGCTGCAGCTGAAATTCAAATCGCTGGAGTATATGAAGCAGCTGTCACAGCAATAATAGAGCATTCAACACAAGCAAGACTGGGTTTTACCAAAGAAAAACCCAGTCTTTTCTATTCTCAGAACGGATATTTTGTGATACACTAAAGAATAGAGCAACATTGAATAAAAACGCATGTCTTTCGGCGGTTTTTGCCGAGAGTTTTACAGGGAGCGCAAAGAAGAACGTATGACAGATGAAGGGAGAACAGATCTTTATGAGCACAGGGAAATATGATGGCGTATTAAAGACGTGCAGGCTTTGGCTGGAATACTCGAATTTAGATAAAACACTGAAAGCGGAATTGCAGCAATATGCCGACGCGCTAAAGAAAAATCCGGAAGATGAAGAGGCGCTGACGGAGATTTACGAACGGTTTTACCGTGAGCTGGAGTTTGGAACCGGCGGCCTGCGCGGCATTTTGGGCGCGGGCACAAACCGCATGAATGTGCACACGGTAGCGCGGGCAACGCAGGGCCTGGCGAACTATGTAAACGAACGCTATGCGGTGAAAAAAACGCTGTTTAAAAAGGGAAAGCGGGCGGCAGTCGCTATCGCCTACGATAGCCGCAATCTGTCGCCGGAGTTTGCCCGGGTGGCGGCTAGAGTGCTTGCTGCCAACGACATCGACGTGTATTTGTATAAAGAACTGATGCCTACGCCAGCGCTATCCTTTGCCGTCCGGTATTATCACTGTGCGGCAGGCATTATGATTACCGCCAGCCACAATCCGGCAAAGTACAATGGCTATAAGGCGTACAACGACGAGGGCTGCCAGATGAACATCGAGCAGGCCAATGCAGTATTGCGGGAAATCGAGTCGATTGACATCTTCCGCGACGTTAAGATGGCCGCATGCGACAGCGGGATTACCGAGATTCCGCAAGAGACGATTGATGCGTACATGGAGGCGGTAAAGGCCCAGAGCACGGGCTTTAACGGCTGCAAAAATTTAGAGGTGGTCTATACGCCCTTAAACGGCAGCGGAAATAAGCCGGTGCGCCGGATTCTGCAAGAAATCGGTGTCGGAAAAGTGACTGTCGTGCCGCAGCAGGAGCTTCCGGACGGCGACTTTCCCACCTGCCCCTACCCCAATCCAGAGAAGAAGGAAGCGTTGGCGCTGGGGCTTGAGCTGTGCAGACAGCTTGCGACGCCGGATCTGCTGCTGGCCACCGACCCGGACTGCGACCGCGTGGGCATTGCGGCAAAGCACGGCGAAGATTACGTGTTGATTACCGGAAATGAGGTCGGCATCCTGCTGCTGGATTTTCTGTGCCAGGTCAAGAAGCTGCCCGAACGTCCGGTAGCGATTAAGACGATTGTGTCGTCGAAGATGGCAGAAGCGGTGGCGGCGCATTACGGCGTGGAGATCCGCAATGTACTGACCGGGTTTAAGTTTATCGGCGAGCAGATCGGATGGCTAGAAAAGGACGGAGAGGAAAACCGGTTTATCTTCGGCTTCGAGGAAAGCTACGGCTATCTGTCCGGACCTTATGTGCGCGATAAGGATGCGGTCAATGGGTCGATGCTGATCTGCGAAATGGCAGCATTTTACAAGAGTGCAGGAACATCCCTTCCGGACCGTCTGCAGGAGCTGTACCAGATCTACGGCTATTACAGAAATGACCTGATGGATTTTGTCTTTGAAGGCGCTGCTGGCATGGAGAAGATGGCGTCGATCATGGAAAGCCTGCGGAACAACCCGCCGGCAGAGGTAATCGGCAAGGCCGTAACCAAGCGCGTGGATTATAAGAACGACAACACGGGATTGCCCAAATCCGACGTGCTGGAATACAATCTGGAGGATGGTTCCGGCTTTATCGTGCGGCCTTCGGGCACGGAACCCAAGCTGAAGATTTACCTCAGCGCCAAGGGAGAAACAGCGCAGGATTCGGATGCAGTAATCGCGGCGATGAAGCAGGAGCTGCCGCAGCTGATGCAGTAAAGGAACATACGAATGAATAAAGCAATCATTGCCATGGATAAAAGCGGCTCATTTCGCGTATATCTGGCTATAACGACATCCATGGTGGAGGAGAGCCGGCGGATCCACGATACTACGCCGGTAGCCACCGCGGCCTTGGGCCGCGTGCTGACGGCGGCGGGGCTGATGGGACTGATGCTGAAAAATCCCGACGACAAGCTAACCGTACAATTTAAAGGAGATGGGCCTGCCCGGGAGGTTCTGGCATCGGCCCGGGGCGACGGAAGCGTAAAGGGCTATATTTCCAATCCGGAAGTGGAGCTTCCGCTGAAGGCCAACGGGAAATTGGATGTAGGCGGCGCCATCGGTATCGGCACGATAACAGTAATCAAAGATATGGGACTGAAAGAACCTTATGTAGGCCGGATTGAGTTGGTCAACGGGGAAATTGCCGAGGATTTGACCGCGTATTTCTTCGTATCGGAGCAGCAGTCGTCTTCCGTGGCACTGGGTGTACGCATTGCCACGGATTACAGCGTAGCGGCCAGCGGCGGAATGATCATCCAGATGCTGCCTGGCGCCGAGCCGGCCTCGGTTACGGCGCTGGAAGAGATGATTTCGCAGATGACACCCATCAGCACGCTGATCGAGGAAACGGTGCAGGAATCAGCAGAAAAGACGCCGGAAGGCGTGATCGAAGAACTGCTTTCACGGATATTTGCGTCGATGCCCGAAGCGTTTGCCGTAGAGCCATTGGGTTACAGGCAGATTGGATGGAATTGCGATTGCAGCCAGGACAGATTGGAGCAGGCGCTGATGAGCATAGGTGCCGATGACTTGCAGGCAATCCTGGAAGAGGATGGCAGGGCGGAGCTGACGTGCCAGTTCTGCCGGAAGAAATATCTCTTCGACGAAGCGTGCCTGCGGCGGCTGCTTGCAGAGCTGCGCTGAGAAACAAAGCCGTACAGCAGAAGGAGCGTCTGCTGCGCGCGGCCTGGAAAAAAGGAAAGGGATACAGGAAACACACGATGAGATTGATACAGGAATTTAAAAATTTTGCATTGAAGGGCAATGTAGTGGATATGGCTGTCGGCGTCGTCGTGGGCGGCGCGTTTTCCAAGGTAGTATCTTCTATAGTGACAGATCTGATTACACCGGTCATCGGCATGCTGACCGCCGGCGTGGATTTTAAGGACTTAAAATTCGTAATCGGAACCACGGTTGCTGAGGATGGCTCCCTTGTGGAAAACGCCATCGCTTACGGGAACTTTATCCAGACGCTGATCGACTTTTTCATCATCGGGTTTTCCATTCTCTTTGTGGTAAAAGCGATCAATAAAGCCAAGGATATGGCAGAATCCCGCAAAAAAGTAGAGGCTGCGGCTGCCGGGGCAGCGGAAGAGAAAAAAGCGCCGACAGAAGCGGAGCTTCTGCTGGAGATCCGCGACCTGCTGGCAGAGAGGCGCAACAGCGCAAGTGAAAACAGCTGAAGCGGCAGGCGGCGTTTGCATAAAATCCAATGCGGCGAAGCGGGGAAGAAAGACCGAAAAAGCGAAAGAACTCGACTGCCCTGAATGGAATACAGGAGGCAAGGCAATGACAAAGATAGGAATTTTTTTCGGCGGCAGATCGGAAGAGCACGAGGTATCGCTGATGTCGGCAGCTTCGGTGCTCCGGGTGATCGACCGGAGCAAATTCAGGCTTATCCTCATCGGTATTACCCGCCAGGGAAAGTGGCTTCTCTACGACGGGCCGACGGAATATATTGCAGATGGGCGCTGGGAGGCGCTGGCGCAGCGGGCGCTGAGCGAGCATCCGGAAACGTATGAAATCATCATGGGAAGCGACAGCCCCCTTTCCCTTGGGAAGCGCATCGACTTTGCCCTGCCGCTTCTACACGGGCCTTACGGCGAAGACGGAACCCTCCAGGGACTGTTCGAGAGCATGAACATTCCCTATGCTGGATGCGGTGTTTTAAGTTCGGCGGTGGCTATGGATAAAATCGTTGCCCGCGATATCTTTCACCGCGCGGGATTAACGCAGCCCGGTTATCTGCGGACGAACCGGGAAGAAATTTCAAGGGATAGCGAGGCCCTGATGCAGAAAATAGAGCGGGAAATCGGCTATCCGGCGTTCGTAAAGCCGGCCAACATGGGTTCGAGCGTAGGGCTTTCCAAGGTGAAAGACCGTAGAGAGCTTGCGCAGGCGCTGATGTCGGCGCTGCGCTACGACCGGCGGATCATCGTCGAGCAGGGTATCTTTTGCCGCGAGGTGGAGATTGCGGTGCTGGGCAATTACGAGGCGCAACTGAGCGCGGTCGGAGAAATCATCTCCGCAAACGAAGAGTTTTACGATTACGATTCAAAATACAATGCAGGGGATAAGACAAAGCTGTGCATTCCGGCAGAGCTGAGCCAGGAGCAGGAAGCACGCCTTCGGGCCATGGCAAAAGCCGCTTATGAGGCTATCGACGGCACGGGCTTTGCCCGGGTGGATTTTCTCATCGACAAGTGCGACGGTACAGTCTATATCAACGAGATCAACACCATTCCCGGCTTTACAGAGTATAGTATGTTTCCCCGGTTGTGGATGCAGTCGGGATTGTCTTACCCGCAGCTGATAGAAAGGATTGTGGAATTAGGATATGCGAGATATAATGCTGAAAATCGTCGGCAGGCAGGTGACGAATGACGGAGCAGACGATGTCGAAGAAGAGGTGATGGAATTTATGACCGAGGGACAGCTTTACGAAAAAAACGGCTCGGTCTACCTGCTGTATAAAGAAACAGAGCTGTCCGGCATGGAGGGATGTACCACCTCGCTGAAAATTACCGACGATACCGTGCGCATGAAGCGCTTTGGAAGGTCGATGCCCATCAATACAGTGATGGAATTCCGGAAGGGAAAACGCTACGAAGGATATTACGACACGCCATACGGCGCCATCGAAATGGAGGTCTTAACAAACCACATCGAAAACAATATCAAGTGCGGTATGGCAGAGGGGGATTCGGCAACGCTGCACATTGATTACGCCGTCAGCCTGCGAGGGCTGAGCGAATCCCATTCCCGGCTGAATATACAGATTTTGTAAGAACGAAAAGGCACAGGCGATGCCTGCGCGTTTCTATATTTTTATACGATACTGCAACAGAAGAAACAGGGGGAAACACCAAAGGGGGAATTACAAGATGTACAACATGCACAAGAACAACAAGAAGCTGAAGCGCGGGCTGGCGCTTTTCATTGCGATCATTCTGATCGTAACCACGCTGCTGATGGGAATTCCCGTCATCTATGGCGCATCCGGAAGCCGGGCCTACGGCGCGGCCAGAGATGTGACAGACGAGGCGTCGCTGAAAGAGGAGCTGTCCTTTATGGCGCTTTTAATCCAGGCGATGCGGCAGAGCTACAAAGACGAAATTTCCTACGAAATGCTGGTAAATGGCGCTTATGAGGGTCTGTTTAACGCGCTGGAAGATCCCTACAGCATGTACTTCGAAACGGAGGAATCCTCCAGCAAGTTTTTAGAAGATGTGCAGGGGGAATTTGAAGGCGTGGGCATCAGCATGGAAAATGCCGATGGCCGCTGCCGCGTAGTAACGCCGGTGGCGGGCTCTCCTGCGGAGGCCGCAGGCATCAAAAGCGGCGACATTATAGAGCGCGTCGACGATGTAGAACTGCGCGGAAAGAGCATGGAGGAATGGAAGAGCCTGATCCGCGGAAACATCGGCACGCAAGTAACGCTGAGCATCGACAGAAACGGTACAAAGCTGAATGTAACGGTCACTCGCGAAAAAATTCGCACCGATTCGGTTACGTGGAAGATGATGGAGGATACCATCGCTTACGTGCGGATTACCAAGTTTGACAACGATACGGACCGCGAGTTCCGGAGAATCCGTCAGGCAGCGATGGAGGCTGGGGCGACCTCTATGATTTTAGACCTGCGCAACAATCCCGGCGGTGTCGTCAGTGCGGCGGCAGGCGTGGCAAACCTGATGATTCCCGGCGAGGATAAAATTATCATGCAGATGAGCCGCCAGGGCGAAAGCCTGGGGACGCTTGCAACCACGGGCAGCGGAAGCGCCGAGCTTCCTGCGGTGGTACTGATTAACGGCGGAAGCGCTTCTGCTTCGGAAATCCTGGCCGGGGCGCTGAAAGACCACAAGGCGGCTACGCTGGTAGGTACAACGACCTACGGCAAGGGAATTGCGCAGACAGTTACTGAGCTGAAAAACGGCGGCAGCATGAAGCTTTCGACGTATTATTTCTTAACGCCCGACGGCCACACGATCAACCACGTGGGAATCACTCCCGATGTGCAGGTAATCAACGGGCTGGGATTGAACGAGGAGCAGATTGTTGCCGAGTACGAAAAATTAGCGCCTATGACGGAGCTGATAAAGTATTATAAAGGGCAGACTGGCCTGAACGTATATGCGGCGCAGCAGAGATTGAATCTGCTGGGTGCGAATCTTACGGTCAATGCGACGATGGATGAGGCTACAGTGGAGGCAATTAAGGTATTTCAGCGCGAGCAGGGAATGTCGCCTTACGGGGGCCTGGACTATGGGACCATGACGGCGCTAGAGCGTTCGGTGCTCGCCCTTCTCAGCGGCGATAACGACGATAAGCAGCTGGCGAAGGCAGTTGAATTGCTGAAAGCAAAATAAAAGAGTGGATCATTTTAAAAGGACGGAGCCCTGGTGGCACACCGTCCTTTTTCATATTTTATATGTGCTGCATTGTCAATACAAATTGCTGCCAGTGCAAGCTGTTACTGATGCAACCGTGAAATCACATACCGCCCGGAGGGGCTCAGCTGTTCTTCTGTCCAGCCGGACAGTGTTTCGCAGTCCGGAGCAAGGAAGGAATAGCTTTCATCCTTGTTCGAGAGGGCCCAGTTAATCCAGCTGATGTCCTGCTCTTCCAAAAAATCCATAAAGGTGTCCAGCGCTTCTGTATCTTTGCTCAGCGTCGGGCTTTCTGCCTGATATCCCCACTCGCTGACGAATACGGGAAGTCCGTTGTCCAGCGCTTTATTGATCTGGCTGCGGGCGTAGCGGCAGTCGGATACGCTGGAATAATAGTGATAGGTATACATCACATTCTCGCAGGACAGAGGCGTCTGTATCGCCTGCTCCAGCGTAGTGCAGAAGTTGGGAGTTCCGACTAAAATGACGGCATCGGGTGCATGGCTTCGGATCAGAGGGATGATTTCAGCAGCATAGCTGCGGATATCCCGCCAGGAAGTGTTTCCGTTGGGTTCGTTGCATATCTCATAGAGAATGCCGGGTTCCTGGCCATAGCGCCGGGCGACGTTTTCAAAAAAACGCTTCGCTTCTTCTTTGTGCTTTAATGGGTTTTCGTCCTGCAGTACGTGCCAGTCGACAATCACATACAAGTCTGCGGCCAGCGCGTTTTCGATGGCAGCAGACAGCAGTTTTTCGTTGAGCTTGGGCTCTTCCAGATAGCCGTCATTCTGCGCCGGATATACGGCGATGCGGAAGGCGTTGGCTCCGTAATCCCGCAAGGTGCACAGCGTTGCATAGTTTGTATATTCCGGAAACCAAGAGAGCCCGTGGCTGCTCAGCCCGCGCAGAATTACAGGGGAGCCATCCTCTGCGCACAGCGCTGTTCCCTGCACGGACAATGCCCCGGATTCCGCCGGGCCATGTCGATGTTGACCGGAATCTGCCGCGCAGGCAATGGCAGAAAGTGAGACGATAAAGAGGATGATAAAAAGCGCGATCAGAGCAAGGGAACTATATAGCGATAGCCTGTTCTTCATACGTTACCTCCTGTTGCAAGATTGCCTGCAGCGCGCGCCGCAGCGGAACGCTGCCGGAAAGTTCCTTCCAGTTTTCGATCAGATACAGAGTTTCTTTTTGCGCCCCTGTTTCTACCCTTTTTAGCCGCAAAAGTACGCCTGGGGCCAGCGGAAGCTGGCAGGCGGCCTTTCCTGCAAGCCCGGTTACTGTTATGTACTGATAATTGAAATCCACAACAGTAACCGGCTCTCCGGCCGTTGTTGTCAGGTTCTGCTGCAGAGGGATTCTCGGCAGCCTGCGGTTTGCGGGCAGGGAGGAGGCCATTTTTTTGCGGGTGAATACGGATAGATCCCTATAGGCTGTAGTCTGTATTCCTGTAGCCAGCGAAGGTTCGCGGTCGTACACGATCTGCAGGTATTCCAGGCGATCCGCAGTATCTTCCGGTGCGAGCTGCACGCTGTATTTCCACAGGCTCCCCCGCTGTTCTACGTGCACGATTTTCCCGTGCACGAGGGCGCAGAGCCCCCGGTCGCACAGAGAAAAGGCGGTTTCCTCATCAAAGGGAACGTATTCCGGAAAGTCCAGAAGGAAGGCGAAGCCGTTTTCCGATATATCGCAGGTTTCAGCCTGGATGTGCTGCGAAGCGACGGAAAATTCTAATGGAATTTTTGTGTAATAGCGCTCTGCACTTCTGAAATTTATCCGGCCGGTCATAAAGAGCACGGACATAAGCAGAAAATAGCCGTTCATCGCCAGCCAGAACAGAACGACGATGCTTCCGAGGCTGCGGTAAAGAAGCATATCACGGATGCAAATTGCGATTCCTGGCACCGTTGCTGCAAGGAGCAGCATGTGCGGAATGGCATAGCGCAGCTGTGCGGTCTTTGTCGTCGTTTTTTCCTTTTTCGTTACAGCAAAGCTTTGCAGGCGCAGTCCCAAAGTCTCGAAAAGGATCGGCAGAATCATATAGGGGCAGATAATGGTGTCTACGATATTGCTCCATCGCTGATTGCGGACCTTTCCGGAGAGGAGCTTCAGCGTGTGGTTGTATATCAGGTAGGACGGCAGCCAGAGGCACAGCAATTCTACAAGCGAGCAGCGGACGATCAGAACACCAAACACCACATATAAAATCGGCGAAAGGATGTAGATGAGGCGCCGGACAAAGGTCCACCAGTAAAACAGGCAGCTCAGATAGCTTAGCTTGGACAAAAGGGGCAGCTTGCTGGTCCAAAACCCCAGGCTGCGAATGGTTTGTACGCATCCGCGCCCCCACCGCTGCCGCTGCTTCAAAAGGCTTGTAAAGTCGTTGGGGGCCAGTCCGGAGGCCAGCACGGTATCAATGGCATAGGTGGTATAGCCGCTGGCCTGGATATCAATGCCGGTTGCAAAGTCTTCGGTAATGGTACCTGTACGGATACCGCCAACCGCATTTAGAGCCTTCCGCGCAATGACCGTGTTAGAACCGGCATAGATGGCGGAATTGCTGGCGTTGCGCCCCAGGTTGACCTCGCGGAAAAAATAGTCCTGTTCATTGGGGATGTTATTTTCTGCGAAAAAGTTAAATTGAAATAAATCAGGGTTATAAAAGCTCTGCGGCGTTTGGATAAAGCCGATGGTATAGTCCTTGTCGACTTCCGTCTCTGTGCGCATGCGCCAGTGGCCGTTTTCTTCAATCATCTTGGGCAGAAAGAAATAAGGAACGGTTTTCATCAGGAATTCCCTGCGGGGAATCATGTCGGCATCGAACGTCGCAACCAGCGGTGAGTCGGTCTTTGCCAGCGCGTGATTTAAATTGCCAGCTTTCGCATCTTTGTTTTCGGACAGTCCCAGATAGCCGATTCCCATCTTCTGCGCAAGAGCCGCGATTTCCGGGCGATGGGTGTCGTCGCACAAATAGATGTGCACCTTTGACGGGTCGGGATATTCCATGTGGAGGCATCCGTTGACTGTTTTTAAAAGAAGATCCGCATCCTCGCTGTGGGTGGCGATCAGCACATCGACGTGAGGGTAGAGGTGCTTTGGCACATCCGGCATGGAGATGTCGGAGCTGCGGCTGATGCAGCGCATGTGAATCCACGCTTCGAGATGGCTGATCAGCTCCGCCGCAAAGAGGGAAATCCCGGCAATCAGGGACAGGATGCCGTCGTGCAGAGGCAGCGTAAAAAAGAGTCGCCAAACGATATATATGAGCGAGGTCAGTGTCATCAGGATAAACCAGAGCTTTCGCTTTTTCTGAGTCATAGTTTTACTCCATTTCTGTGTTCGTTGTTCTATTCTTCGCGCTCCATCCGCTGAATCAGCGTGATGGAAATAAAGAAAATGACAAGGTAGATCAATGCCAGCAGACTTCCTCCGATCTGTTTTTTCGGAGCCGGTGCAAGCCCCTTTGGCTGAGGTGCGTCCGCATCTGCAAATTGATACAGGCTGTCGATGTGTTCGTCCAGCCAGGCGCCGTGCGTGGAGAGTACGGTTTTCAACTTGTCGATTTCCGCGCGCCAGGTCTTTGTATTTCGATCCGGCTGGCCTGGATATTCCGGTTTTAGATAGCCCCCATTCCGGTAGTAATAGCCCCATCGGGCCCAGTCCCGCTCGGCGGCAGGCAAAAGCCCTGCTGCGGTAGCGTCGATAAAGGCCGCAATGGACGCATCGGATAAAATGCTTTCCCGCAGCTGCTGGTAGCGCTCTACGATGCGCAGGGTAAATTCGGGATCGCGAAGCATTTGCGCAAACCAGGGAGCGGAGTGGAAGGCTGTCGTATACAGGTTTGCACTGACCGTTTCGTTGTTGTCCATGGCCTGGTCAAAATCCCATACGGGGCCCATTGTCAGCTTTCCGCTGTAATCTGCATACAGATAGGTGGAATTGAAACCAGCATCGTAATTGAGGAAAAATTCGTTTAAAATAAAATAGTCAACAAAAGAATCGAGGTCGACCATATCCCGGTACTGGATAAATGTATCGTAGTCCTGGGCGAACAGCGCCTGCTCGAACGCGTCGATCTGCTCCGTAATCCGCTCGATGGCCTGCTGGCTGAGCACATCCTTATCCGGCCACTTTACATCTAAAAATCCGGAGAGCAGTTCGTTGCGCGACGCGTAGTTTTTTAAAATCGTTCCTGTCAGATTGTAGCGGTCGCGCCGGAGTAAAAAGGGAAGATTCTCGCTGTTTTCAGAAAAATCCGGCAGGCGAATCCGGTCGCTTTCTACGGCGATGCTCTCCATCAGCAGATATACGCCCTGATAATAATAAGAATCCCCATCCTTGCATATCACTTCGCAAAAGCGCGTATCCGGCGTATAGGGCATGATTTGCCCGGCTGCCGTATAGGCCAGATAATTGCGCAGCAGGGATTTGTCGATAAAAGATACATTCAGTACCCACTCGCTGCCGGTTCCCACGTGCAGAAGGTTTTTCGAAATGCGGTGCCCTTCGCTATCGGTCAGCCGAAGCAGGTATTGCTTCTTATCGTAGTTTCCGGAGGAGTTCCCTCGAAGCCGCAGCTTTACGTGGGATACCAGCGCCGGCGTATCGCTTAAGCGATTGAGCCCATCTCCGCTATCCAATACAGAAATGGTGCCATAGGCATAAGGGTCGGTGTCCAATGGAACGTAATAGCCTTGATCGCTGTCGAAATAGCTATTTCGCTTCGGCTCCTGCCCGCCGGTATCCAGGAGTAAAAGGGGAAGATGGCTGGTAAAGCTGCTGTCAACGGTCAGAGTTCGGTTTCGGAAATTCGTTCTTCCGGTGGGATTGCCCTGATCGGAGAGAAAGGTTTCATCTGCGAAAATGGCATCCGCAGTTAAATTGGTCGTCGCCGCATCTGTGCGGGATAATGGTTTCGGAAACTGGCAGAGAGTATCCTGTGCAGAGCCGACAGCTAACGTTATTGAAAAAAGCAGCAGGCACAGGAGAATTAACATGCTTTTTTGTCTTTCATTCAGCGGTTTCATAAGTCAGCGGCTCATCTCCTCGCTTTGGCAGACCAGATCGACATGGGTGATGCCTGGTATGGAAAAGAGAAGGCTGTTGATGTCCTGGTTTCTCTGCTTTGCCCGTTCGAGCATTTCGCGGGACAGTTCGTATATGTATTCCACATCTTCGGGCCCCTGATTTTTTACCCGCAGCAGAGCCTGGCTTTCGTATTGTATGAGAACGGTTTCTTCCACCTTGGGAGTGGCTTGCGCCGCTGCATGTATGATTAAAAGATAGCGGTCGTTGCTTCGGATCGTACCTAAAAGAAGCATGACTAAAAAAATAATACCAGTACCAATCGCTGCCAGCAGGTAATAGGAGACACCGCAGCTGATGCCCACAGCGATGCACCAGAAAATATAGGTGGAATCTCTGGGGTCTTTAATCGCTGTGCGGAACCGCACGATAGACAGTGCACCTACCATGCCCAGCGACAGGGCGATGTTGTTGCCGATGACGTTCATAATCAGCGTTGTGATTAAGGTAAGCATCAGTAGAGATACGTTAAACCTGGCGCTGTAAACAGCGCCGGAATGGGAAAAGCGGTAGGAAATGTAGATGACAAGCCCGAGAATCAACGCGACTGCAAAATTCAGGCAGATTTGCCCGGCAGACAGATCGTTTCCCATGGCCTGCGACAACTGTGCGATAACGTCTTTCATTTTTATATACCTCCTCAATTTTAGTGCAGTGCACGTCGGGCCATTTCGTATTTGCTGAAGGACATTTCGGGAATGTCGGCTGTGCGGATGGCTTCCCTGCATTGTTCCAAGAGAAAGCCGTTGTACTTTACCTCCAAAACGGATGGGCCAAGCAGGGGAGTAAAGACGGCGGCAGGTTCGAAAAAGCGTTCGCAATGCCTGGAAACGCGGATATCGGTATCAATGGTAATGCGAGTATCGTTTGCCTGCGCAGTAAAGGCTTTGCGCCGGTATTCGACGATGCACCTGGGCCGGTAAAGCCCGCAGGATAGCATTTGATACAGTTCTTTCGGAAAACTGCCTTCCTGCGCCAGGAGAGGAGCAAAATGCCCGCGCATCAATTCCATTGCTGTTTGCGGCAATATTTGCAGTGTTTTTTTCATCTGTACGGCGCCCTGTTTTTGCTTGAGCTCCAGCTTTATCCACGGCTGTGTCAGGGAATATGTACGCAGCCGGATTTTTTTGCGCGATTCCAGCCCGTTTATCTTGTCGAGAAAATCGTCGTCGCCAATGCTGTCAAAGTACAGCGACCGCACGAGATAGCCACGGGCTCCGCTGTAGCGGTCCATATCCATAATTTTCGAGAGGCGCGTTGTCAGTACGCTTCTGGTATCGGGTGGTATTTCATATTTTTTTTCTGTCCGTAGAACAGAATAAGAAGAACATTCGATTCCTTCTTGCATATTTCTTTCCTCCTTCAATGATTTGCCTTCCGCTGCCAAGAACGCAGAGGGGTCTTAACACCGCGTATATCTTTGGCAGGAAGGGCTCTGTCGATGTAACGAAAAGGCGTACTTTTCTGTAAGGGGTCTATCGTCTTAAGAATTTTCGGAGGAATTTGAGAATTTTTAGTGTAAGTGTTGAAAATCAGCGCTTTTTATGATATCCTTTCTCCAGGTGAGAAACCGATATGAAGTTACAGAAAAGTACACATTTCTGCAACCACTGTCCGCTGTCCGTTAAGGAAGCGTTTTTTTTTCGTAGATTTTTGCCCGGTAGCGGAAGGTAGACAAGGGCATTCCGCATTCCCTGGCTGCTGCCGTACCGGTAATCCTTCCGGATTTCCATCGCTGATAGGCGCTGTGATAGTTTGGCGGAAGCGATTGCGGAGGCCGCCCCAGCCGAATGCCTTTTGCCCTGGCCGCGGCGATTCCCTCTGCCTGGCGCTGGCGGATGTTGGTGCGTTCGTTTTCCGCTGCGAAAGACAGCACCTGAAGGACAATGTCGCTGAGAAAGGTTCCCATCAGATCCTTTCCCCGCCGGGTATCCAAAAGAGGCATATCCAGCACGACGATATCCACCTTTCGCTCTTTGGTTAATATTCTCCACTGGCGCTGGATTTCTTCATAGTTGCGCCCCAGCCGGTCGATACTCTTGATATAGAGCAAATCGTCCGGTTTTAATTTTTTGACCAGCTTTTTATATTGAGGCCGATCAAAGTCCTTGCCGGACTGTCTGTCTAAAAAGATGTTTTTTTCTGGGATGGACAGTTCCTCCATGGCGATGAGCTGCCGATCTTCGCTCTGTTCTCTGGTGCTGACACGAACATAGCCGTAAGTATTTCCTGAAATGGGTATCAGGCCTCCTTTCCGCGGTGTTATAGTGTATTATCCTATCATACAATAGCCGGGCGTACAGGAAAAAGGAGAGGGCAGGGCAGCTGGATAACTGCCAGTTGGCTGTTGATGGGAACATAGCGGGGGCCTTGCGATTTTTCGCACATGGTTTTTTGCACATAAAAGAGAGCATCCAGCCGTTTGCACTGGATGCTCTCTTTGGTTTGTTATGTGAACTGGCTTTTGAGAAAGCCGGTTCTGCTGAGTTATGATAATCCGTTCGTTATTGACGATTGCCGGATCACTGCTGGATTAGTGCTCGATGATAATAACGATGTCGTATACGCCGTCGTTATCCGCCACATCGTAGAAGCTGACCTCGTCGCCTTCCTTCAGGTTTCTCAGGTCGGATCTGCTGCCTCTGTTCCAGTCGCCGTCTTCGTTCATCACATAGATGACAACGTCGCTATCGATGGTCAGATCGTCGATTTCCTCAGTGGCCAGCGCCTTGCCGTCACTTGTGGTTTCGGTCATTCCGCTGTACTTGAAGGTGTTGCTGCTCAGGGAAGCACTTCCGCTGATGGCTCCGGTCGTTGCCATGCGCAGTTCGTCGTCGGATTCAATTTCATCGACGAAGCGCTTTAACTTGCTGATGTCGCCGTTGGTATCGAATTCTACCTTAAACAGGTCGTTGCCCTTGGCTTTTCCGTAGGCATCGTTGCCGTCGTCCGCATTGTAGGTAGTGGTAGAACCGTCGATCCACATGGTGATTTCAGCTCCGGCATCGGAGTTGTTCTTGGCTCTGCCATCCACGACGCCCCAGACACTGTCGCCGGAGGAGAAGTCGTCTTCCAGAAGCATTGCCACGATTTCGTTGTCGTCGATAACGTAACGTCTTGCGGTTACATCGTCGCTTCCGCACAGACCCTTGTAGGCGATGATGGAATAATCGTCCTCATCGTTGGTAGGATCGGTGGTGTCGAAGGCAAAGAGCGCTGCATTTTCTGCAATCTTCTTGCCGTTCCAGTATCCCTTGGAGGATACGTCTTTCTTGATCGTATTTGTTACTACTGTCAGCTCGTCGTCGTTATTTCCAACAGCCTCAATGCTGTCGATGTCGCCATTCTTATCCACGCCGTACTTAATCAGCATGCCAGCTTCGATGTCGGTCCACTGGCCATCCTTATCCATAATGTAGCCGATAAAGTCATTGTCTTCATCGTCGTCTACGTTAAAGGTTTTGGTCGAGCCGTCGGCCAGTAAGAGCTTCAGCTTGGGATCGGAAGAAATCTTGTTTCCTTCTTTGTCTTCCCATTTCAGCACAACAGCGTAATCCGTAGCGGAGCTGCCGCTTCTGTCGAAGTCGTAGATATAGCCGTAAGCGTCCAGATACAGCGTGATGTCGTCTCCGGATTCGATTTTGTTGACAGAGCTCTGCGTTACCTCGGAGTTTACATTGTTATCCTCTAAAGCGCGCAGTGCGAATTTGTATTCCGTACCGCTGACCGTAATTTTATTCACGTCATCGCCGCTGAATTTAACGCGGGAAACCTCGCCGGAAGCGCGGTTGTTGCCCACAGCCACTCTGGCAGCTTCGTTGTTGGAATCTCCGCCCTTGGCGTAGATGTAAACGACGCTGTCTTCTTTGATGCCGTCGTAATCGGTGATACCGTAGAATTCTACAGCAGTCATATCCAGTTCGTCATCGTCGTCCTCCGGAAGATCGACGCCCAGAAGCTTGTGGTTGCTGCGGATATCGGCAACATCATCCTTATCGACAATGCCTTCCTCCGTTACTTTCCAGTAAGCGACGGAATAGACTTCTTTGATTTTCTTTCCGGACAGATCCACAGCCAAAGTGATTTTAGCATCAGTAATGGCAGTCAGATCGTCGGCCTTCATGTTAGACTTAACTTCGACCTTCTGGACATCGAAGGTTTTGTCTGCTGCTCCGTTTAAGAAAGCCGCGCCCACAGAATCGGCACCGGAGCCGATAGACATATCGAAATCCCCTTCATCTGCTTCGAATACATCGCCTTTGGAATTGAAGCTTCCGGTTACGAAATTGGAGAAGCATTCCTTGATGGCGATGATTTCGTCGTCGTCATTGACGTAGGCAGTCACAACGGCGCCCACGTAAGCCTTTACATTCGCTACGGCATCGTCGGCCATGCTGTCGGTAAGGATAAAGGCGTTATCGTCCACATCCTCCATGGCATAGTCGCTCTTGCTGGGCTCATATACCTTGGCATCCAGGCGGTTCAGCATGGTGTCGTATTCCACAGCTTCGCCCTTGGAATTGAACTTAATGCCGATGCCCGTCCAGTCGCCGTCCTTATTGACCTTGCCGATGGCCTGATCCAGAGCGTTGTACAGCATGATTGCTACATCGCCTCTGTTGGCGCCGGTGCTGCCGGAGCGGACGCCGTCTAAAACGCCCAGCGTCTTGGCCTTCGAAACAAAGGCGCCCGGATAGGTACCGTTGAGAGAATCAGCGGTGTAGCCCAAAGCATTGATGATCATGGTAATCGCCTGGTCGCAGGTGACTGTCTGGTTGGGACGGAAGGTACCGTCAGCGTAGCCAGACAGAATGCCCAGGGTATTGGCATACGCTACGTAGCCGTCCGCCCAGTTTCCGCTCATGTCAGAAAAACGGGAGGTTCCAGTGGCGTAGCCTTCAAGCCCCAGTGCCTTTACGATCAGTGTGGCCATCTCCGCGCGGGTTACGATACCTTCCGGCTTGTAAGTGCCGTCCTTGTATCCGGAAACCACGCCCAGATCTGTCAGAACTGCCACGGCGGCTTCGCAGTCCCTGCCGACAACGTCGGAGGGGGTGGCTGCAAAGACCATGCCGAAGCTTCCTAAGATCATGGAGAGGACCAGAACCAATGAAAGTACTTTTTTCATTTTCTAATTCCTCCTTTAAGAATGAAAACAGGAGAGGAGGTTTGTGAACTTGCAGTTCCGTCAAATTACCGTCCTCTCCTTTTTTACCGATAATTTGACATTATC